>DATLTX010000057.1:0-26260 GCA_035533435.1 Binataceae bacterium (SeqCode)
GCGTTTCGGCACCGTCACCTGCCGGTTGTTCGAGAAGCACGGCATCAAGCAGGTCGGATTCTGGACCGTGGCGATCGGCGAATCGAGCTCCGATCTGGTTTACATGCTGCAATGGGAATCGCTGGCCGATCGAGAAAAGAAGTTCGCCGCCTTCGCCGCCGATCCCGAATGGATCGAGGCGCGCGCCAAATCGGAAGCCGACGGCCCGATCGTCGCCTCGATCACCAACAGCATCCTGATGCCCACCGCCTTTTCCGCGCTGAAGTAGGTCCTCGTCGCCGTTCCATACTTCACCGACCAAGTGCGAGCATTCGCGATCCTGTCCAGAACCCGCAACACCACCGCGTCCCGGTCCTGGTATGCGCCAGCGTCACCGAAGGCGCCGCCGCCCTGAAAGACGCCAAGGCGCTGCTTGAAGAGTTGAACGCGTAGATGGCTTCAGGGGCAAACATCTGATCCACGATGCGGGGGGGAACCCGGTTACCCTCAACGTCTGCGATGTTGGTACGCTCGGTCGTGGGCAGATTCCGCCGCAGGTTCAAATCCCGCGGCTTGCTTTCGGAGGAGTTTCGGGAGCCGATGACATGAAAAGGAAGCGCGAACGACGAGCGACGCCACGCCGCACATCCGGTTCGATAGCCCGTCACTCCTCGGCAACTTCGAGCAATGCCGAGTCGTGGACGCCGCGTTCGGACCCAAACTCTGTCACGCCGATCACAGTCTTCACCGCCCGCAAGATCATCACGATGTCGCCGGGCTGGCCGCAGGCGCGCGTGCTCGCCGTGCGCGACGGCCGTATTGTGTCGCTGGGCGACGAGCTCGATGATCTCAAGCCTTGGACCGATCGCTATCCCTGCGAGATCGATCGGCGATTCGAAGACAAGGTGATAACTCCGGGATTCATCGACCCGCATCAGCATCCGCTGCTCGGCGCAATCACGGCCAATCTTCCGAACGTCGCATACCTGGATACGCCTCAGGCTTACGGACCCGACATTCCGGGGGTGAAGTCCGAGGCCGAAGTCTTCACGCGGCTGCTGCGGTACGCGGCCGAAATGAAGGACCCCGGCCGTACCCTGCTCGCATGGGGATGGGACGCGCCGGCGATGGGCCGGCATCTGACCCGCCAGGACCTCGACCGGATTTCCACGAAGCGGCCGATTATCGTCTGGGATGCCTCCGAGCATCACGCGTACGCCAACGGCGCGTTCATCGCCAAGCGCAAAGTTCCGAAGGACCTCGCGCTGGTGGGTGTAGGGCGTGATGCCGACGGCGCGCTGAACGGCCAGTTTCTGGGCGTCGCCGCGGCAACACACGCGCTCGCCGAGGAACTGCGGAATTATCTCAAGCCGGAAACCGCGGTTGGTTTGATGCGGTCGCTGATCGACATGAATCGCCGCAATGGGATCACGACTACGACCGATCACGCGATGGGCACGCTGAACTTCGAACTCGAAGCTCGTCTGCTGGACGCGGTCTTCAACCATCCGGACACCCCTGAGCGGCTGATGGCGATACCGGCGGCGCATGCGCTAATCGCGCGCCACGACGGCCTGGCCAATGCGATGGCCGCGGTGCACGCGCTGCAGCGCACCAGCACCGAACGACTGGCGTATCGCGGCGTGAAATTCTTCGCCGACGATTCCTTCAACGGCCTCACGTTCAAGCCCGGCGCGCCCGGTTACGTGGACGGCACCGAAGGCATCTGGATAACGCCGCCCGCACAGCTATACGCCGCGCTGGAGCCGTGGTGGTGCGACGGCCAGCAGATTTTCGTCCACTCGATCGGCGAGGAAGCGCAGGACGTGACCATCGATGCGCTGCAGCGCTTGCAAAACAAGTTCCCCCGCTTCGATCACAGATTCACGTTCGAGCACTTCGGAATGGCCCGCTACGATCAGATCCGCAAACTCAAGGCTTTGGGCGCCTGTGCCAACGTCAACCTCTACTACATATGGCTGCGCGGGGAGATGTATCCGAACGTGCTGGGGCGCGACCGCGCGCATCATCTGTCGCCGGTCGCGACTTTGCTCAACGCCGGCGTCCCGACGGCATTTCATTCCGATACTCCCGTCGCGCCGCCCCGGCCGCTGCTCGGTATGTCAGTCGGGATCGCGCGCTACGGACTTTCGGAGAACACGACCATGTGCGGGCATGAGCGCCTTACGATGGATCAGGCGCTGCGCATGGCGACGATCGATGCGGCGTACGTCCTGGGCCTCGACGCCAGCATCGGCAGTATCGAGCCGGGCAAGCTCGCCGACTTCGCGGTGCTGGAACAGGATCCCTTCGCAGTTGAGCCGATGGCGCTCGCCCGCCTGGGCGTATGGGGAACTGTGGTGGGCGGTCGGGTGTTTCCCGCCAACGAAATCAGGCCGCGCGAATAGCCGGACCGCCCTCGCGACGTATCGCGCGCGCCGTTTTATCGTCCATTCAGGACGCGGCGCGCTTAGCTGCCTGCGTCTTCGTAGGCGTCTGCCGTGACGGGACTGTAGTTCTCGAAGCGCGTGTACTGGTTCAGATAGGTCAGCTTGGCGGTGTCGGTCGGGCCGTTACGCTGTTTCGCGATAATTATTTCGGCGACGCCCGGCTCCTTGGTGTCGCGATGATACATCTCGTCGCGGTAGATGAATCCGATCACGTCGGCGTCCTGTTCGAGCGCGCCCGACTCGCGGAGATCCGCGAGCAGCGGACGGCGGTCGGGGCGGGTCTCGACGGCGCGGTTCAACTGCGAGAGCGCGATCACCGGCACTCTGAGTTCCTTGGCGAGCGCCTTGAGCGAGCGGGAGATCTCGGAGATTTCCTTTTCGCGCGACTCGCCGGGACGCGACGAGCGCATCAATTGCAGATAATCGACGACGATCAATCCAAGGTTGTTGTTCTTGTCGCGCATCAGGCGGCGGCACTTGGCCTTCAGCACGATCGGCGAGATGTCCGACGAGTCATCGATCAGGATATTCGACTCGCTCAGCCGATCGGCGGCGTCGATCAACTTCGGAAAATCCTCCTTGCGGATATGCCCGGTGCGAACCTTCGCGCTATCGACGCGCGCCTCCGAGCACAGCATCCGGAGGACGAGCTGTTCTTTGGACATTTCGAGCGAAAAGAATGCGACCCCCACCCGCGGCTCCGCATGCATCGCCGCGTTGGCCGCGATATTCAGCGCGAGCGCGGATTTTCCCACCGAAGGCCGCGCGGCCAGGATGATCAGGTCCGAAGGCTGGAAGCCCGCCGTGATGCGATCGAGATCGGCGAACCCGGTCGGCACGCCGGTGACCATCTCCTTGCGCTCGTAGAGCCGCTCGACCATTTTGATCGCTTCCACGGTGAGATCTTTCATCCCGTGGAAGGCGGGCCTGATGCGGCGCTCGGAGATCTCGAAGACGCGATGCTCGGCGGCGTCGAGGAACTCCTCGACATTCGCCGGCGCCTCGTAGGCGCCCGAGGCGATCTCGGTCGCGATCGAGGCGAGGCTGCGCAAGACGGATTTTTCGCGCACGATCCGCGCATAGTGCGCAACATTCGCCGCGGTCGGCACGATCGACGCCAGCTCGGCGATATACGCGGCGCCGCCGATCATCTCGAGCTTGCCGCGGGTGCGCAGCGCGTCGCTCAGCGTGATCGCATCGACCGGCTGGCTGCGGTCGGAGAGATCCGCCATCGCGCGGAAGATCTCGCGATGCGACTCGCGGTAGAAATCTTCCGCGGTTATGGTTTCGAGCGCAAAATTGATCGCCTCGTTATCGAGCAGGATCGCGCCCAGCACCGATTGTTCGGCTTCGAGATTTTGCGGCGGAACGCGCCGTAGAATGTCATCCGCACCGTCTGCCACACCACCACCTCCGACGCGCGCGAGTTCTTGTAAGGGGCGCGATTATGCGCGAACCGGGGCGCGTCATCAAGCGACTTTTCAAGATCAACACGATGTCCCCCGCGTGTGAAGAGCTTATCCACCGCCCATCCACACCCCCTCAGCGAAGGCGGCGGCGCTTTTCATTGCGCGCTATCATTGGTCCCACGAGCATCCCGAACAAAAATCCACCGACGTGCGCCCACCACGCCACCCCGCCGGCGATCGCGCCGCGGGAACCGGCGGCGATTCCGGCATAGAGCTGAACGCCGAACCATAGAAGCAGATAAATCACCGCCGGAATTTCGATCATCTGAAGGTACACGAAGATCGGCAGCACGGTCAGGATACGGCCGCGCGGATAGAGAATGAAATACGCGCCGAGCACTCCCGCAATCGCGCCCGATGCCCCGATCACCGGGACCGTCGAAGCCGGCGCAATCGCGACGGTCGCAATCGCGGCGGCGACTGCCGAGGCAAGATAGAACGCCAAGTAGCGCCGCGAGCCCATCCGGTACTCGACCGCCGCGCCAAAGATGAACAGGTAGAGCATGTTGCCGGCGATATGCCACACCCCGCCGTGCAGAAAAATCGAGGAGAGCATCGTCCCGAGCGGCGCCGCGATTGTTCCAGCCGGACCAGCCGCGAACGGCCGCGTCAGGATAGCGGCCAACGCGCCCGACGCCGCCGACACCTGCGCCGGAACCATCGCGAAGCGCGCGACGAATCCGGTGGCTTTCGTGCCCAGCATGAGTTCGTAGGTGAATACCGCCAGGTTGACCGCGATCAACGCCAGGTTTACGGGAGTCAGGCGGCGCGGCGCGGCGCTATCGCGAAGCGGGATCATCGGCGCGATGCGATATCCTCAGATCGACCTGGAGTTCGGCGGTATCGTACAGGCAGCCGATGGGCGGAAGCGAGACGCCGCGTGCGCGTCGCTTGAGGATCGCCGCGATGTATGCGAGAAATTTTGCGAACCCGTTAGTGGGCGCGGTTCGATCGGGCGCGCGCCGGGGTTCATCACCAGGGAGGTCAGGATCATGGAAGTTGTGTCACAGGAAGTAATGGTGACGACGGGCGCGGAGAAGATGCCCGCGCATCTGGCGCGTCCGGCGTCGGGAGGACCCTACCCCGCGCTGGTGGTAGTCATGGAAGCGTTCGGCCTCAACGCCCATATCAAGAGCATCACGAACCGCTTCGCAGCCGAGGGCTTCGTCGCGATTTCGCCGAACCTGTATTTTCGCCAGCCCAACAACGTCGTCGCGTACAACGATCTGCCGAGTGCGTTCCGCCTGATGGGATCGATCAACGATGATCAGATCGTCGCCGACATGACCGCGGCGATAAATTTTCTCAAGACCCAAAAAGAAGTCAAGCCGGTATTCGGAACGGTAGGCTTCTGCATGGGCGGACGCGTTAGCTTTCTGACCGCGTGCCGCAATCCCGACGTCAGGGCGACCGCGCCCTACTATGGTGGCGGGATGGTGACTTCGCGCCAGGCGAACGTGAAGCCGCCGATCGCGTATGTCGAGGGGCTTAAGGCGCCGGTGCTGGCGTTTTTCGGGGGTAAGGACGCGTTCATCCCGATCACCGAGGTTGACGCCTTCCGGGACGCGCTGAAGGAATCGGGCAAGCCGGCGGAGGTCGTGTTCTATCCCGACGCCGACCACGGCTTCATGTGCGACGATCGCCCGTCGCATCATCCGCAGCACGCCAAGGAGGCGTTCGCCAAGACGATCGCGTTCTTCAAGCAGAATCTTGCTTGAGGAATCGATGCATCGGGCGCGATCAAGTGAATGAACGAAAGCGGGCCGGTCTGATCCGGCCCGCGCTCTTTTTCTTTGCTGGAGCCGCGATCCTGTGCGCGGCGGCTTGCTATTCGTCGAGCTACCGAAAGGAACTGGGCGCGAATACGGATTTGATCTCCGAGCTTTCCGACAAGCTCGCCGACTACTGCCGCGCGGACTTCGCGATCGATAACCGGCAGGTCTCTTCCGAAGAGATGGGAGAGTTCTACTACGCGCTCAAGAAGGCGCGCGGCCTGTCCGCGATGACGACGCGCGAATCCGCGCGAGCATCGCATCGCGATTTCGACGCGATGCTGGATGCGTACCAGCTCTTTGCGCGCAACGCCGATGAGTACCGCCTCGCGGGCGGTCGCGATCCGGCGCGCCTCGCCGAATTGATGGGGCAGCATCAGAAGGTGGAAGCTGCCGCCGCGAAGGTCCGCGCGGATTTAGTGCGCGAGAATGACTGAGCGCGAGCAGCACCCTCACCCGCGCGTCACGGCGATTGCTACAAGGAGCAATCGCCGTGACGCGCCGCCCTCTCCCGGCGGGAGAGGGTATATACAAACTCACTCCCAGGGATTGCCGTAGCGGTCGAGGCATACCACCTCGCTCACTGGTCGGCGCTTGATCGGACCGAAGTTGTCGCTTGGATAGCCGATTGGCATCATCGCGTAGGTCTGCACTTCGGGCGGGAGTCCCAGGATCGCGCGCACTTCTTCTTCATAGTACATGTGAATCGTGGTGAGGCACGTGCCGAGGCCCTGCGCGCGGCAGGCCAGGATGATGTTCTGCACGGCGGGATAGATGCTCGAGCCGCTCGACCGCGCCATCCCGCGCATCTTGTCGAGGATCTCGGGCGCGAGCTTGGGCGCAGGACCCGACGGCGCGATTTGCTTCAGGCACGCGAGCAGCAGCACCGGAGCGTCAGCCATATGTCCGACCAGATAGGTGGCCGAGGCCTGCAGCTTGTCGAAGGTGGATTGCGCCATGTGCGCGGGCTTGGTGCGATTCTGATAAAGCGCGAACAGGATGTCGCCGGCCTTGCGATAGATATCGCCGAGCTTTTTGCGTTGCTCCGCATCCTTTACCACGACGAAAAGCCACGACTGCGCGTTGCTGCCCGAGGGCGCGCGGATCGCCGCATCGAGAACCTTGGTCATCACCTCATCGGGAACCGGATCGGGTTTGAACCGGCGCAGCGCCCGCGCGGAATACATCGCTTCGAAAATTCCCATCTCAGCCATGAAGTATCTCCAAAAGAATTGCTTGCGGCCCGACGAGTATCGGTCATCCGTTTACGAAAAAAAAGGGCGTCCGGTTTCGGACGCCCCGCGATATGCAAACTTCCGCTCTCGCTCAGACGGGATGACGAGTGCCCGGCGGGCGCTCCGTCCCCATCAACATCTTCATCACCTTTTTCGCCTCTTCTGGATCCTTGACCATCACGCCCGGCTGATCGTGATGCCGCATGACCTTGTCGTCGGCGGTGAACTCGCGCACCGTCACGCAGTATTCGAGCAGCAGGCCGTTGGGATCGCGGAAGTAGATCGAGCGGCACCATTCATGGTCAACGACCGCGGTCACATCGACGCCGCGTTCGAGCAGCGTCGCGCGCTTGGCATCGAGTTCCTCGATCGTGTCGCAGTTGAATGCGAAGTGATAGAAGCCGCTCGGCAGGCCTTGCGCGCTGTTGATGTCGGTCGCCCACTCGGTCGGAATGCCGGGAACTTTTTCGGGGCACATGAATGCGACCAGCGAACCGTCGCCGGTGTTGAGGAAGACGTGCTTGATTTTGCCGTTGCCGGGGGTTTCAATCACGTCGGCCCACGCAACTTCCCATCCGAGCTTCTGCGTATAGAACTCGATCGTGCGCTCGATATCGAGCGTCGCTAGACCAAGATGATGAACTCCCGTACGCTTCATCGCCAAGACCTCCTCTGAACGATAGTTCAGACCGGATGGCGCGTAGTCTAGCACCGCGGCACGGGGGGTAGTCAAAACCTTCCAAACGCTCGTTCAGGGGATCAATCGATGCGGATGAGCTTGTGCTTAATCGCGTAGCGCACGATCGCGGCGGTCGAGCGGAGGTCGAGCTTGTGCTTGAGGTTTTCGCGATGCACCTGCGCGGTCTTGGGGCTGATACCGAGGCGCTGAGCAATTTCCTTGGTCGTGGCGCCGTCGCCGATAAGGCGCAGGACCTCGCGCTCGCGGCGGGTGAGCTTGGGACCGCTTTTTTCGCCGGGCTTGAGGGGATGGCGCAGGCGGGCGAGTACGATTGGCGCGATCGACGGACTTAGGTAGCGGCGTCCCGAATACACCGCGCGCACCGCTGCCACAAGCTCGCTCGCGGCGTCGGTCTTCAGGAGATAGCCGCCGACGCCCGCCTCGCTGAGCGCCTCGATTACGTAATCCTCGTCGTCATACTGGCTCAGCACCAGCACCTTTGCGGCCGGACAGTCACGGGCGATGCGATGCGCTGCCGCAAGGCCGCCGAGTCCCGGCATCCCAAGGTCGAGCACGACAACGTGCGGATGCAATTGCGCGGCGAGGTGAATGGCGGCCTCGCCGCTTGCCGCCTCGCCAACGATTTCGCATTCGGGTTCGAGCACCAGGCGCAGGGCCTCGCGAAAGATGCGATGGTCGTCGGCAAGCAGCACGCGGATGCGTTCGTGATTGTCGCTCATGCGGGCTCCGGAATTTCCGCGCTCAGGATGGTGCCAGAAGGACTCGAATCAATCTCGAGTTTCCCGCCCATCAATTCGAGCCGTTCGCGAATCCCGCCGATCCCCATCGCGGCGTGCGCGTCCGCCGGCATCCCGCGGCCATTGTCGCGCACGATCACACGCGCGCATCGTTCGTCGCGCTTGATCGTCACCTGGACTTCGCTCGCACCGGAATGGCGCGTCACGTTGGCGAGAGCCTCGCGCGCGACCTGCCAGCATAGCCGCTGAACCGGCGCCGAGATGTGCTCGGCGCGCCTTCCGCGCACCAGTTGCCCCGCAATTCCCTGCCGCCGCATGCGCTCGAGTTCAGCCTCGAGCGCCTGGGCCAGGGTGATGCGCTCGAGCGCGGGCGGCTTGAGCTCGCGGATCCGGGCGCGCAGTTCCTGTGCGATCTGGCGGAAGATATCGCGCGCCTCTTCGCCGCCGCCCTCGAGCGCGATCTGCGCCGCAGCGAGCAACTGCGCCTGGTCGTCATGCAGTTCGCGGGCGATTCGCGCGCGTTCGTCGTCGATCGCGGTGTACATCCTGAGCGCCAGCCGGCTGACCAGCGCGCGATTGTCTTCGAGTGCGTCTTCGGCATTCCAGGCGCGAAAGATCGGCGCCAGGCGCGCGCCCAAAGTTTCCGCGCGTGCGCCGAACTCGGGCGCCGCCAGATCGCCCTCAGCCAGCCCGATCACCGCGGGCCCGGACGGAAATACGATCCATGCGGCGCCTAGCATCTTGTCCTCGGGGAGCGCGCGCGGCGCGGCAAAGCCGGGCAGGCGGATGAGCGGGCGGCCGGTGCGGGAGCATTCAGAAATCGCGGAAGCTTCGCCGAGCTCGCGCGGACGCGCAACCCCGCGCGCGGCGGCTACGATTCCCAGCGCGCCGCCGCGCGGCGCCGCGACGATCCACTTTCGGCATCCGAGCGCGCTCGCCACGGCTGCGCCCATCGCGGCAAACCGCCCCGCTCCTTCCAGCACGGCGATCTTCTCCGCCACGCGGTCGAGCGCCTCGCGGTCGGCTTCCCGCGCGGCGGCGGTCTCGGCAAGCGCGGCGGAGCGGGCGAGCGCGGCGGCGGCCTTGTCGCGCCAAAAGGTGCGGGAGCGCGCGGTTTCGGCGCCCGTGATCGTGGCGATCGCCGCACGTCCGACAAGTTCAAGTATCGCTTCAGTTTTTGCAGCGATGCGTGCGGCGCCGCCAGCGGCCCCGACTCGCAGCGCGACCGACCCGTCGCGCAGCCCGAGCGTGGTCACATCCGGCGCGATTTCCGCCGCGCAAAATTCCCGCCCGCGAGCGCCCGGACGCTCGGCTAGTGCGGCTATCGCGGCGCGCAGCTCTTCACTTGCCGCGGCGCCGGGCGAGATCGCCTCGACTGCGCCGCCGGGAGTATCCCACGCCACCACGCAGGCGCGGGCGCCGAGCGCAATTCGGCCATGTTCGGCTAATTTAGCTATCGCCGCGCAAAGCTGCGCGTCTTGATTTGTGCTTTCCGGCTCAGCCGGCGGCGGGTTCTGAACCCTGCTCAGATATTTCGCGTCGCGCACGCCATCCCCTCTTCTGGCGGAGCGATTACCCTGCTTCGCGATACTCGCTAGTGATTCGCCCCCGAGGGCTCGCGCCCAAGGTCGTGGCCGAGGCGATTCATTTCATCTCCAAACGCGGTCCAGTCGCCCGACTTGAGCGCGTCGAGCGCGCGCGCATAGTGCGACGCCGCGGCCTTCAGATCTGCGGGAGTCAGCGGCGGCGGCGCGGCAGATGCCGCGACCTGTTGCTGGGGCGGCGCTGCCGGGGCGACCTTCGAAATCGTCGGCGCCGACGGCGTAACCTTCGCGGCAAAGAGCGCTTGCAAGGTCGAATCGAGAGTGTCGCCCATCACGACCCGGTCGCTGTACGACGCGATCACTCGCTGCAACTCGGGGAGCTGTCCGTTCTCGGCCCGGATGTAGAGCGGCTCGACGTAGAGCAGCGAATCCTGGATCGGGATAACAAGCAGGTTGCCGAGCACCACCTTCGAGCCCATTTGATTCCATAGCGAAAGCTGGCGCGAGATGTCGGGGCTTTGATTGATGCGCGCCTGGATCTGATACGGGCCATAAAACAGTTTGTCTTTCGAGAACGAATACTCGAACAGATGCCCATAGTCGGAGCCGTCGCATCGCGCAGCCAGCCACGAAATCATGTTGTCGCGCCCCTGCGGTACCATCGGGAGCATCAGAATGTACTCGGCATGGGACTCGCCGGGCAGCCGCATAATCACGTAGTAGGGCTGCATCTGCACCGTCTCGCCGCCGTAATTCTCGCGCGGGAAGCCCCACAAATCCTCGCGATTATAGAACACTTGCGGGTCGGTCATGTGATAGGTGCTGTAGATCTCGGCCTGGATGAGGAACAGACCCTCCGGGTAACGGATATGCGCGCGCAGATCGGAGGGCAGCGCGCCAAGCGGCTTGAACAGGAGCGGAAAGATCCGTTCCCAGGTTTTGATCACCGGGTCGTCGGGATCGGCCACATAAAAGTCGGTCTGTCCGGAGTAGGCGTCAACCACGACCTTGACTGAATTGCGGATATAGTTGATACCGTCGCCGCTGCGCTGCGAGTAGGGGAAGTGCTCGCTGGTGGTATAACCATCGACGATCCAGACGATGCGCCCGTTGTGCAGCACGGGGTACGGGTCGGGATCGAGATGCAGGAACGGCGCGATATAGGATATGCGGCCGATGATATTGCGCCGCAGCATAATCTTGCTCTGCGCGACGATATTTTCGGTCACCAGCAGGTTGATATCGCGGTAGTAGAAACTGAACAGCAGGCGCCGCCAGAACCCGGCAATCGGCACCCCGCCCGAGCCCTTGTAGAACGAGAAAACGTTGTCGGTCCCGCTCGGATAGTCAAATTCCGGCGTCGCCGAGTTCACGACGACGTAGTTATCCGGCTCTTCGCCAAAGTAAATTCCGGGCTGATCGATCTTGAGCCCCACGCTCGAGTTCGCCGGAATATCCTTGATATAGAAAATCGGCAGGCCCTCGGAATCCTTCGCGTTCACGGGGCTCATCGCCACGCCGGCGCCGTGAGTGAATTTCAGATGCTGGTTCACCCAGGTCTGCGCGTTGTCGGGAAGCTGCGCGACATTCATCTCGCGCGCCGCGAGCATCACCTCTGTGTAATCGTCCGCGATATTGTAACGGTCGATATCCACGTCTCTGAAGTCGTAGTACAGCCGGATTTCCTGGAGCTGGCGGTAAGTCGCCAGGAGCGGACGCGGATCCCACAGCCGGATATTCTTGATCGTCGGCGCATCCTGCTGGATCGAGGTCATCGTGAGCAACCCCTTGCCCCCAAAAGGTTTCACGTCCACGCCGTCGAGCTTGTACGCGCGCCGGGTCATCGCGATGTTGCGCTCCAGGTACGGGCGCTCGACGCGCAGCTCGTCGGGTTTGACGATCAGGCGCTCAAGGACCGGCTGGATGAAATTCAAAATCAGCGCCGGGGCGAACACGATCACCGCCGCGATCACGGGGCGGCGCAGTCCCTTTGCCGTGGCGTTCGAGAAGCACACCACAGCCGCAATGATCGACAGCGCCACCAGCAGCCACAGACCCGGACGCCACAAAAGCGAGTCCACGTAGCGCAGGCCAAAGACGACGCCGTTGGTGTGAAACAATAATCCGAACCGCGCCAGCCAATAGCTCATCGCGCGCTGGACGAAAAACAGTCCGAGAAGAATCGACAGATGCGCCGCCGCGCCCGGCGTGACACGGGGCGGCGATTCGCGGAAATCCAGCGCTCCGCGAACCCAGTACACCCCGACCGCGGCCGCGCCGGACAGGAAAATCACCAGGAGAAAAAGATCGCGAAGATCCTCGAGCAGTGGGAGCGTGAAGACGTAGAAACCCACGTCGTTGCCGAAGGCTTTCTCAGTCAGCCCGAACGGCACGCCGTAGAACGATTTGAGATACAGGTCCCAGCTCGAAGACTCGCCCTGCGCCGCAAGGATCGCGAGCACTGCCGCGGCGATCATCACGATCGTCTTCCATGGCACGCGCTCGCCAAGCGCGCGAATCAGCTCGGGCAGATTAACCTCGCTCATCTGGTCGGGCCGGCGCACGACGTGCAGCCGCTCGCGATCGCGGCTCAGCCCGACCGCGGCCAGGCCGCTGGCGGCGATCGCGGCGAACGCGACGATCCAGGCGAGCGCGAAGATCGCGATCTGGGCGGTCACCTCAGTCGCGAACACCTGCTCGAAACCGAGCGAGCGGAACCACAGGAGATCGACGAAAAATTGGTCGGCGATCGACAGGAATACGAGCGCGGCGATCATGATCGCCGCAATACCGAAGAGAATTGTTCTCGGACGCATCAGGGTGCTTGGCTACTCGAAGTGCGGTTACTCGCCCCGTGCGATCCGGCTTACGTGCTCGCGAACGATATCGGGCGGACACAGCCAGACGAACAGCTTGAGGGCGGCGACGGCCACCAGGATCCAGTCAAGTTCGCCCACCAGCGGGATAAAATCCAGCTCGAGCGCGGGCGGAGTCAGCATCAGGAAGAAAGCCAGCACCGGCACCATCTTGGGTAAAATCGGCACACGCGCGTCGGCCATCAGCCGCCAGAAGACGCGGACGAACTGGGGCAGGAAGGCAAAGAATCTGCCCACCGTCATCGGCGACAAGAATTGCATGCGCAGGAATTGCCGGAACATCTACCAGATACCCTTAAGGCGGTACTTTAGCACAAGCGCAGTCCGATAATGCCATCGCTTACGCGCCGGACCGGAACGGATTTTCTGCTACAATAACCGGCGCGGCGGCTGGCGAAAGGAGGCTCGCGGGTTGAAACGGCACATGGCGCTAGGCGACTTTCTCGTCGCATACCTGCGCAAAATCGGCGTCGATACGATTTTCGGTATCCCGGGCGATCTTGCGCTGAAGCTGTTTTTCGCGCTCGGCAAGCGCCACGGCATCAGGATCGTCACCCTCTCGCACGAACCCGGCATCGGGTTTGCCGCCGACGGCTACGCGCGCGCGACCGGGAAGATAGGTGTGACCTGCGTCACGTATGGCGCGGGCGGCCACAACATGGTGAATCCGGTCGCAGGATCGTTTTCCGAGCGCGTGCCGATTCTGATTTTCTCGGGCGGCCCCGGCGAGGAAGAACGCAAGCTCGGCACGCTAATCCATCATCAGGCGCGCGAGATCGAATCGCAGCATCGCATTTACCAGGAGGTGACCTGCGCGTCGCGCGTGCTGACCGATCCGCGCACCGCGGCGCAGGAGCTGCACGCGGTGGTCCGCGCCATCTGGGCCGAGCAGCGCCCCGGCTATGTAGAGATTCATCGCGACATGGTTGACCGCGTGATCGAAGTGCCCAAAGAGCTGATCGACTGGGACGGCCATCTGCACTTCAGCGAATCCGACTCGCGCAAGGTCGAGGAAGCCGCGCGCGAAACGGCCGCGATGTTCAACGCGAGCCGGCGTCCGGTCATGATCGCGGGTATCGAGATCCATCGCTACAAGGCGGCGCACGAGCTGGTCGAGCTGGCCGAAAAGATGGGTGCGCCGGTGTGCGCGACGGTGCTCGGCAAGGGCGCGTTCCCGATGGACCATCCGCTCTACATGGGCGTGCACGTCGGACCGATAAGCCCGCCGCCGATCGTCGCGCGGATGGACTTGGCGGATTTTGTGCTCAACCTCGGATGCCTCAAGACCGACATGAATTTTGGCAATCGTCCGCCGCGCGTCATCCAGGGGCGTTCGGTGTGGGCGGTCGATCGCAAAGTGGACGTGAAGTATCACACGTATATCGATGTCGGCGTGCGCGATTTCGTTCGCGCGCTGTTGCGCCAAAAGCTGCGGCATCACGAAGAAACGGTGACTTACGCGGATAATCTGGGCGGCACGTCCACCGCCGAAAACAAGCAGATCCGCGTCGCGCAGATTCTGGTCGCGGTCAATGAATTCCTGGCCGCGCACAATAACTACCTGGTCGTTACCGAGTCAGGCGACATGCTGTTCGGCGGACTCGACGTGCGCGTGCCGCATCACAGTACCTATCTGGCGCAGGGGTTTTATGCCTCGATGGGATTCGCGGTGCCGGCCGCGATGGGCGCGCAGGTGGGCGCGGGGATGCGGCCGATCGTGCTATGCGGCGACGGCGGCTTCCAGATGACTGGTCCCGAGATATCCCACGCACCGATAATGGGCATCAATCCGATCGTGCTGATCGTCAACAACGGCGGATGGGGCATCTTCCGGCCGATCGTCGAACGCCGCGACCTGCTCGACATTCCGTCGTGGCCGTACGCGAAGCTCGCGCGGGATTTTGGCGGCGCGGGCTTCGAGGCGCATACGCTCGGGCAGCTTCGCAAGGCGCTCGCCGCGGCGCACCGATCGCGCTCGTTTGCGATAATCGACGTGCGCGTCGAACGCGACGACCTGTCTCCCGTGTCGGTCAAATACATCCGCGCCGCGGCCAAACGGTCGCAGGCTCCGCGAGCGCGCGCCGCGCGCGGGAACGGATTCATATGACCGACGCCACCAAACTCCATCGCATGCGGCATCGCGACTTCAAGTGGAGCGTGCCCGAACACTTCAACTTCGGCGCGATCGTCGATCACTTCGCCGGCGACCCCAACCGAGTCGCACTGTTGTGGGAAGACCAGAACGGCAAGCGCGCGCGCCTGACCTACGCCGATCTGCGCGCGCAATCCAACCAGATTGCGGGCGTGCTCGAGGCCGTGGGCGTGCGGCGCGGCGACCCTGTCCTGCTGGTTCTGCCGCGCATCACGATGTGGCAGGCCGCGTACATCGGCGCGCTCAAGATGGGCGCGATCGTGATTCCGTGCGCCGCGATGCTGCGCGAGAAGGACCTGGTTTACCGTGCGAATCACTCCGGCGCGTGCGCGATTATCGCCGGCGTCGAAAGCGCCACGATGGTGGCCGAGCTGCGCAGCCAGTGCCCGGGCCTGCGCCACTTTCTGCTGGCGGGAAGCTCGCGCTCCGGATGGCAGGGGCTGCCCGAGCTGATGCAGCAGGTGTCGGCGGACTACACGCCAATAGCCACTCGCGCCGCCGATCCCGCAATTTGCTATTATACTTCCGGCACCACCAGGGAACCGAAGGCGGTCCTGCATAGCCACGCCTACACGTGGAGCCATCAGTACACCGGGCGGAACTGGCTCGACGTGGCCGCCGACGGAGTTCACTGGACGACATCCGACACCGGATGGGCCAAGGCCGCGTATGGCGTCCTGTTCGGGCCGTGGATGAACGGCGTCGCAACGTTCATGTACAACGGCCGCTTCGAGCCCAAACGCGAGCTCGAGTTACTCGCGCGCTATAACATCACAACGTTCTGTGCGCCGCCGACTGAGTACCGGATGCTGATCAAGGAAGATCTCGCGGCTTACCAGTTTCCCCGGCTGCGCCACTGCACAGGCGCCGGCGAGCCGCTCAATCCGGAAGTGATCGAGGTATGGAAAGATCGCCTGGGGCTTGCGATTCACGATGGCTACGGGCAAACCGAAACGATCATCCTTGCGGCAAACGTGCCCGGGATGGAGATAAAGCCCGGTTCGATGGGACTGCCGTTCCCGGGACACGACGTGCGCGTCCTCGATGAAGATTTGCGCGAGGTAAAGGACGGCGAAGCCGGACAGATCGCGGTGCGAGTCGCGCCTGAACGCCCGCCTTCGTTGTTCCTCGAGTACTGGAAGAACCCCACCGAGACCGCGGCGGTCTTTCAGGGCGATTATTATCTGACCGGAGACCTGGCCACGCGCGACTTGGACGGATACCTGTGGTTCGTCGGACGCGCCGACGACGTGATCATTTCGGCGGGCTATCGAATCGGGCCGTTCGAGGTTGAGAGCGCGCTGCTCGAGCATCCCGCGGTAATCGAATCGGCGGTGGTCGCGAGTCCGGACCCCGATCGCGGATCGATCGTCAAAGCGTTTGTGCGGATCGCGCCGGATGCTGTGAAATCCGACGCGCTCGCCCGCGACCTGCAGGAGCACGTCAAGCGCATCACGGCGCCCTACAAATATCCGCGCGAGATCGAGTTCGTTGACGAACTGCCAAAGACGATCAGCGGCAAAATTCGCCGCGTCGAACTGCGCAAACGAGAAGAAGACCGCAAACGCGCACGCTAGCCGCCGCAGAGAGCGCCGGGCATGCCGGCCCCTCAGGGCGATTCGAGAAATTGACGCAGCGTCAAAATCCGCACCCGCCGGAACGCTCCCAGCCGGAGCATCGCGCCGTCACCAGTAACAATCGCGTCAGCGCGTCCCGCGATCGCGCATTCAAGAATTCGGTTGTCCGGTTCGTCCGTGAGTGCCCGAATGCGCCGCGGCGGTTGAACCATCACGCCAACGTCGCCGAGAAACACTGCGATACGCGCCAATTCGTTGACGTCGCGTCCGAACTTCCGCGCCATCACGCCGAGGCATTCGTCGATGATCGCATGAGACAGTATAAGGCGGTCGCGGCGATTCACGACGCGGTGAAGCGCGGCGTCCGCGCTGCCGCCCGGAAATACGAATGCGGAGACAAAGATGTTGGTGTCGAAAACGACTCTCAATCGCGCAGGTACCGTTGCAGATCCCGCTCGGTGAGAATGCCCTTTTCGCGCGCCTTGCGGCTCCAGTAGCCCTGAATCCCGCCGAGCTCGCGATTCATCCGCTCAGTGCGCGCTATCCGAAGGGCATCCTGGATCACGGAGCTGAGACTCCGGGACTCGGCGCGCGCGATTCGCTCGGCTTCGCGCGCAAGGTCTTTGGGCAGAGAGATCGTTCGCTTTACCGCGGTAGATGCCATCGCGTCATTCCGTCGCTCGGGTATGATTATTTCCTACCACGGCTTGCGGCCGCGCGCTAGCGATGGCTGGCGCTCGGAGCCGGCGAAGGCGCAGTCGTGCCGCTCGTTGCAACGTCGGCCTTCGGCAGCGCATCGCGAAAGCCGCTATGCAGCATCAGCGCCCCGACTGCGCGCGACAGCGCGACCGACATCGATTCCTGCGGGTCGGTCTCGAGCGGCAAAAATACTTCCGTGCCGACCGGAGCCGGCGGTTCATCTTCGGTTCCGATCGTCTCGCCAACGTAAAGATCGGAGTTGGCGCGCGAAGCGAGGGTGAACTTGATTCGCACCTTGGCCTTCATGACGAAGTATTGACCGTGCACGGTTTCATCGGCGCCGTAATGCTTGTCGATCGAGGCTTCTTCGATCGTCGTCGTGAGCACGAAATCAACGCCCACCGGCAGCGACGCGGCGCCGTTTCTGAGCGACCCCGACAAGGCCGGCTTGAGCCCCGCGTCGCCCAGCGCGCGGACGACAGCCTCGGTGACCGAACCTCCAAGGTCATGCACGTAAAGCGGACGATCGAGCGAACCGTCAACCGCATAGACTCCACCGACGCGAATCCATCCCGACGCGATTGCGCCGCCCGCGGGAAGCACCGCGATTCGCACCGGGCCGAAGATTCGCTCGGAGCCGGGAACGAAGCCGGGCAGATAGTGCAGGCGCATCGCGGGCGCGGGCCTGCATCCCGACACGATCAGGATCGCTGCCAATCCCGCCACGAATGCGGCCAGCGCTTTCGCAAGGTGTGTAATCGGCAGCGCGCCCGCTGTGCGGCAACGAACGTTTCGAGGCATCCCGCTATAGTTCGGGTGGCGCGACAGGTTGATGTCTGTCACGCCACCACATGAACACGAACGCTCCCGCCAGCAGCAGGACCGCGATCGCAACCCACAGCGACGCCAGATGCGCGAGCCGGAGCGCGTGATAAAGTTCATCGCCAACCAGATAACCTACCGTCGAGATCAGCGTACACCAGACCATCGCGCCCAGCACGTTCCAGCCGAGGAAACGGAAAAACGGCATCCCAGCAGCACCCGCCATCGGGCCGGCCATGAAGCGGACGCCCGCGATAAAGCGGGCCATGAAGACCGCCTTGGCGCCGTGAGTCTGGAAGAAGATCTGCAAGCGATCGTAACGCTGGCGGGCGAAGCTGAAATTGGCGGCCAAACGGGCGAGCAGCCGCTGGCCTCCGGTGCGGCCCAGGATGAATCCGCAGCAGTCGCCGCTGACCGCGCTGGCGATCGTGATGAGATAGACGATTCGCAGATCGAGGATATTGCGCCCGGCCAGGAATCCTGCCGCGAGCATGACGGTCTCTTCAGGAACCGGCACGCCGAGATTGCCAACGAACACGCAGACGAAGATGCCCAGGTAGCCCCAGGTCGCGAGAATGTCCGCGATATGCTCGGGTTTAATGATCTCGTGCATGCACCGGTCCGCCCGCGCACCCGAAGCTTCTTTCCTCCGGCCCCGCACTTTCGGACGGGTCTAGCTTGCCGCAAGACTGGTCGCAACGTAAGGGGGGTCTCGCGAGGCGGTTTAACCGCCTGCGGTCACTGCCTGCGGCAACCAGACCACACTAGCGCCACGGCAATCAGCAGGCTCAGGATCGAAATCAGCGCACCCAACTCGAACGCGGTGCCGCGGTACCTCAGTGTAATAGATTGCCGTCCCGCCGGAACCGACACCGCCAGTAATCCATTGGCCGAGACCACGCTGCCCTGCCCCTGCGCAAGACTCCATCCGGGCTCGTAATTTTGATTTATCACGACCGTGGCTCGCGCGGGCGCATCGACCCGATAACTCAGCCGATTCGGCGACCACATGACAAGTTGGACCGTGCCCGGGCCGGCCATGTACTGCTCGCCCATGTAGCCCTTCTCATTGTATGCGACCACGGTCGTCTTCCACGGAGTGTATTCGTAGCAATGGACAAAACCTAGATTGGCCTGTGCGACTACGGTCTGGTCAAAGACATCGCCGTCGGCAAACTGGCGGAAATCGGCGGAGTACGGAATCTGATGCGGCACACGATCGAAGGCGTCAACCAGAAACGGCGTGCCCACCAGCAGAGAATCGACCGTACCGGCAACCAGCAGCACCGCGACGCACCACCACCCGGGGCCGCCAAACCGGCGCTGCAACTCCTCGGCGCCATAAGCCGCGGCGATGCCCACGCAGAAGGAAATTGGAATCAGAAATCTTGAGCTCAGCCGCATTATCGAAAGGAACGGCAATTCGCGCATCCAGGTGAACACCGGTATCAGGCAGTTATCACCCCGCAGCGCAAGGACGAGAAACCATCCGATCAACAGCCACGGGATAGTGCGCGGGCGAAAGAATATCAGGCTCGCTGCCGCGAGCACGACGAACGCGGGCGATAGATAGGATCCAAATTCGATGAAGAAGCGATTTTGAAGTGCGATCTGAACCTGATCTCTCGCGAACCAAATCCGCGGCAGGTCGTGCCACATCACCCACGCGGGGCCTGACGCAATCCGGCCGCGTTCGCGTACCACCTCGAGCATCGGAAGCAGCATCACAGCCGCGATACCCAGTCCCAGCGTCCCTCCCACGCCGATCGCCGCAAGCGGACGAAGGCTCCGCCGCCGGAGCATCTCGAATACTCCGAACAACCCCACCACGGGCAACTCCGTGACTACCATCAGCGCCGCGCCTTCACCGAACGAAAATGCGAACAGTAATGCTATCGCCACGGTGGCGACTTGGAATCGCTCCTCGGCCGCCACAATCGCAGCGAGCAACCACGGCAGGTACGCGACCGCAAGAAATGTGAGGTGTCCTTCGCCGAGATGCAAGGGAAACCAGCCCCCTGCGGGAAATACCGTCGCCGCGACTATCGCGGACAGCGGCCGCAACCCGAGCAGTCGCGAGAACAGGTAGCCTCCCGCCCATGCGATCGCGAGATGCATTGTGATCTCAAGATGCATCCCGACCATCGCACCCAGGATCAGGTGAAGCGCAAAGAACGGAGTGAAAATGCGCGACTGCGGATTGCCGAGCATCGCCATCCCGCCGCATTTGTAGGGATTCCACAATGGAATCTGATGAAAATGCCTCACTGAGTAATAAGCCACCCAGTGAAGCTCCGCCTCGAAATCCCAGTCGTTCTGCTCGCTTGGCTGAGTGAGCCGCAGCAATATTGGATAGCTGAAGAGCACTCCAAACAGGGTCGCGCCAAGCCCCACCCAGCGCGCCTCCGCGGTGCGCCAGAATCCGGCGAGAGTGAATGCCCGCGCGGCTGCCGATGACGCGGCGCGATCGCCGGGCGGTGGCCGCTCGCCGCCCGAGGCGGAAGAGGAATCAGCCGCCAAAGCCATAATGCCCTATATGCCAGACGCCGAATGCGATTAGTATTATCGAGTAGCCAATGAGAATTCGGGTCAACTGGTCGGCGCGTCCTCGCGGCAAGCCGAGCCCCATCAGGGCGAGCAAAAACGGGAATGCATGTACGTAATGACGGGTTCCGAACTGCTGGAAACCATTGGTCCAGTAGAACAGATCCGGAATTACAGATATTAACGCCATCGCGAGCAGGATCACCGGCATCGTTCGCCGCAAGCTTGGCCGCAGCGCGAGCAAAAACGCCGGGCTGGTAAGAACCAGCGCCTGCCCCCCTATTTCCGGATGAATATAGGGAAACTTGCTGCTGACGTTCGGCGCCATGAAGAGCAGTGTGTACAAGTTTCCCGGCAAGTACTTGAGTGAAAACAACACCGAACCCGGCGGCGCAAAGATGAATACTCCGCGGTCGAAGAAGTTCCCATAGCGCGCGAAGTTCAAAGCGCCATACACCAGCGCCGCAATCGCGAACCCCGGAGCCATCGGCAGGAGCGCGCGAACGCTGCCCCGGCGCAGGTAGGCGAGCGCGATCCAGCCCGGCCATACGAAAGCGAGATCGTACCGGGCGATCGCCGCCAGCCCCGCCAGCAGGCCAACCAGCCACGGACGTGCCTCGCCTAAGATCTCAGCGAGGGCGGCGAGCGTGAAGCCCACCGCCACCGTCATCGTGACTTCCCAGCTCCCGCCGTTGACCGTCTCCGACCAGATGATCGTCCCTACCCCAAAAAATATGGTGAGCCAGACGCGCGCATTTGCGGTGAGCTTCAATCGCCCGAGCATCTTCCACGCGAGCGCCACATCGAGCGCACCGACGACGACCGAAAAGAGCGACTGGCTGGTGGCCATTCCCCACCACGCGACGAACGGAATAAGCAGAATGGCGGGCAGAGGAGGATGAAGCTGATAGCTCCGGCCGTGGAACTGCGCATGCTCGATATAGTTCGGAGCGTCGATCCATGTGTGACCGTGGATTAACGCGAAAGCCTGCCGGACGTGGGCGTTGAATGGACTGGGCTCGTACATTGTGACGCCGTAGAAAGCGAGGAACGCGACAAACACGGCGAAGATACACCATCGTTCGCCGAACCCTTCGGCGGGCCAAGTCGTAGCGGCCAATCTATTCCGGACGATCTGTGGCGCCGCAAGTCCGGCAACCGCGCATGCGAATGCAAGGTAAATCAGGAAGTTGGAATGGCTCGCCTGAGTGAAAAAATAAGGCGCTCCAATTGCAATCGCCACGATCGCGAAGGTGAAGAAGCTTCGCGCGACCCCCTCCCGCGGATCCGGGTGTGGAACGCGAACGCGATCCTCACTCATCAGCGTTCCGCCGGAATTGTTCCGAGTTATATCCAGTAGTGGGGCTTGCGGCATTTTGATGACTATTTCTAGCGAAAAGGGCGCTGGCTTTCATAGTGGAGCTGGCGGCGTTGACGGGGCGTCCTCGCAGCGGCGCAAAGGTGTTTGAGTTGCGCATGATTCCGGTCACGTATGCGCGGCTTCGGCGGCGCCACTCTGAAGCGACGCGGGGTTGCGATATACCGCGAATATCCCGTATCCGACGGCGACGACGCAGGCGGCCACGTTGACGATCGAGATCGCGAACCGCGCATCCGGACCGAGGGGCAGATGACCCTCAGCCATCCCAGGCACGCGCACGAGATTGAAAAACACGTAGGCGGCATCAAGAAAGAGCGTTACCGAAAGTGCCGCGTAGAGCGCCCCGATCGTGCGTGATGTGGGCACAAGCGGCGCCATCAGCGCGACAGCATAGAATAGATATCTTTCATGCATTCGCGGCGCGAACGTGAACATCCCAAGGTAAACGATGAGTACCGAATAGAATAGAAGCCACGGCGAGCTTTGGCGCCAGATGATCCACGCCGCGAGCACGTACACCATCGCAAACAAAAAGTTACCAAGTTCGAAATACGAAACCGGTCCGATCACCCTGTCGGTGTCCAACACGATGAGCCCGCCCATCGCCAGCATCAGGTTGAAGGCGTTGACGGAGGCCCATGGAAAGAAGTTTGCCGACGACGAATAAACATCCCAAATGAAATGCCACGGATGCACGACCTGAAACGGTGCGATTATCAAAATCGTGATCGCGATAGTCGCGGCGGCGCTCCTCAACCAATCTCTTTTGCCGCCGCTGATTAGCGTCAGCCACGCGAGGATCGGGATCAGCATCAAGCCCTGCGCTTTGATCATTCCCGCCATCACCGCGATCGCCCAGGCCATCGCAAAGCGCCGCTCCGCCGCCATCAGCACGCTCAGCAGGACGGTCAGAGCGAGCACCGAATCGTTCTGGCCCCATACCGTGCTGATGTAAATCAGCGCGGGATTGAACGCCACCAGCAGCGCCGCCGCCGACGCGGCCCGCGCCGTGCCGACCTTGCGCGCCGCCGCGTACACGATCAGCGCGAGCAGAAGATCCGCTGTGACGAGCGGTATCTCGACCATCACTCTCAGGTTGAATCCCGTGCGCGCCGTGATTTCCGCGGCCGCCCACAGCACGTAAAGATAGGCGGGTGTGTACATACAGGCGAATTGGGGATCGTAGGCGTGCGCCGGTCCAAGACGCGCCATCGCCAGGCCCCAAATCTCGAACTGGCGCAGGTCCACTATTTCCCCCGGCAGATAGGGCAACATCGCGACCTTGACGATCGCGAGCGAGGTCACGATTCCGGCGACTATCGTGAAGCACCGATCTTTCGAGCCTACAATCGGCTTCAGTGCCGACACTACCGCCGACGCGAAAACGGCCGCCAACGTCAGCCCGGTGACCACCCCAAGCGCATAACTCAGGAGGTCCATTCAAAATTCCGGCATTCCCATTTTCAAACGCGCCTCGTTCACCGCGCCGCCGCACTCGACCCGTCGGGATTGCGCGCCAGCATCAGGATCGAGACCCCGACCGGCAGGGAAATCCTTCGGAGGAGATAGCGCTCGGAGGAGAAAACCATCGTCAGAATCCAGTTGACGGGCGGCGGCGGCATCCGCAGATCGTGTCCGCCGCGGCGCGCCCCAATGAAGCGCTGAACGAGCCTCGCGGCCGCCACTATCGGAAGCAGGAAGAAGTTGTAGTAGCTGAGTTTCAGGATCTCGAAGCCCGCTTCGAGCCCACGTGCGCGCAGCTCAGCCGGCCGGTAGCGCCGACGATGATGATGCGTCGTGTCGTGCGCGCTCCACAGCCAGGGGAGCGCGGGAACAGTCGCGATCAGCACGGCCCCTGGATTCATGCGCGCGCGAAGCGCGGCGAGCGCCGCGACATCGTTATCGAGATGCTCGAGCACGTCGGTCATCACTACCAGATCGAAGCGCCGTCCTCCGAAGGGGATGTCATCGGGAAGACGGCCTGGCGCAATTTCGGCAAGCCCGCGCGAAGCCGCAAAGCGGCGCGCCTCGGCATCGAGTTCGGTTGCGTACAGTTGCCCGCGCCGCGCCAGCATCGGGAAGTTGCCCCCGGTGCCGCACCCGGCCTCGAGGATCTGCGGATGGGCCGCGAGCGCGAGACGATCGAGCAGGCCGGCGACGATCGCGCGGCGCGAGACAAACCACCAATGGCGATCCTCGACCTCGGCCATTCGCGGATAGAGACTCGGGTCCACGTATGATGCTCGATCGCGGGCTCAGGCTCCGCGGCTGCGGTCGTCGAAGCCCCACAGGTCGCGAACCAGGTACAGCGGGCGCCCCTTGACCTCGTTATAGACGCGGCTCAGGTACTCGCCGATAACTCCCAGCGTGATCAATTGAACGCCGCCAAAAAACAGAACCACCACCATCAGCGACGTATAGCCCGGCACGTCAATACCCTTGCCGAGCTTCAGGATTGTAAGGAACAAGGCATACAGAAATGCGAATATCGAAATCACCAGACCAAGGTAGCTCCAGATTTTCAGCGGCACTGAGCTGAACGAGGTAACCGCGTCGATCGCGAAGTTCCACAGCCTCCAGTAGTTCCAGTTGGTGTGCCCAGCGTGGCGCGGCTCGCGCTGATAGACGATTGCGGTTTGCTTGAAACCGACCCAGGCGAACAGCCCCTTCATGAAACGGCTGCGTTCCGGCAACCGCGCCAGCACCTCGACCACGCGCCGGTCGAGGACGCGGAAGTCGCCGGTGTCGCGGGGAATCGGAACATCCGTGACGCGGTCGAAGATGCGATAGAAGAGATACGCGGTGAGCCGCTTGGCAAGAGTCTCGCCCTCGCGGTCGGCGCGCGTCGCATAAACGACATCGTAGCCCTCGCGCCACTTTTCGATCATCGGCTCGATCAACTCGGGCGGATCCTGAAGGTCGGAGTCGAGCAGCACGACGGCGCTCCCGCGCGCGTAATCGAGCCCGGCGCTGAGCGCCACGTCTTTGCCGAAATTGCGCGACAGGCTGACAATCTTGACCGCCGGATTGCGCTCGCGCATCGCGAGCAGCCCTGCCAGCGTGTCGTCGGTACTGCCATCGTTGACGCAGATCACTTCAAAGGAGGCGCCGATTCGCTCGAGGACCCGGAGCAACCGCGCGAACAGCTCTTCGAGATTAGCTGACTCGTTGCGCATCGGCACGACCACCGAAAGCTCGGCAGCCTGCACGGCTGCGGGCGTCAGTTCGCCGGTCGTGGGCGCCACGAGCTTTGCCGGGTTCGATGACGACTCCATTCGAATTCCTCGAAAGTGCTTAACTCAAACGGGCCCGTGATCAAAGCACCCCTCCTTCGCCGGACAATCGCGCGCGCTACCCGCCGCCGTTCATCTCCTCGGGCGGCAGGACGTTGCGGAAGAATAACCAGTACAGAAATGTGTTGAGCGCCTGCATCGCGGCCGCGAATTCGAGCGGCAGTGACAGGTACAGATGCTCCATGAACAGGCCCGCGATATACGGACCCACCGCCGACATTACCTGCGAGGGGAAATTGGCGAAACCCGAGGCGCTCGAACGCTCCGCCGGCGGTATCACTCCCATCAGGTATGACTGCCGGACCGGAATCGAGAGCATATTGAAGATCGCGCGGACTCCATAGATTGCCGCCGCCCACAAAAACGTCGGCATCAGCACGACCATGAACAGCAGCACCGTCGAGATCGCTCGCGTCACCACCACCGAGCGCACCGATCCGAGCAGCAGCGCGAGCCGCCCGGCCATCAGGTAGGGAATTGCGCTAACCAAATTCAGCACGAAAAAAGCCTCGGCCAGTTCCGCCGAGCCGACGCCGAAGCGGCGGTAAAACCAGTACACAACGAACGGCCCGAGCATCCCGATTGCCAGGCCGTTGGTCGCGTTGGTGATCATAAAACGGATGATGAGCCGCCACGACCCGCGCGACAGGCCAAGGCGCATTCCGGGGGCATTCGATGCGGCCGCGATTTCCGCGGCGGTCTCGCGCGCGACACGCGCGGCGGCGCGATCTTCATGGACCGGAATAACCGCGAACGCCATCGCTATGCCGAGCAATCCCGCGAAGATGAACAGCACGCGATAGGTCTCGAGGTCGGGCATCGCGGCGAGGCGATGAAGCAGCGACGGCAGTGCGGCGAGTAGCGTACCCGCCGCGGCGGCAAATACGCCGACGAACGAGAATGCGCCGAAGACTCGAGTGCGGTTGTAGTCAGTGGTGCGTTCGGCGACCAGCGCCTGCACTGCGGGATAGAAAGGACCCCACGCGCCGCCGGCCAGCGCTCCGCCGCGGCCGAGCGAACCGATCGCCGC
>DATLTX010000058.1:0-64445 GCA_035533435.1 Binataceae bacterium (SeqCode)
CAACTGGCGAAGCCAGAGATGCCGCGGATGCCGCCAGCGCTGCGATCTCCGGCGATTCCGCCAGGGTTTGTTGGATGCTGGAACGGAGATCCGGGGGGCTTCGACCGTGTTGCGACTGACAGAGGCGATGTAGTAGGTACTCCGGTCCAAATTTATTTTTGCTACGGAAACCATGCGATCGAATTTCAAAGTGCGGATATAGTAATTTCACCGCGGGCGAGAGCTCGCGATATCGCCCACCAATTGGGGCTGGGGTACACGACCCTCATGGCACGCGGCATCAAGACGGAAGTTTACCTCGTGACCGCCGATACGTTGCGCTCACGGACTGACGTCGATGTCGAAGGCATCGAGCATCTGTTCTATCTGGTACCGATTAAGTTTCACGAACAGATGGTCGAAGATGAAGTTAGCAAACTGGTCGGCCCGAACATGCTTACTATACATGCGTGTTTCGTGCTGACCGCGCCGCAGCAACATATGTGGGGAACGTGGCACGCCTACTTTCATCGTGTGGTAAACGTGCCAGGCGTCACTGAATAAATGAAATACTCAATGTCGCACAGGAGCATTTCACGCGCGGCGGCGCCGCCGATATGCTGCCGGGGATGCGGCATCATCACCCGCGCGTCACGGCGATTGCAATAATGAGCAATCGCCGCGCCACGCCCCCTCTCCCGGCGGGAGAGGGTATCGCAAAGGGCGTGGCTCGATGCTGGGGCTGGCGAAGGCCTCGGGTTTTTTTGGCTAGGCTTCCAGGCGTTCGCTTGACGAGTCGCCGTGTAGAGCGGATGCGTCGAGCGTCAGGCCGCGGGTCTGCTCGGTGAAGAGCCTTGCGTAGGTTCCGCCGCGGCGGAGCAGCTCGGTGTGCGTTCCGACTTCGACGACGCTGCCCTTGTCGAGCACGACGATCAGATCGGCGGTGATTGCGCTGCGCAGGCGATGCGCGATCAGGAAGACCGTGCGGCCGTCCATCAGACGCTCCATCGCTTCGTGAATCAGGTTCTCGGACTCGGAGTCAACCGCAGAGGTCGCCTCGTCGAGGATCACGATCTTCGAGTCTTTCAGGAAGGCGCGCGCGAGCGCCAGGCGCTGACGCTGTCCGCCGGAAATCTTCACGCCGCGCTCGCCGATAACGGTGTCGAGCCGCTCCGGCAGAGCCTCGACGAAGTCGTCCAGGTTAGCCATCTCGAGCGCTTCCCAGAGCATCGTTTCGCTGGCGTCCGGCCGCGCATAGAGCAGGTTGTCACGCACGCTGGCGCTGAACAGCAGCGCCTCCTGGGTCACCAGGCTCACGTTGTCGCGCAGCGACTTGAGCGTGAAATGGCGCACGTCTTTGCCGTCGATCAGAACCCTGCCGGTCGTGGTGTCGTAGAAGCGCGGAATCAGATTGGCCAGCGTCGTCTTGCCCGCGCCGGAACGGCCGACCAGCGCCACGCGCGCACCACCCGGCACGCGCAGGTCAATCTGATTGAGCACGTTGCGGCGCTCGCCGCCTTCACGCGGAGTGTAGCTGAAGTTTACGCCTTCGAAATCGACCGAGCCCTTGCGCACCTTAAACGGACGGGCCAGAGGATGGTCGGTGATTTCGGGCTTGAGGTCCAGGAAGCCGAAGATACGCTCGATCGCCGCCGTCGCCGCCGACACGACCACCGAAAGCTGCGCAAAGCGCTCCAGCGGCAGATATACGAATCCAAGATAAGTGAAGAAGGCGACGAGCGTGCCGAGCGTGATGCTCCCGCGCATGATCATCAGGGCGCCGAACCATACCACTACCACCGGCGCGCTCCGGGTCAGAAGCTGAATCAACATCTCCTGCTTGGCTGCCAGGCGGACCTTGTCAACCGAACGCGCGTAGAGCCGCTGGCCGCGGCCGCGGAACTGATCAACCTCGTGCGCCTCGCGCCCGAACGATTTGATAGTCGCCGCTCCGACCACGCGCTCGTGAACTTCGGCGTTGATGTCGGCGACCGCTTCCTGCATCCGATGGCTGACCGCCTTGATGCGCGGCGCAAAGACGCGCATGAACGTAACCCATACCGGCGCAATCGCGAGCGCAACCAGCGCCAGCCGCCAGTCCATCGCGAACAGCACCAGGATAACCAGGCCGAGCGAGATCGCGTCCATCCAGACGTCGATCAGGGCCGAGCTGACGAGTTCGTTGGCCTGCGACACGTCATTGAGCACGCGTGAGACGACCGCACCCGAAGGATTACGGTCGAAGAATGAATGCGGCAGCCGCTGCAGGTGCTCGAACAGCTTGCACTGGATGTCGAAGATCAGCCGGTTGCCGGCGATCCCGCCCCAATAATTGCGGTAGTAGCTCGCGACCGATTGAATCGCGTAAAGCACCAGCATCGCGATGCTCAGGACGGTAAGTTTCGCCTGCGGCGTGGCGCCCATTCCAAGGATCGCCGCGGCATGGATGCATAGATGGTCGATCGTGCGGCTGATCGCGTCCATTTTCGGCTGCGAAGCCACCAGAACGTCGATGACGTATTTGAAAGCGAGAGGAAACGCGAGGGGAAGGGTGAACTTCCCGATGCCCATCAGGGCGGCGCCCGCGACATACCGCAAATGGGGCTGTATGTAGGCTAGAAATCTGACCAGAGGTCGGTCCGAAGCAGAAATAGTGCTCTTATCCACTAGCCTTTTCCTTCTTTAAGACGCAGCGTGCGCCTTTCGTCAATCCAAGTGATTGATACATCTGCAACAGTCGTACCCTGCTCGGGCGTCGAAAACCTCAAGAATTTCTCGGTCTTTTCTGAACGATCCGCAGGTCCGACCATACGGTTTCGTAGGTGGCTTGACCCATTTCGGAGAGTCGCCGAATTGCGTCTGTTGAACGATCTGCGTCCTCCCGCGTCTTCCCCTGTTGGCGGCGAGCGAATTAAGAGCGATAGTTATCCTTGCCGGCAGTGGTAATCGGGCATCGACGGGGCGACGGATGGGGCAGACGACGGCGGAGCGGGCGGCAACCCAAGCGGACGAGCGTTCCGATAGCGCCGAACGTCCGCCTGCGGCGTCGTCGGCGATTATCGCCGCCACCGTCATCCTGCTCGTCTATCAGGGTTACACGCTGTCGATCGCCGGGGTTGCCTCGCCCTGGATCGCCAAGAGCTTCGCCCTCACCCAGCCTGAGCTCGCACGGCTGTTCGCGTGGATGTCGGTCTCGGCGTTTGGATCGCTGATGCTGGCGCGGCTGGCCGACCGGGTCGGGCGGCGCCGGATTATCGTCGCGAGCCTGTTTCTGACGCCGCTGTGTTCGGCCGGAGCGGCGCTGTCGCCGCATCCGATTTCTTTCGCCGTATTCCAGATCCTCATCTCGGCGCTCCTAGGCGGATCTGTTTCGTCGGCGATCGTTTTGCTCGCCGAGGAACTACCCGTCGATCGCCGTGCGCAGGGGCAGGGCTTCGCCGCTTTCGCCAGCGCGGTCGGCGGCGTGCTTGGATATCTGCTAATCCCTTTCCTGCTGAAGTGGGGATACTCGTGGCGATGGCTGTTCGCGCCGTCGGTGGCGGGCGCAGTCCTGGTTTGGCCGGTCACCCGGATGCTGCCGCCGGAGTTTCGTTTCGCACGCAAGGCCGCAGTCGAGTCGCGCAGCCAAAGTCATTTCTATGACATCCTGCATCCGCTATACCGGCGCCGATCGCTGACTCTGCTCGCGTGCGCCGCGCTCGACACGATGGCGGGGACGGCAGTCAACGGATGGCTGTATTTCGAGGCGGTCTCGATAATCGGCCTTGCGCCCGGCAATGCGAGCACGTTGGTCGTCGCGGGGATGGTGGTCGGAATGGTCGGCTTTCCGATTGGCGCATGGACCTCGGAACGTCTGGGACGGGTTCCGACCGTGGCATGGTTTGGCGGCGCGGCGTGGCTCGGAGCGATCGCCTTTTACTGGGGTCCCGCGGGCACCACGAACCATCCGATGTACTTTCTGCTTGCGGCGTATTGCTGGTTCAAGGTGGGTTCGTCGGTGATGACGGTGGGCGCCAACGCGGCGGCGACTGAGCTGTTCCCCGCCGATCTGCGGACCACGATGGTTGGATGGCAGATGATAACCGGCGCGGTCTTTTCGATGCTGGCGCAGGTGGTGATAGCCGCGCTTATCGCGCCGCTGGGCGGCCTCGAGAACGTGATCCGCTACTTCGCGCTGCTTGGTATCCCAAGCGCGATCCTGTTCGGCATGTTTATCGACGAGACGCGCGGGATGAAACTCGCGCAGTCGTCAAAGGAAGCCGAGTGGGATCGGCTGCGCGGGCTTTCGCGAAACCGGCCCGAGGAGCGGGCGGAAAATTCCGGACAATAGGAAATCGAGAATCAGAACGAATCAATCCTGATCAACTTTCAAATAATCCATCGATTCAGAAAGCCCAATGACGACCAGAGCCAAATTGCCCATCCGGATACCGCTCGCAGCCCTGGTCGCGCTCCTGCTGATTTGCGGTTTTACCGCATCGGGGAACGCCGCGCGCCGCCGCAAGACGGTGCGAATCACACCCACGCAAAGTCCGTCGCCGACCGCGACTCCGACCGTCGCGATGCGACCGCTGGTGCTGGTGACGGGCGGCGTCGGCTCGCTGCGCGTGCTCACCGCGACCAGTCCGTCGGTCCTCGACACGGCGGAGGTTTACGATCCGGCGGCACAGATATTTATCCCGATTGATCACATGAAATCGCGCGGCGACCGGCAGTTCGCGGTCCGCCTCGGCGACGGCCGCGTGCTCATCGGCGGCGGCGTCGATACGATCATGGTCCCGTTGATCCTTTTTCCGGGTCCGCCGATGCCTTCGACGCTCGGCTCGACGGAGATCTTCGATCCCGCGGCCGGCGCGTTCAGCGCCTCCGCGCCGATGATCGATGCGCGCGACGAGCCGACCGGCACGCTGCTGCACGACGGCAAAGTCCTGATCGCTGGCGGCGGCACCGCTGACGCGGAACTGTTCGATCCGGCGGCGAATAAATTTATCGCGACCGGAGCGATGCACTTCGCGCGCTTCGGACAAACCGCAACGCTTATTGCCAGCGGCAAGGTGCTGATGGCCGGGGGTGGCGGCGCCGATGCGGAAATTTACGACCCGGCCACCGGCACATTCGCGGCCGCCGGATCGATGAGCACCGATCGCATCTACCATACCGCGACGCTGCTCCAAGACGGCCGCGTGCTGATCGCTGGCGGCAGCCCATACGCGCGCCGCGCGCCGCTGGACTCGACGGATTTATTCGACCCGAAGAGCGGCAAGTTCAGTGCAGGACCGAAGATGACCAAGCAGCGCGCCGGTCAGACCGCGACGCTGCTCAAAGATGGCCGTGTGCTGATCGCGGGCGGCAGCGCGGATACCTCCTCCGAGATATTCGATCCGGCCTCCAACACGTTCACCGCCGCCGCGACGATGAACGAGCGCCGGTACGGGCATTCGGCCAAGCTCTTGCCCGACGGCCGCGTTCTAATCGCCGGGGGATGGAATGCGAGCTACAGCCCGATGGCGAGTGCCGAGTTGTTCGATCCCGCGACCGGACATTTCACCCCGACCGGGGAAATGACGCATGCCCGCGCCGGAGAAACCGCGACGCTGATTTCAGCGCCGCTGCCGATCACCTGGTTCCGTCCAACACCAACCGCAACCGCCACTCCAACTGCAACGGCGACCGCCACTGCGACAACCACTGCCACTGGCACTGCGACCGTCACGCCGACAGCCACCGCAACTGTTTCCGCAACGCCCACTGCGACTGCATCATCGAGCCCGACGCCGAAGCCCTCGCGCTCGGCAACCCCGTCGCTAACCTCCACGCCTGAACCGACGAAGACCGCAACCGCGAGCCCGTCGCCTCGCGCGACGCCGTCCGCGACCTCGACACCCGCGCCAAGTCCGACTTCGGGAACGACCGCGACGGCCAGCCCTACCCCCTGACTTCGACGGTGACTGAGTGGTGCTTTTCGAGCACCTCGACGGCGACGGCGCCGTCGGAGCGGCGCATCAGGAGCGAGACTAATTCGGCGCCGACGCGGAGATCTTCGATCTTCAGCCATTCGAGCCACGATGGAATCGCGGGCGAGTCGATAATCACGCGCTTGTCGGCGCCGCTGACGCTCAGCCCAAGCATCGCCTGCACGATCGCGAAGACGCTCGCCGCGGACCACGCCTGCGGATGGCACGCGGTCGGATACGGTACCGGGCCGATTTCGGGACAGCGCTCGAAGCCGCACAGGAGTTCGGGCAGGCTGCCGATCTGGAGGCGCACGCCGGCATTGAACAGCGCCTCGAGAATTCTTATTACGCCCTGACGATCGCCGGCCCGCCCGATGCCCATCGCGGCGAGCGCATTGTCGTGCGGCCAGACGGAGCCGTTGTGATAGCTCATCGGATTGTAGCGGCGCTCATTGGCGCTGAGCGTGCGCACGCCCCATCCGGAAAACATATCGGCGGCGAGCAGCCGCTCGGCCATCGCGGTGGCGTGCTCGCCCTCGACCAGACCGGTAGCCATGCAATGCGCGCCGTTGGAAGCCATCACCTCGCACGGCCGCTTGTCACCGTCGAGCGCGAGCGCGATCATCGCGCGCCGCTCGATCCAAAAAGCGCGCGTAAAGGCGGCTTTGAGCGTCGCCGCGCGAGAAGTGAGCTTGGATGCCAGGTCACTCCGGCCCAGGCGCGTGGCCACGTCCGCGATCTTCGTATAGGCGGCGAAGGCGTAGCCCTGCACTTCGGCCAGCGCAATTGGCGCCTTGGCCAGCGATCCGTCGGCGTGCGAGATGGAATCGAAAGAGTCCTTCCAGCCCTGATTTGACAGCCCGCGCGGAGTCATGCGGCTGTATTCAATCAAGCCGTCGCCATCGATATCGCCCCATCGCTCGATCCATTCGAGCGCGCGCTCGACGTTGGGCCACAGCTCGCGGGCAATCCCGAGGTCGCCGGTGACGGCGACATACTCGCCGACCAGCCACAGGAACAGCGGCGTGGAATCGACCGAGCCGTAATAGCGGCCGAAGGGAACTTCGCCGGTGGTGGCCATCTCTCCGGCGCGGACTTCATGCACGATCTTGCCGGGTTGCTCGTCGCGCGCGTCGTCGATTCGGGTCCCCTGCATCGCGGCCAGCGCGCGCAGGGTCTGGCCGGCGATATCCGGGTTGAACGTCAGGAGCGAGAGCGCCGTGATGATGCTGTCGCGGCCGAACAGAGTCGCGAACCACGGAATTCCCGCCATCATGAACGAGCCCGCCGAGTCGCGCCCGATGATCGAGGTCAGGTCGGCCGTCGAGGCTTTGAGCAAGCGGTTGAAGAGTTCGTCGCTCGAGCTGAGCTTGGCCCATTGGCGGTCGCGCAGAGCAATATCCTCGCGCCGCTGCTCGAGCGCGTGCTCGAGATTCGGCGCGAAACCGTCGTTTGAAGAAGAGGGCGCCGCGGTGACCCCGGAAACCGCGGCCGGCGGCGGCTCGAGGCCGCAGCTGATCCGCGTCTCCAAAACGAGCGACTCTTCGGGTTCGAGCTCGACGATGTACGACGCACCCTCGCCGGCGAGCTTGGTCGGCGGCGGATCGAAAGCAAGCTCGGTGGTTCGGGTCACGTTGTCGAGTCCGCGATAGCGCAGCACGACCGCGCCGCGAGTCACCCTGGTCCGCGCGCGTTTGCCCTTGTGCTTGCGTTTGACGCCGCGAACCTCGAACAAGTCGGCAAAATCCGAGCCGAATGAAAGATCGAGTGGAAAGCGCACACGCTCGCGCGTGTAATTGCGCGCCGTGATGCGATGATACAGCGCGGCGTCGACGAGTACCCAGCTTCGTTCGAGCTGGATCGAGGTGCGCGCCACCGAAATCGCGCCGTCGCGCTCGCGCAGATGCGGATTGGTCAGGTTGATGAGCAGTTCGGCGTTGTCATCGCTCAGGTACGAGTTGAGGAAGCAGGGCGCCTTGGCGTCGATCAGCAGCTCGAAGCGGGACAGAAAGCGGGTGTCGCGGTAAAACAGCCCCAGCGCCTCGAGCGGCGAGACCGCGATGTCGCCCGTGGTGTCGAATACGGCGAAGCTCTGCGCGTGGGCGAGCACGCGGCTGGCGCCGGTGGTGGCGCCCGACGAAGCGAGCACGTAATACTCCGAGCCGACCTTCAGCGTTATCGGCGCGGGACGGGAAGGGACGGCGCCACGGCGGCGCGGTTTCGCCGCGCGCGGCGCTTTGCGCTTTTTCATCGCGCGGCGCTCATCGCGCCGGCGAGGCAGGAAGGCGGGACGGATTGCCGCGGTGAAAGCATCGCGATACTCACTTCTTCGACTGGCTATTTGACTGAGGTTTGAGCCTGCGCTATCAGCCGCCGGTAGAGGCGCTCGTAGTTATCCACCTGCACCTCGACCGAGAAGCGCGCTTCGAATTCGGCGCGGCATGCCTGGCGCGAAAGTCCCGCCGCCTGCCGGACCCCCGCCGCAAGCTCTTCGACCGTGTTGGCGATTACGCCCGACACTCCCGGTTTGATGATTTCCGGCACCGAGCCGAACGGCCGCGCCACCACCGGAGTTCCGCACGCCATCGACTCGATCATGGTCAGACCAAACGGCTCGGGCCAATCGATCGGGAACATCAGCGCAATCGCATTGCCCAGGAATTCGCTCTTCTCGACCTCGTTGATCTCGCCGATATATTCGACATCTGGCGGCGACAGCCGCGGCTCGATAACCGCCTCGAAGTAAGCCCGATCGACGACATCGACTTTGGCCGCCATTTTCAGCGGAATTCCGACTTTGTGCGCGATCTCAATCGCGAGGTCGGGGCGCTTCTCCGGCGAGATCCGACCCAGAAACGCAAGGTATTTGCCGGGTCCCGGGCTGAAGCGCAGCAGGTCGCGCGGAAGTCCGTGGTAGATCGTCTCGACCCAGTTCATGAACTGGAGCGGAATGCGCTGCGCATCACTGATCGAGACCGCCGGGACAGCGCGGTAGCGATAATAGATCGGACGCAGGTCGTCGATATCGAGCCGCCCGTGCATCGTGCTCACGGTGGGCACCTTGACCAGTTCCGCAAACGGAAAGCTCCAGTAATCGATATGGGAATGAATTATGTCGAAGCGCTTTTCCGCGCCATAGTACACGTCGCTGATCATCGGAAGCTGAATAAAGGTGCCAAGCTCGGGCTTGCCCGCCAGGCGCAGCGCGGTCGGATAACCGGGGGAAAGCTTGGCCTTGGTGACCGAATCGCCCGAGGCAAACAGCGTCACGTCATGGCCGCGGCGCACCAATTCCTCGGTGATATAGGAAACCACGCGCTCGGTGCCGCCGTAAAGCTTGGGAGGAACCCGCTCATAGAGCGGCGCGATCTGCGCGACGCGTAGCGGCCGGGCATCGCGGCGGCCGCGCGCTGCATTATCTTTGTTTTCCAATCTCCCCTACTCCTTGGTCCAGTATTACGCGGCACGCGAATGATTCGCCAGTGCGTCCGTTGGCTATCGCGGCACCGGCGCTATCGGGAAAATGAAATATACGGACTTGCGAGGGTGGTTGGCTAGCCCCTGTGCGCGGCGCCAACGCCCCACCCGGGTGCGCGTCGATCATGTCACCGGAGCGGACGCGTCGAGGTGGCCGCCGCTCTTCACACACCAGATGGCGGAGCGATTGCCGTCCATCACCGACGGCGAGCAGGCACGCGCGCGTGCAAAGCCTCGGTTCAAGCGGGCTTGCGGGCGCGAAATCGAAATGCGTAGGGGTTCGTGTCCACCTTCGCGTCGATGAATCCGGCGGCTTCCAGGCGCGCCGGAAAAGTGCGCGGATCAGCCAGGACCATCGTGTCGAAAAGATGCAGAAGGCGCAGCGAAAAACTGTAAACGCTGTCGGAGCCTGCGAATGTTCCGCCCGGGCGCAGCACGCGCGCGACTTCTGCCAGCAGGCGGTCTTGCAATTCCGGAGATTGCACGTGATGCAGCATCGTGAAGCTCACCGCGCCGTCGAAACTTGCCGCCGGAAGCGACATCGCCGTCGCGTCCTCGCGGAGCACCGTTACGTTTTGGCCGGCCATCCGCCGGGCCAGCTCGGCCGCGAGCGCGCGGTCGGTCTCGACGCAGGTCAGGTGCGCCACGCGGCCGCGCAAGAGATCGGTGGTGACGCCTGGACCCGGCCCGACTTCCAGGACATTTGCGCCGAGATCGATTCCGTCGAGCGCCCAGGGCAGCGCGAACTTCTCGACCGTATTCTTCCAACGCTTAGAGCGGCAAAGCCTTCGATGGATGAGATTCATAGCGCCTCACGCGTCCAGGCAACCGCCGCGGGCGGAATAGCTACTTCGGCTGCTGAGTCAGCGACAGGGTATTGCCGTCAGGATCTTTGAACCAGCAAACCTTGGCCTTACCGTCGGGGGTCGTCCAGATTCCGGCGTCGTCCTGCTGGAGTTCCGGGTATCGCTCGAACTTGACGCCTCGCCCTGCGAGCGCCGCGACGGCCGCGCCGATGTCGGCAACCCTCCATCCGAGCGTCGTGAAAGGCAGCGGCACGAACTCGCGCACCTTTTGAACCATTAGGGTCCGGCCCGCCGCGGTGAAGACGATCGCGTGCCAGCCGTCTTCCACCAGCTCGAGACCAAGGACCTCGCAATAGAATGCCTTGGCTCGTTCGGGCTGCGTTGTCGCGACAAAACCGATCATCTCGTTTTCGGCGAGGATCATTGTTCCAGGCCTCCTGCGATTGCTTCTACTATCAAGTCAGATGTGAAATAGCATTTCCAGCCACTGGCAGTCTTGCGCTAAAGTGCCATTAGATGACGAAAAAGCGCCATTGGTTCTTTGATGCAGTCAAGTATCAGGTCCGCGCTGGAACCGTGCCCGAATACGCCAACGGGCGGGTGATCAGGACGCATTCGCATCCTTGGCATCAGCTCGTTTACGCGTCGCGGGGCGTGATGACGGTGCGGACCCCGGATGGCGCCTGGGTGGTGCCGCCGCATCGCGGGGTGTGGGTTCCCGCGCACACGCGCCACTCGATCCAGATGTCGGGCGCGGTGTCGATGCGGACGCTTTATCTGGTGCCGCGCCTGGGTGCTTCGATTCCCAACCGATGCCGGGTCGTCGGCATCTCACCGCTGGTTCGGGAGTTGATCCTCCGCATCGTCGAGGTGGACAGCCTGAGCCTTCGCAATCCGGCACACGCGCGGCTGGTGTCGGTGCTGCTGGATCATTTGCATCCGATGGAGTTGCGGGCATTCCACCTTCCGCTTCCGCGCGACGCGCGCGCGAAACGAATCGCGGCGTTGCTTCAGGAACTGCCGTGCGACGCGCGATCCCTCGAAGAGCTGTCGAGCGTCGCCGGCGCCAGCAAGCGCACCATCGAACGGCTGTTTTCCCTCGAAACCGGGCTGGGATTCGGAAAATGGCGGCAGCAGCTCCGGCTGGGACACGCGCTCAGACTGCTGGCGGCGGGCGATGCGGTAACCAACGTTGCGCTCGATGTCGGCTACGAGAGCACGAGCGCCTTCATCTCGGCCTTCCGGATGAGCTTCGGACAGACGCCTGGGCAATATTTCCGCGCGCCATGAATAATACCGCGAATTTCAAACCTGGCTGCTGGATACGCTTGCGCCGAATCGGCATTATGTAGCTTCGGAAGTCACGCTGATCTCGGCAGTCTTGGGCGCGAGGCGCGCCACCGGCCTTGCGGAAGTTCGAGCGCCGAGATGGCTTTTTTCGAGGTTGCGCAAGGATTAACGCAGGCATGGCCGCTCCTTCACTATCCGAAGCCAATAGCAACCTGTTCAACGAGCTGATCGAGCATCACATCCGCTTCACCCTGGCGAAGCGGCGCATCGAGCTGACCAAGCACGATTGGTATCGCGCCACGGCGCTGGTGGTGCGCGACATACTGATCGAAAAGATGCTCGCAACCAGCAGGCGCTTCGCGCAGCATCGCTCGAAGAAGCTCTACTACCTTTCGCTCGAGTTTCTGATCGGGCGCTCGCTCGAGAATAATTTGTTCAATCTCGGCATCATCGATACCTGCCGCGATTTTCTGGCTGAAAACGGACTCGACCTGCAGAACTTGTTTGACGAAGAGCCCGACGCGGCGCTCGGCAATGGCGGCCTAGGCCGTCTGGCCGCGTGCTTTCTGGATTCGCTCGCAACCCGCGACCTGCCGGGTTACGCCTACGGAATCAACTACGAGTACGGACTGTTCCGGCAGGAGATCCGCGGCGGCTATCAGGTCGAACGGCCCGACGCGTGGCAGCGCGAGACCTCGCCGTGGATGCTGGCGCGGCCGGAGGAGCATTGCCGGATTCCGGTTTACGGCCGTATCGAGCATCAAATCGACCGCGGCGGCGAGTACGTGCCCGCGTGGGTGGATCAGCGCATCATCGTCGGCGTGCCGTCGGATTTGCCGATCGCGGGCTTCGGCGGGCGCACGGTCAACTTTGTCCGGCTCTACTCGGCGCACGCCTCGGACGAGTTCGACATGCAGATCTTCAACGCCGGCGATTATATGAAAGCGGTCGAACAGAAGATGCTCTCCGAGACCATCTCGAAGGTCCTCTACCCATCCGACGCGGTCGCGGCGGGACGCGAGCTCCGGCTCCTGCAGGAGTACTTCTTCGTGGCCTGCGCGGTGCGCGACATCGTGAGCGCGTTTCTGGGCCGTGGCGAGGACTTGATCGATTTTCCCGCGCGAGTGGCTATTCAACTCAACGACACGCATCCATCACTGACTATTGCCGAGCTGATGCGCACTTTTATCGATGACTATGATCTCCCGTGGGCCGTCGCCTGGGATATCACCCGCTCCGCGGTCGCATATACCAATCACACCCTGATGCCGGAGGCGCTCGAGCGATGGCCGGTGGATCTGCTCGGGCGCGTCGTCCCGCGCCATCTGCAAATCATCTACGAGATCAACCGCCGGTTTCTGGCCGACGCCGAAGCGCGATGGCCCGGCGATGCGGAGAGGTTGAAGCGGGTTTCGATTGTCGAGGATGGCCGCGAGAATCAGGTCCGGATGGCGCATCTCGCGATCGTCGGCAGCCATTCGGTCAACGGCGTATCGAAACTCCATTCTGAGCTGGTGCGGACCCGGCTGGTGCCGGATTTCTACCAGATGTGGCCTGAGCGCTTCAGCAACAAGACCAACGGCGTCACCCAGCGCCGCTGGCTGCTGATGGCGAATCCGGGGCTCGCGAGCCTGCTCGACGCGTCGATCGGCGCGGGCTGGGTGACCGACCTCGAGCGGCTGCGCGCGGTCGAACGATTTGCCGGCGACAGCGAGTTCCAGCAAAGCTTCATCGCGATCAAGCGCGCCAACAAGGAGCGGCTCGCCCGGATTGTGAATCGAATCGCCGCCGTGGACTTCGATCCGGCTGCGATTTTCGATATCCAAGCCAAGCGAATTCACGAATACAAGCGGCAATTGCTGATGGCGCTCGGGATCGTGCACGAATATCTGCGCATCGTGGACGACGGCGTGGAAGCGCCGGCGCCGCGCGCCTATATTCTAGCGGGGAAAGCGGCGCCCGGTTATTGGGCCGCCAAGATGATTATCAAGTTGATCACCAGCCTCGGCGACACAATCAATAGCGATCCTAAAGCCCGCGAACTGATCAAGGTGGCCTTTCTGCCGGACTATCGCGTCTCCCTGGCGGAGAAAATCATCCCGGCCGCCGACGTCTCGGAACAGATTTCGACCGCCGGCCGCGAAGCCTCGGGCACCGGCAACATGAAATTCGCGCTCAACGGCGCGCTCACGATCGGAACCCTCGACGGCGCAAATATCGAAATTCGCGAAGCGGTAGGCGCCGAAAATATATTCATTTTCGGGCTGACCGCCGAACAGATAGAATCGGCGACCCTGAGAAATGAGTATCGGCCGCGTGATTACTACGAATCCGATCCGCGGCTCAAACGGGTATTGGATGAACTCGCTTCCGATCGCTTCTGTCCGGGCGAGCCGGGGCTGTTCCGATGGGTTCGCGATGCGCTGCTGAGCCGCGACGAATATTTTCTGATGGCCGATTTCGCTTCCTATATTGATACTCAGTCGGCAATATCGGAGCAGTATCAGGACCGCGAGCTATGGAACCGCAAGGCTATTCTGAACCTCGCGCGAATCGGGCGATTTTCCAGCGACCGGGCGGTGGCGGAGTACGCGCGGGATATCTGGCGGATCACTCCAGCGTAATCGCGCTTCGGCGCGTCCGCTGGCGCGGCCCCTCAATAGTCACTTCAGCCGGAAAGCGGAGGAGCGACGTGCGCCTCGGGATAGAATGCCTGCGCAAATGACGGGCGGGCTTGTATTCGCTCGTACCAGTCCTGAAAGTGCGCCAGCCCCTCCCATACACTCTCGATCCGAAGGTCCGACATCCGGACGATTGTCGGCAATACGCACAGGTCGGCAAGCGAGATCTGCCCACCAGCCAGCCAGCGCGACTCGCCCCCGACCGCGGCGTCAATCCGCTCGACCGTCTGGCGCAGCCGCTCGAGCGATTCGTCCATCTGCTCCTTCGAAAAGCCCGCGGTCCCGAACCCGCGGTAATGGCCCTTGCGCAGCGGCGTCGCGGCGATATAGCGCGCCCGCGCCTGCTCGCTCATCGCGCTCCATCCGGCCAGGAACAGCCGGTTGAACGACGGGATTCGGATCGAGGCGGTCGGAACTTCCTCTATGTAGCGCAGCCACGCGCGCACCTTCGCGCGTCCGTACGGCGTCGCGGGCATCAGGCTGGTTCCCTGACGCGGGGCGATCTCTTCCAGGTATTCGCAGATCACCGAGGAATCGATTACCGGGCGTCCGTCATCGACGAGCGTCGGCACCACGCCGTTGGGATTGAGTTTCAGGTAGGACGGCGACAGATGCGCGCCCGTGGCAAAATCGATCGCATGGCCAGTCCAGGCGAGGCCTTTTTCGGCCAGGCACAGGCGCACCTTCTGGCTGCACGTTGAAATGTGCGCATGATAAAGCTCGAGCATCGTGTCCTCCGCATTTCCTCGCCGGCGATGGCGCGAATCGTTGCGGACGGGTCCCTAAAGGTTCCGGGCCTCGGGAAATATCCGCAGGAAATTCTCGGAATAGAATCCACTGCGTATCTGTTCGGAACGATTTCCGAGCGCGGTCTCGAAACGCGCAATCGGATTTCGCCCGCCTTCCGTATGAGGATAGTCACTCGAAAATAGATACAACTCCGGATTTGACTGGTCGATCAGGCTGCCCACGTCCTCAAAGACAAAAGGAGTAAACGCCATCTGCCGCGTGAGCTGTTCGGACGGACTGCGCGTGAACCGCGCCAGGTTGGCGTCGGTTTTGCGCCAGTGCCGCACTACCCAGTCCAGGCGTACCAGCAGCGACGGCACCCATCCGGCGCCCAGTTCGACGCCGGCGCCGCGCAGATTCGGAAAGCGCTCGAAGACGCCGTCGATTAGCATCATCGACAGGAACGTCTCCGGCCCCTGATGCAGCACGGCGACATCCTTGGTGCGCAGATTCTCGCCGCCGCCCATCCAGTCCCTGGTCGGCGCCCTGCCATTGTTCATCCACGCCTTGGCGAGCTGGAGCGGCGACCCGCCAACGTGCAGAACGAACGGCGTGCCCGACTCGGCAAGCGTTGCCCAGAAGCGATCGAAGGCGACATGGCCGGGCGACTTGTCGGCGCAGGGGCGATGCGGAATCCAAACGGCTTTCAATCCGCACTTGAGCGCAAAGTTGAGTTCCTCGAGCGCTAGGTCCGGCTCGTCCAGCGGCACGATCGCGACGCCCAGCAGGCGACTGTCGCGCGAGCAGAAGTCGGCCATGTGCCGGTTGTGGGCGCGGGTTGCGCCGTAACGAAGCCGCGGCAATAGCTTCGAACTGGGCGAAAACGGCATCGCGACGCTGTGCGTGGCGAACACGAGCTGGCTGCGGAAGCCCAGCATGTCGAGCGCGATCGAACGTTCGGGGCTGTCGAAGGCGCCCAATGCCTGAATCTCCTTGGCACGCTCGATCAAGCGATCGCCCAGACCCAGCAGCTCGGCGACATGCGCCTGGCTGTGGCGGCCGCCGCGGGCCATGATCTCGGCGACTTCCTCATCGGTGACAATCGAAGCGCTGTAGCTCACCGCCGGAAGCTCCTCGCGCAGTTCCGGATCGGCGTAGCGCTTGAGAAAATCCGGCAGCTCCATGATATGGCTATCGGCGTCGTAATAAGGCCGGTTGTCGGGTGCGTAGGCCATCGCGCTACCTCCGGGCCCAAATCGCGGTGGGCGTCTCGGCGCCCGATTCAATCACTATCGCTCCGATCCGTCCACTTGGCCGGCCGCCGGCGGCGCGCGGCGCGAGCCTTTAGCGGCGCTTCATCGCCTCGAATCCGCCGATCAGCTCCAGCACCTCAGTGGTGACCGCCTCCTGACGCATCCGGCGCATGGTCCGATTGAGCTCCTTGGCTTTGTTGTCGATATTTTCGTGCGCCGCGTCCATCGTGCGAAACCGCGCCGCGTTCTCGCTTGCAAACGAATCCATGGCTCCCGCCTCGAGCATCGCGAACATATATTCCGCGGCGAGTTCGTCGAACAGGCGACGCGGGCTCAAGTTCACAATTGGCGGTAATCCGGGATGATTCGCTTCGACGGCCGGCGCTTCCAGGGGAAGTAGTTTCAGGCGATTGAGACTGGCGCGCTGCCCAGTTGCTTCGCGGGTGAAGATCATCTCGACGCTGGTCAACGCCTGCGCCATAAACCTGCGATACAACTCGGCGGCGACCTTGCGCGCAACCGCGGTGACCCCGCCGCTATGCGTCGCCATCGAAAGAGTGAGAGCCGGGCGCAGCCCGCGCTCAGAGGCTCGCTGGGCGCCGCGTGTGCCGACGAAGATGAGTTGAAGGTTCCGCTGGCTCTTTGCGGCGTCGGCGGCGGCGCGGATCAGCGGATCATTGAAGGACCCGCAAAATCCGTGTTCGGAGCAGAAAACCACAAGCCCGGGCCGGCGCGGATTGCCGACGGCCGAGCCGTCACCGTCTTCGGGAAGCAGCGTGGCAGCTTCGGCCAGCGCGCGGCGAATTATTTCGGCGTAGTCGCGAATCGCATCTAGCGAGCGCTGGCTTTGCTGCATTTGCACCGCGGCGATAGCGCGCAGCGCCGCAACAATCTCCAGCAGCTCATTGAGCGAACCTATTTGCTCGGTGATTTCCTGTGCTCGCGCCATCGAGGTCAGCTACCCCGCCGCAGCGCCGGCGGCGCCGCTGACCTGCGCGACCAATGCCGCCATCGAACGTTTCAACGCCGCCCGCGTCGCCCCGTCGAGTTCACCGGTCGATCTGATTCGTTCGATCGCCGCGGCGGCGTTTTCGCCGAGCCACTGGGCAAGCGAGTTGCGCAGCCCCGCCACCTTCTCCAGGGGCAACGAATCGAGCATTCCCTCGCCGAGCGCGAGCAGCAGCGCCACCTGATGCGGCATCGCAAGCCCGGAACACTGCGGTTGGGTGAGCACGGCCCGGATCCGGCGGCCATGTTCGATTATGCGGTGCGTGCGGTCGTCCACCATCCCGCCGAAGCGGGTAAAGATTTCCAGTTCGAGGAACTGGGTGTATTCGAGGCGCAAATTTTCCGCCAGCTCACGCATCGCGGGCGCCTGGGTTTTGCCGCCAACGCGAGAGACGCTCTTGCCAACATTGATGGCGGGTTTTTGGCCCTCCTGGAACAGGCGCGGCTCCAGGACAATCTGGCCGTCGGTAATCGAAATGAGGTTGGTCGGAATGTAAGCCGAGATATTGCCCTCCTCGGTCGCGGCAATCGGCAGCGCCGTCAGCGAGCCGCCGCCGCGCTCATGGCTCAACCTGGCCGCGCGTTCGAGCAGGCGGGAATGAATGTAGAAGATATCGCCCGGATAGGCTTCACGCCCCGGCGGATTCCTCAGCAGCAATGAAAGCTGGCGGTAGATGACCGCATGGCTGGTCAGGTCGTCGATGACCAGGAGCGCGTCGCCGCCGCGTTCGCTGAAATACTCCGCCATCGTGCAGGCCGCGTACGGCGCGAGCCATTGCAGTCCGGGAGGATCATCCGAAGCGGCGACGACAAAGATGCATCGCTCGGGCGCGCCGAAACGGCGCACGGTTTCAATCACCTGGGTGACGGAAGAGGTCTTCTGCCCGACTGCGCAGTACACGCAGATCACGCCGGAATCGCGCTGGTTGACGATTGTATCGACGGCGATCGCGGTCTTGCCGGTTTCGCGGTCGCCGATTATCAACTCGCGCTGACCCCGCCCCAACGCCAGCATCGAATCGATCGCGACCAGGCCGGTCTGGAGCGCCTGGCTGACGAGATCGCGCTCGATGATGCCAGGGGCGGGCCGTTCGACGGGTTCGAAACCTTTTTGGGCTAGTTCCGCGCCGCCATCGAGCGGTATTCCAAGTGGGTTGACCACGCGCCCGAGGAGCATCTCGCCAACTGGCACGCTGGCCACCAAACCCGTTCCATGCACGCGATTGCCGGCGGCAATTTCTTCCGCCGGACCCAGCATCGCACAACCGATCAGTCCCGGATCGAGCGCGAGCACCATCGCGGTCACGGGTTCGCCACCGCCTTTGCGCTCGAATAGCAGCAGTTCATTGAGCCGCGCTCGTGGCAGGCCGGAGACGGTCGCGACGTCGTCGCCGATACTCTCGACGCGGCCGAGCATATCGAGCGCGGGTCCTGGCTTAAGCCGCTCGACGCGCCGCACGGCTTCATCGAGCTTTAGCGCCAGGTTCTCAGCCAGGGTGCTCATTGTGATTCAAATCCCGTTGCGCATCGGCCAGAGTGTCGCGCCAACTGAAGCGAAGGATCGCGTGAGGGAAGCCGAGTTCCGCGCCGGCAATAAGCTCCTTGTCGGTGGCAAAAGCAATTTGCGCGCGGGCGCCGAGTCGTTCGCCAAGCGTTGCGCGCCATTTGGATTCGGCGTCGGAGCTGAGCGGATGCGCGGTTGTGACGAGCAAACGCGCGCCGTCGCGTCCGAACTCGCCGAGCAATGCTGTACGCTCGGCCGCGGATAGATGATCCAGATGGTCGAGCACGCGGTCGAGGAATAGTTCTTCGAGGCGCGGCGCCGAAAATTGCTCGAGCAGGCGCTGCGCGAGCCGGACCGCAATTTGTATCGATCGCGCGAACACCTCGCGAGCGGCGGTTTCCCGCTCTTCGTCCACACGGGTCCGGGCGGCGGCTTTGAGTTTTTCGATATCGGCGCGCGCGTCTTCGATCATCCTGGCCCGTTCATCGCCAATCTGTGCGCGCGCCCGATCGATAATCTCCTGGCGCCCGGCTTCGATTTCGGCTTGGCGCGACTCGAAATCCTTGCGCGCCTGTTCGGCGCGCTGGCGCAGGCTCTCGGCGTCGGCCAGCGCGCGCGAAATCTCATCCTTGCGCTGAGCGATAATCGCGGCGACCGGCTTGAACAGAAAGCGCTTGAGCAGCCACACCAGAACCAGAAAATTGACCGCCTGGAGCGCGAATGTGGTCCAGCTAAACGACATCAGCGTGTTGCGTATGGATTGGCGAACAGCAGCAGCAGAGCCACCACGAGGCAGTAAATCGCCATCGTTTCGATCATCGCAAGTCCGACAAACAGCGTGCGCGACAGCGCGCCGGCCGATTCCGGCTGCCTTGCGATACCGTCCATCGCGGCGGCAATCGCGCGCCCTTCCGCCAGCGCCGGGCTGATCGACCCGACCACCACGGCCAGCACGGCGCCAATTATGCTTATCATCTGCACGGTCATACCTGATCCTCCCTGACTACTTCTCGATCGAACCGACGGCGCCGCCGATATAGACCGCGGCCAGCACCGTGAATATGTAGGCCTGCACCAGCCCGACCAGTATTTCGAACGCCATGAATGGAATCGGCACCAGCAGCCCGGCCAGCGCCACAACTATCGCGATTACCAGTTCGTCGCTCATGATGTTGCCGAACAGCCGCATCATCAAGGAGAACGAGCGGGTGAATTCAGAAAGTATGTTTAGCGGCAGGAGCATCGGGTTGGGTCTCAGATAGCCCTTGAGATAGCCACCGAGTCCGTGAAGCTTCACGCCGAAAACGTGCACCGAAAAAAAGACAATCGTAGTCAGCGCCGCCGGAGTTTCGAGCGAAGCGGTGGGCGCGCGGACCCCGGGCAGAATTCCCGAGAGATTGGCAACCACAAGGAAAATGAACAACGTTCCCAGCATCGGCAGAAATTCCGACGGATCGTGATTGACTATTCCCCGAACCTGTTCCTCGATCTCCGTCACCAGCGTTTCAAGCATCGCCTGGAGACTATTTGGAACCACGCGCAAATGACGTGTCGCGAGACGGCAGGCGATCGCGAGCGCCGCTATCAGCACCCAAGTCGTTACCACGGGACCGGTAATGATAACCGGACCGATATGAAACACGACGGCTACTTCGAGCGGAGAACGACTCATCGCACCGCCTCTGTCGCCGAAGCTTTTGCGCGAACGGCGAAGACCCTCGCCAACTGGAGCCCGGCCGCAACGCAAAGCAGAGGAGCCGCGCCGAATCTGGCGACCCCGGCCAATCCGGCGGCGACGCCGAATAGGCGCAGCGCGTGAATTGGCGCCGCAAGGCGAGATTGGGCGCTCCCGCAGTAGAGCCGAACGTTCCATTCGAGCGCGCCGAAGAATGCCGCACCGAGCGCCGTTCCCAGGACGAGAAAAAACCCCAGTTTGAGCCCCGCGATATTCATGCCTGCGTGTGCATCCTTTGCCAGACCAGGTAAAAGCCCGCCGCCACGCCAAGGAAAACCAGCGTCGCGCTCCAGAAAACCCCGGAGTCAAAAACCCCGTCCAGCCAGCGGCCGACGAACGCGCCCAACAGCGGCGGCCCGACGATGGTCCATCCGAACCTGCCCATCATCGCGAGTGCGCGTCCGAGCGGCCATTCTCCGGTTCGGTCCCAGTATTCGCTTCTGGCTCGCACTTTATCGACAGCCTTGGCGAGCTTGCGCTCCTCCTCGTCGGAAGGTCCGCCGTTCTTGGAGTCGCCGGTCATGGTTTGCGCACCAGCGGATCCCACGGTTGTTCACCTGGACGCAGGTAGCGGTAGAGCTGCTGAATTACGGCTTGCTGAAGACCCAACGCTCCGAGCCGCGCGGCCTGTTCCGTCTCTGCGTTTTTCGTCATCTGCGCAAGAACGACCTCGCGCAAAATTTTGAGGCCTTCGCCCAGAACCGCTTCCCGCGTAGCGACCTCGACCGATTTGCCCTCGCGCACGCGAAGAACGCCGCCACGAACCGCCGCATAGTGTTCCAGGCCGGAGCGGTCGCGCCAGACGAGCACACTGATCGCCAGCGCCGTCAGAAAATCCGCATGTCCCGGCTGTATTCCGAAAGCTCCAGTCGAATCTTCGGCGCGGACGTGGCGCACGTTGTCCGCGCTGACGACGATCGCGGTGGGAGTGGTGATGACCAGTTTCATCGGCGCGCGTCACCCGTTAGCTTTGCTCGACTTGGCTTCCTTGGCGCGTGCGTCCTCGAGCGCGCCAATCATGTAGAAAGAACTCTCGGCCCACTTGTCTCCCTCACCGCCAAGAATTGCGCGGCATCCCGCAAGGGTCAGCGCGATTGGGACTGATTTCCCCGCGATACCGGTAAACTCTTCTGTGACCAGAAAAGGCTGGGTCAGGAAGCGTTGCAGGCGGCGCGCGCGTTCGACGGTGAGCCGATCTTCGGCGCTTAACTCTTCGACTCCGAGCAGCGAGATGATTTCCTGCAGCTCGCGATATCGCGCGATCGTCCGCCGGACTTCTTCGGCGATGGCGTAATGCTCTTCGCCTACGATGCGCGGGTCGAGCAGCAAGGAGGCTGAGTTGAGCGGATCGATGGCGGGATAGAGTCCTTCGGCGGCCATATCGCGCGAGAGCACAATCGACGAATCGAGATGGCGAAATGTTTCCACGACGGCGGGATCGGTAAAGTCATCCGCCGGCACGTAAACCGCCTGAATAGCGGTCACCGCGGCGCCTGCCACCGAGGCAATTCGTTCCTGTAAGTCCGAGATCTCAGTCGCCAGAGTAGGCTGATACCCGACACGCGACGGCAGCCGCCCGAGCATCCCCGATACCTCGGCGCCCGCCTGCACGAAGCGGAAAACATTGTCCATCAGCAGCAGCACATTGCGATGCATCGTGTCGCGAAAATACTCGGCGACGGTCAGCGCCGTCATTGCGACGCGCCAGCGCGCCCCCGGCGGCTCGTTCATCTGGCCAAAGACCAGCGCGGTGCGGGAGAGAACGCCCGACTTGCGCAACTCGCCCAGCAGTTCATGACCCTCGCGCGAGCGTTCGCCGATTCCGGCAAAAACTGAAATGCCGGAGTACTTCTCGACCGTGGTCCGGATCAACTCCGTCACCAGAACAGTCTTGCCCACGCCGGCTCCGCCAAACATCCCGGCCTTGCCGCCCTTGGCCAGGGGCGCCAGCAGATCGATTACCTTGATTCCGGTCTGGAAGACTTCGCGGGCGGAGTCCTGACGGCTGAAGCTCGGGGCGACGCGATGAATCGGCCATCGCGGAACCTCGGACGCGAAGTTTCCTAGTCCATCAATCGGCTCGCCAACCGCGTTGATCAGGCGGCCGAGTACCGCGTCGCCGACCGGCACGCTAATTGGACCTCCGGTCTTGCTGACCGCGCATCCGCGCCTGAGCCCCGCCGTGTTTTGCATCGCGACCGCGCGCACCGTGCGCGGATCGAGATGCTCCTCTACCTCGACGATCAAAGGATAGGCGCCATCCCAGCCGACGAGCAGGGCCTCGGTCAGGGCCGGCAGCGCCCCATCGCGAAATTCGATATCGACCACCGATCCTCGAACCCGAACCACGAGTCCCGTCGGCAACGCAGGCGGGCCCGGCGCCGGCACGACAGGTTTACTCTCGGCCACCTGACCGCCCGGCGGGACTTTCGCGGATGGCGTTAGCGCTGCCACTTGATCTGGGTCGTCTCCAGCGGAATCGCCGCGTCGGGATGCCGCGGGATCAACCGTGCCGTGAATTCCTCTGCCGGACGCGTGGCTGGCACTTGCGCCGCGTAAATCCACCCTTTGCTTGCGCCGACGAGCTGGTCTCCACGCGTCATCAGGTGTCGTTGTGGTGCTCCGCCGTTATGCACGTCGGCGTAGAGCTCGACCGCGACCGCGTCCGGATCCAATTCGTCGAGATAAACCTGAACGTGGAACAGATGCTGGCCGGCGGAGGTCTCGGCGTGAACATTACCGAAGTAAATCGCCGGCCAGTGTTGTCGAATCTGCTCCTGCCAGCGGAGCAATTCCCTGCCCAGGATGCCGCTATCTTTGGCGCGCTTTCGATAAGCTTGCGCGGCGGGAAGGTAATATCGCTCGGTGTACTCGCGCACGGCGCGATTTGCGGAAAATTGCGGCGTCAGCCGCGACATGCTCGCGCGAATCTTCGCGACCCAGGCGCTCGGGATGCCAACGTCGTTGCGATCATAGAAACTGGGGATCACCTCGCGTTCGAGGATTGAGTAAAGATCGTCGGCCTCGGCCGCGTCCCAAAGCGGATCGGCTCCATGATATCCGCGGTCGCCCAGCGACCAACCCACTTCGGGCGAGTATGCTTCGGCCCACCATCCGTCCAACTCGGACAGGTTGAGCCCGCCGTTCACCAGCACCTTCATGCCGCTGGTTCCGCATGCCTCCCACGGCCGGCGGGGCGTGTTGATCCAGACGTCAACTCCTTGCACCAGACGTTCGGCAAGCAGCAGATCGTAGTCACTCAGAAAGATCACGTGCTTATGCACCTCGGGCCGCCGCGCGAAGCGAACCCACGCCCGAACCATCGCCTTACCGGGCTCGTCTTCGGGATGAGCCTTGCCCGCAACGATGAGCTGAACCGGACGTTGAGGATTGGTGAGGATTCGCACGAGCCGCTCCGAATCGTGGAGGAGCAGATTGGGGCGCTTGTATTCGGTGAAGCGCCGCGCGAAGCCCAGGGTCAGAGTATTGGGATCAAAGGTCGCCTGCGCATCGCGTGAGGCGCCGTCCACCGGTTGCACCTGCATCCGCTCGCGCACGAAGCTTACCAGATCAACCCGGTTGTCGGCCCGCATTCGCCACAGATCGGTGTCGGTGGCACAGCAGATTTGCTCGCTGACGGTATCCATCGTGCCCCGCCAACGCTCAGAGCCGCAGGCTTCGGTCCATAGTTTGTCGGCGTGGGGCGAATCCCAGGTCGGCGTATGTACTCCGTTGGTGACGTGGCTGACCGGAACCTCGGCTTGCGGCCAGCGGGGAAACAGCGGCTGGAAAATCTCGCGGCTCACGGTTCCATGCAGGCGGCTGACGCCATTGACGGCGCCGCTGCCGCGCAGCGCCAGGTATGCGACGTTGAACGGCTCGTCAGCGGCGTCGGCGTGCAGGCGGCCCAAGGCCATCAGATTGCCCATGCCGATGTGCAACAGGTTCTCGGCGTAATTCTTCAGATACTTTTCCATCAGGGCAGGAGCGAAGCGATCAAACCCAGCCGACACCGGCGTGTGCGTGGTGAACAGATTGCCGGCGCGGGTGACCGCCAGCGCCACGTCGAACGGCTGATTGGCTTCGTCCATGAAACTGCGCGCCCGCTCGAGGACCGCAAATGCGGCATGACCCTCGTTGAGGTGACAGACCTCGGGATTCATCCCGAGACCTCGCAGCAGGCGCCAACCGCCGATACCGAGCACCAGTTCCTGTTGGAGCCTGATTTCCGGACCGCCGCCGTAAAGTTCGCTGGTGACACCGCGGTAGGCCGGCGGATTGGCCGGATCGTTGCTGTCGAGCAGGTACAGCATCACCCGTCCGACCTGCGCCTGCCAGGTGCGGACCCACAACTTCTGACCCGGCAGCCGAACTTCGAGACGAAGCCATTCGCCGTCTTTGTCCCGGACCGGTGAAATGGGTAATTGGCTTGGATCGTTATATGGATTGAGCGCGGTCTGGTTGCCGTCGGCATCGATGAACTGGCGAAAATAACCCTGCTGGTAGAGCAGGCCAATCCCCACCACCGGCACCCCAAGATCGTTCGCGGCCTTGAGCTGGTCGCCGGCAACGTTGCCGAGACCGCCCGAGTAGATCGGCAGCGCCTCGCTGAGACCGAATTCCATGCTGAAGTAAGCGACCGAGGTCAGCGGCGAGTCTCGGTGCGAGCGCTCGAACCATGACGACCCACTCTCGCGCTTTCTCTGATTATCGAGAAGGTCCTGAACTTCCTTGCGATATGCGGGGTCCGCGGCCACGCGCGTGAGCTTGGTTCGCGAGACGGTTTGCAGTACGACCCACGGATTATGGGTCAATGCCCACAGTTCAGGTTCGAGCCGGCTCCACAGTTGGTCAGCGCCGTGGTCCCAGCAGTTGCGGAGATCCAGGGCCAGTGCGGCCAGTTCCTCAACACTCTCAGTCGCGTGCGGCATCAAGGTATAGTCAGTACTGGCCATGATTCTCTCACTTCGCCACCGTCTCAACCAGACGAGAAAAGCACCCGGTAGGTATGCCGGGCGATCATCAGGTCTTCGTTGGTCGGGATGACGCGAACCCGGCAGCGGCTGGCGATCGAGCTGACCGTGTCGGCGTTGGCTTCATTACGCTCGCGATCGAGGCTGATACCCAAATGCTCCAGCCCGGCGCAAATCTCCCAGCGTACCGGGGCGGCGCGCTCGCCGATTCCACCGGTGAAAACCAGCAGATCGAGTCCCTCCAGTGCGGCGGTTAGCGCGCCGATTTGTTTGCGCACCTGGTAGCAGAACATCGCCACGGCCTGGGCGGCGTCGGGTTCCCTGTCTCTGCGTTCCAGCAGCGTCTTCATGTCCGAGCTGATGCCCGAGACGCCCAGCAGGCCGGACTGATCGTTGACGAGCAGTTCGAGTTGCCGGGAATCGAGATGTTTCGCACCCTGCAGATAGACCATGATTCCCGGATCAAGATCGCCGCTGCGGGTTCCCATCATGAAACCGCCGCTCGGTGAAAATCCCATCGTGGTATCCAGCGGCCGTCCGCCGCGCACGGCCGCCATGCTCGCGCCGTTTCCGAGATGAGCTATTATCACCCGCGGAGGAGGACTAATGCCCAGGGTCCGCATGATGTACTCATAGGAGATACCATGAAATCCGTAGCGGCGGATGCCGTCGTTCCAGAACGCGCGCGGCAGCGCGAAGCGCTCGGCCACTTCAGGCATCGCGCGATGAAAAGCCGTGTCGAAGCAAGCAACCTGCGGGAGATCGGGAAAGCGCGAAGCGACCGCTTCGATACCGGCAATCTCGTCAGGCAGGTGCAGGGGAGCAAACGGCACCAGACTTCGCAGCTCGCCGATAAGAGCGTCGGTGATCCGTTCCGGCGCCGCATGAGCGGGGCCGCCATGTACTATTCGGTGGCCGACCGCGTCAGGAGGCCGAATACTCAGTCGCTCGAGTCCGGCAAAGGCAGCCCGCACGCCCGCTTGTGGCTCGAAGAAATCCTCGCCGGTGCTCTCGCTTTTCCCGCTGCCGGAGCTAATCCACAGACGGGCGCCGCGCGCGCCGGTGCGCTCGATTGCGCCTTGCGCGAGCAACTCTTCGCCTCCACCGTCAAGCCGATAGAGCGCGAATTTCCGCGACGAAGAGCCGCTGTTCAGGCAGAATATATTTTTTGGCGCCATCGCACGCCCGCCAGCTCGCAGGTTGTCTTTAGTATGGCCATTTCCAGTGCTCGATTTCCGGCTTGTCGATTCCGTGCTCGAATGCGTATTTCAGGTTCTCGTATATCTGGTCGGTTAGCCATTTCTTGACATGCGCGCCGCTTCCCTGCAGACGCGGCACGCGATTGATTACGTCGATCGCAAGATTGAAGCGGTCCACCTGATTACTGATAGCCAGTTGCAGGGGAGTATTGATGCTTCCGAATTCCTTGTAGCCGCGCACATGCAGGTTGGCGTGATTGGCGCGCCGGTATGCGAGCTTGTGAATCAGCCACGGATAGCCGTGAAAGTTGAATATGACCGGCTTGTCGATCGTGAACAAGCTGTCGAAATCGCGATCGCTGAGGCCGTGCGGATGCTCGGTTGACGGTTCGAGCTTGAACAGATCGACGACGTTGACGAAACGAATCTTCAAATCGGGAAACCGTTCGCGCAGAATCGCGGTCGCCGCCAGCGCCTCAGTCGTCACCACGTCGCCCGCGCTGGCTATTACCACATCAGGCTCGGCGCCCTGATCGGTGGAAGCCCATTCCCACAGGCCCAGGCCCTGTGCGCAATGGCGCTCGGCCGACTGCATATCAAGAAATTGGATATGCGGCATCTTGTCGGCGACGATCACATTTATGTAGTTGGTGCTGCGCAGGCAGTGATCGCCAACGGAGAGCAGGCAATTCGCGTCAGGCGGCAGATAGATTCGCGTCACCAATGCGCTCTTGTTGGTAACCACGTCGATAAAACCCGGGTCCTGATGGGTAAAGCCGTTGTGATCCTGACGCCAGACCGTCGAGCTGATCAGGATGTTGAGCGACGACACCGCCGCCCGCCACGCGACTTCGCTGCGGCATTTCTCGAGCCACTTGGCGTGCTGATTGACCATCGAGTCGATCACGTGCGCAAACGCCTCGTAGGTCGAGAACAGCGCGTGTCTGCCGGTCAGGACGTAGCCCTCCATCCAGCCCTCGAGGTTATGCTCGCTCAGCATTTCCATCACCCTGCCGTCGGGCGACAGGTCGCCGCCGTCGTCGTCTTCGGGCTTGCGCTCGGCGAGCCAGGTTTTTTTGCTCACTTCGTAGATTGCCTGAAGCCGGTTCGACGCGGTTTCATCGGGACCAAAGACGCGAAAGCTGTGCATGTTCTCGCGCATCACGTCGCGCAGAAAGGTTCCCAGCACATACGTATTCTCGGCTTCGACGCGGCCCGGATGCTCGACTTTGACGGCGTAGTCGCGAAATTCCGGCATCCGCAGCGGCTTTCGCAACAGCCCGCCGTTGGCGTGAGGGTTGGCGCTGATCCGGCGGGCGCCGCGTGGCGCAAGCTCGGCAAGTTCGGCGACGAGTTTTCCCGCGCGATCGAACAACTCCTCGGGACGATAACTGCGCATCCAGCTTTCCAGAATTTTCAGATGCGCGGGATTGGCGGCAACGTCCAGGATCGGAATCTGATGCGCGCGCCACGAACCCTCGATCCGATGCCCATCGAGCTCTTTTGGCGCCGTCCATCCTTTCGGCGACCGCAGAATTATCATCGGCCAACGCGGTCGCCCCGCCACGCCGCTTTGTCGAGCCTGCTCCTGGATCGATCGGATATCGCCGATGCATCGTTCCAGCGTGGCCGCCATCTTCTGATGCATCGCAAGCGGATCGTCGCCCTCGACGACATGGGGCGCGTACCCATAGCCATTGAATAGCGCCTCGAGTTCCTCGTGCGGAATGCGCGCCAGCACGGTGGGGTTCGCGATTTTGTATCCGTTCAGATGCAGGATCGGCAAAACCGCGCCGTCGCGGATGGGGTCCAGAAATTTGTTCGAATGCCACGAGGTCGCGAGCGGGCCGGTCTCCGACTCGCCGTCGCCAACCATCGCAACCACGAGCAGGTCGGGATTGTCGAAGGCCGCGCCGAACCCATGCGAGAGGCTGTAGCCGAGTTCGCCACCCTCATGAATCGAGCCCGGGGTTTCAGGCGTGCAATGGCTGCCGATACCGCCGGGAAAGGAAAACAATTTGAAAAATTGACGCAGCCCCTCTTCGTCCTGGCTCCGATCGGGATAGATCTCGGAGTAGGTTCCTTCGAGGTAGCTGTTCGACAGCACCGCGGGCGCTCCGTGGCCCGGGCCGGAGATATAGAGCACATTCAGATCGCGCGCTTTGATCAGGCGGTTCAGATGGACCAGGACCAGCGACTGGCCCGGATCGGATCCCCAATGTCCGAGCAGGCGGCGCTTGATATGTTCGGCGCGAAGCGGCTCCCGCAGAAGAGGATTGTCGCGCAGATACAGCATCCCGACGCACAGGTAATTGCAGGCGCGCCAGTAAGCGTCGATCTTGCGCAATTCGTCGGCGCTCAGCGGCGATGCGCCCGCTTTCGGATCGATCTTCTCTCCGTCAGCCATCTGATTCACCTTTCCGCTCGCGATTCGCCAGAGATCGTCGATACTATCATTAACGATAGTCCCCGGAGCTGATGTCCAAAACCATTAATCGGTGTGACGCGCCGGAGATTGAGAGCGACGATGTATCGAGAGCAATCGGCGTGCCGCTGGTTCGCGCGCGAATTGCGATGTCTCGCAAAGCCGACGGCGCCGCCGCGAACCGACCAAACGGCACAACCGCCAGTCAAGCGATGCACCCAAAAGACGCATCGCGCCGCTTGCGCAAGCTCATCGGCACGTGAAACCGCCTTCGTTCGAGTTGGCTCGATTTTAGCTCCTCGATTCTAGCTCGATGATGAGAGTGCAAAGCAACGGAGGATGACGCGATGAAAGTCGAAAACATGATGAATCGCGAGGTCAAAACCTGTCATCCGCAGGACCGCCTCAACCAGGGCGCCCAAGTCATGTGGGAAAATACCTGTGGCGCCGTTCCGGTCGTTGACCAGCAATCCCGCCCGGTCGGATTCCTCACCGACCGCGACATCTGCATGGCCGCCTACACGCAGGGCAAGCGCCTTCAGGAGATGACCGTCGAGGGCGCGATGTCGCATAAGATTGTCACCTGCCACGCCGATGACGACCTGTCGGCCGCGATGAGAACGATGGCCGAGACGGGACTTCGCAGGCTGCCGGTGACCGGCCAGGACGGCTCACTGGTCGGGATCCTGTCGCTCGATGATATTGCTTGCGAAGCGGGAAGAACGATGCGGGGCGGCGTGAATTTGGAGTTGCGCTCGCAGGTCGCCGACATCACAATCGCGGTCTGTCGAGGCCGGGTTAAGGCCCGTGCTCCAATCAAATCTGACTGAGGGTACTTATGCCGACGCTTGGAAAACGGTATCTATGCGAGAAGTGCGGAACCGAAGTTCTGTGCAACAAGGCCGGCGCCGGCACCCTCGAATGCTGCGACGCGCCGATGAAGATCAAAGAAGCAAAGCCACTGCCCTCGTCCGACTAGGCGCGCGCAAATCCCGACTTGCCGGGGCATCCGCAGCGTGAAGAATTCGACGATTCTCGAGGTTGAGCGGCTGGCGGTCCGTTTCGGCTCGGCTGAAGTTTTCTCCAATCTGACCTTTCAGGTCGCGCGCGGCAGTTCTTTGGCGGTCATCGGACCCAACGGCGCGGGCAAGACGGTCCTGTTCCGGGCGCTGATCGGAGTTCAGCAGTACGCGGGATCCGTACGCTGGACGCCGGGAACCAAAATCGGTTACGTGCCGCAGAAGCTTGATATCGAGCGCGATCTTCCCATCACCGCGAACGATTTTCTGCGCGCAAGAACTTCTGTCGCGCGCGCAAGCAGGGACGAGCCGCTGCGCGTGCTGGCTCGGGTAGGGTTGGAACCCGCCCTGCTCCATCAGCAGATCGGCACGATGTCGGGCGGACAGTTTCAGCGGCTGCTCATTGCGTTCGCGCTAATTGGGCATCCCGATGCATTGCTGCTCGACGAACCTGCAGCCGGGATGGACGCGCCCGGGCAGGAGAAGCTCAATGATACGCTGCGTTCGCTCCAGACCGATGACGGGGTGACGATCCTGTTCATCTCCCATGACTTGAGCGTCGTTTACGGCTACGCCTCACAGGTGCTGTGCCTGCGACGCGGAGACTCTCGTATGGGCCCACCCGAAGAAGTTCTTACCCCCGATCGACTGAAAGAAATCTACGGCACGCCGATCGCCTTCCACATTCACGAGAGCAATGGAAACTAGGGCACTGGTGCTTTCAACCGAGATGGCAGTCGCGGCCGGGACGGTCGGATGCTTTGCCGTGATGCGCAAAATGACGCTGGCAGCCGACGCGTTTTCGCACGTCGCCCTGCCCGGCATCGGTTTGGCCCTTGTCATGCGGCTTAATCCGCTGCTCGGCGCGGTCGCGGCCCTGATGCTCGGCGCGTTAATCATTTGGGGAGTCGAGAACCGCACCGGAATATCGACCGAAACCATCACCGGTGTGGTGTTTTCGCTCGCGCTGGCGATCGGCAGCATGATGGCTTCGGGTGAGGAGTTGATCGATGCGTTGTTTGGCGCCCCGGGCGCGCTGTCGAACACCGAGGCGACGGTGGGTCTGGTGGGCGGAGCGGCAGTCATCGCGTTCATGCTGTTCGCCAGAGATCGACTGCTGATCTCGATGGTCTCGGCGGAAGTCGCGGCCACCTCCGGAATCAACGTGCGACGCCTGAACCTGGCCTATCTTGCCGCTTTCGCGCTGACCGTCGCACTCGGTCTGCGTTACCTTGGGGTTCTGCTGATGGGTTCGTTAATAATCATCCCGGCCGCAACCGCAAAGCGCATCGCCCGCAACATCAATGGAATGCTGGCGATCGCCGTGGGTGTTTCGGTCGCTTCCACGCTTCTCGGAACCTTGATCGCCGCTTCGATTCATCGCCCGACCGGCCCGATAATCATCACGATCGCGGGCGCGCTGTTTTTCCTGAGCCTTGCATGGCGCTGAAAGCGGTCGTCGCGGCGGCCGCCAGGTCCCCGATCTCGAGTGCATTGGATGTATCGATCGGAGTCATCGGACGGTTTGATCCGCGATTGAAGGGCGTCGGGCCGGCGCTTATTGCACCGGCGACCAGTCACGCCATTGGCATCGCCGTTGCTCCTCTTGACCGATATGGACGTTCCCATGAGTCCCGAAACGGCTCAGGAATCCCGATTCAGCCGACGTCGAGTGGTGTTGTCGATCGCGGCGGCGGCGATCCTGGCGGGCGCTGCGACTTACGGGTTCCTGATTTGGCAGTATGCCGGAGCGCAGAAGTCGCTGACGCTTTACGGCAATGTCGATATCCGCGAAGCCCAGCTCGCATTCAACGACAACGAACGCATCACGCGGATGCTGGTGCAGGAAGGCGATTATGTCCATCCGGGTGAGTTGATCGCCGAACTGGAAACCGTGCGCTACGCGGCCGCCGCGCAGCAGGCCGAAAAGCAGGCGGCCAACCAGCGCCAGGTTCTGACCCGGATGCTAAACGGCTCGCGCCCGGAAGAGATTGTACAGGCGCGCTCAACGATGCAGGCGCTGGAGGCGACGCTTCGCGACGCCGAGATTACCTATCATCGCAATCTCGAACTCCGGCGGCATCTTGTCATCCCGGAGCAGACCCTCGACGACTCGATCGCGCAGATGAATTCGGCTCGGGGAAATTACGAAGCCGCGCACCAAGCCTATATCCTGGCCGTCAAAGGACCGCGGATCGAAGATATCAACGCCGCCAGCGAGCTGCTCAAAGCCGACGAGGCGGCGCTGGCGCTGGCTGAGCGCGAACTCCACGACACGAAACTTTACGCGCCGTCGGTCGGCGTAATCGAAGACCGCATCCTCGAGCCGGGCGATATGGCGTCGCCGGGAGTGCCGGTCTTCACGATGGCGCTGACCAATCCGCTATGGGTGCGCGCATACGTTCCGGAGATTTACCTGGGCAGAATCTATCTGGGTATGAAGGCGTCGATCACGACCGACAGCTTTCCCGGCAAGATTTTTAATGGATGGATCGGCTACATATCGCCGACCGCCGAATTCACGCCCAAGAACGTCGAGACGCCCGAGCTGCGGACGCGGCTCGTTTACCAAGTGCGCGTATACGCCTGCAATCCGCAAAATGAACTCAGGCTCGGGATGCCCGCGACGGTGACGGTCGCGCTCGATCAACCGATCCCGAACGCAAACCAGGTAAACGGCCTTGGATGCGGAAACCAAAGTCAGCGCGACGGACAAGCCGAAATCCGCTGAAGTCGCGCTGCGGCTCGAGTCCGTCAGCAAGCGTTTTCAGGAAGCCGCGCACACGGCTCAGGCGCTCGACCAGGTTAGTATCGTGGCCAAGCGCGCGATCATAACCGGACTGATTGGTCCCGACGGCGCGGGCAAAACCACCCTGATGCGCCTGGCCGCCGGGCTGCTCGCTGCCGACGCCGGAAAAATCACGGTGCTCGGAATAGACGTCGCCGCCGAGCCGCAGCGTGTTCAATCGATAATCGGATACATGCCGCAACGCTTCGGCCTGTACGATGACCTGAGCGTGCAGGAGAACCTTGACCTGTACGCCGACCTGCACGGCGTCGGCCCCGCCGAGCGGCCTGATCGATACGCCGATCTGATGCGGATGACCGGGCTTGCACCTTTCACAACCCGGCTTGCCGGCCGTCTGTCCGGTGGAATGAAGCAGAAGCTGGGCCTTGCCTGCGCGCTGGTCGGCTCGCCGCCGCTGCTGCTGCTGGACGAACCCACGGTTGGCGTCGATCCGGTCTCGCGCCGCGAACTGTGGGCGATAATCCATCGCCTCGTCGCCGATCGCGGCGCAACGGTCCTGCTCAGCACCGCGTACCTTGACGAAGCCGAGCGCTGTACCGAGGTCATCCTGATGCATGACGGCAAGCTGCTCGGCCAGGACGATCCGGCCGCGTTCACGAGCAAGCTCGCGGGCCGGAGCTTTCAAGTCTTCGCGCCGGGCATCTCAAAGCGCGCGCTCCAGGAGCGGGTGAGCAGAGCGCCGGGAGTTCTGGACGCGATAATTCAGGGCTCTCGAGTTCGCGTCGTTACCGAACAGGCGACGCCGCCAACCGCCGAGCAATTGGTCGGTGGCGAATACGCGGTCGAGATCGCGCCGGTTGCCCCGCGCTTCGAAGACAGCTTCGTAAGCCTGCTCAAAGGACCCGACGGTCGTGACATACCCGTCGCGAATCACGCGCCCGGCGCAGCGCCGCGAGCGAGCGGAGCTGGGGCGCCTGACGTGATCGCGGTGCGCAACCTGACCCGCCGCTTCGGGGATTTTTACGCCGTCCGCGACGTAACTTTCACGGTCCGGCGCGGGGAAATTTTCGGTCTTTTGGGCGCCAACGGCGCTGGCAAATCGACCACGTTCCGGATGCTGTGCGGTCTGCTGCCGGCTTCGGAAGGCACCGTGCAGGTTGCGGGGCTCGATCTGCGCCGCGCGGCGGCGCGCGCGCGCGGGCGCATTGGTTACATGGCGCAGAAATTCTCGCTGTATGGCGACCTTTCGGTGTTGCAGAACCTGCGCTTCTTCAGCAGCGTCTATGGACTTTCCGGAGACCATCAGCGCGCGCGTCTCGCATGGGCGCTCGAGGAATTCGAGCTCGCTCCGTTCGCCGACGCGACCAGCCGCGATCTTCCGCTTGGTTTCAAGCAGCGCCTCGCGCTCGCGGTGGCGCTGATGCACCAGCCCGACATCCTGTTTCTCGACGAGCCGACCTCCGGCGTCGATCCGCTCGGACGGCGCGACTTCTGGCGCCGGATCAACGCGCTCGCCGAGAGCGGAATCACGATCATGGTCACTACTCACTTCATGGAAGAAGCCGAGTATTGCGACCGATTAGTCATAATGGCGCAGGGCCGGATTCTCGCCGAAGGAACCTCCGAGGAAATGAAGGCGCGCTTCACCACCGATGCGCTCCCGAACCCGACCATGGAGGACGCCTTTGTCGCGCTCATTACCGAGTCCGAGAGTCATCGCGTCGAGGCCGCCGCATGAATCGCGAGTTGATAATGAGACTGCGCGGACTGCTGCGCAAGGAGTCGCTCCAGATACTGCGCGATCCCTCGAGCATCGCGATCGCCTTCGTGATGCCGGTGGTGCTGCTTCTGCTTTTCGGCTATGGCGTTTCGCTCGATGCCAAGCGGGTGCCGCTCGCGCTGGTGGTTGAGCAGCCCAATCGCGACACTGCGAACTTCATCGCGGGATTCTTTCAGTCGCCCTACTTCGTGCCGGTCCGCTTCGCGACCATCCAGGAGGCCGACGCCGCGATGAACACGCGACGCGTCGAAGGGATCGTATGGCTGCGCAGCAACTTCAGCCGCCAGATGCTGAGCGGGGGCAATGCCCCGATTGGGCTGATCGTCAACGGCGTTGACGCCAACAACGCGCGCATTATCGAGGGCTACATCCAGCAGGTCTGGGCTAACTGGATCGCGCAGTTCTATGCCAGCCAGGGGCTGCGGCTGAAGACCCCGGTCCAGGCCGACGTGCGGATCTGGTTCAACCCCGCCGTGGCCAGCACCGACTTTATCGTCCCCGGCCTCATCGCGGTCATCATGACTCTGACCGGAGCACTGCTGACCGCGATGGTGGTGGCACGCGAATGGGAACGCGGCACGATGGAGGCACTGCTGGTCACTCCCGCCAGCATTCACGAGATTATCCTGAGCAAGCTCGTTCCATACTTCGTTCTCGGCATGGGCGGAATGATTCTGTCGGTAATGATGGCGTTGTGGCTATTCGCGGTCCCGTTGCGCGGCTCGATATGGGTATTGATGGCGTCGTCGGGAGCGTTTCTGTTGTGCGCGCTCGGGATGGGGCTGGTGATATCGACGGTCAGCAAGAACCAGTTCGTGGCCGGTCAAATCGCGATCATAGTAACCTACCTGCCGGCGTTCATGCTGTCCGGTTTCATATTCGATCTCCACAGCATGCCTGTCGTTATACAGTGGATTACTCATATTGTCGCGGCGCGCTATTTCGTGACTATCCTGCAGAGTGTATTCCTTGCCGGCAACGTATGGTCCGTGACCGTGCCGAATATCATCGCATTGCTGGTAATGGCGGCGATCTTCCTCGGTATGGCGCGGCTTATGGCCCGCAAGAGTCTCGAGTGATGAAGGCGATGCTGAACCGGGTCGTCGCACTGGTCATCAAGGAACTGCTCGCCCTGCTAAGGGATTCCAGGAGCCGCTTCGTCCTGCTGGCGCCGCCGATCATCCAGCTCATGGTGTTCGGTTACGCGGCTACGTTTGACCTGAACCACGTCCCGTTCGCGATCTACAACGAGGATCCAAGCGAGGCGTCGCGCGATCTGGTCGCACGCTTCGAGGGCGCCCCGACGTTCCAGGAGATCGCGCGCCTCCACAGCGACGCCGAAGTCGCGCCGCTAATCGACCGGCGCCAGGCGCTGATGGTCTTGCACATCGACCGGCGCTTCAGCCGCGATCTGCTGACCGGCACGCCGGGTCGCGTGCAGATTATCCTTGACGGGCGCAACTCCAACACCGCGCTCTTGGTGATGGGCTACGCGAGCACGATCCTCGCCGATTTCGACACCCAATGGGCTGCAGACCATGGCGGATTCAATCCGCCGGCCACACTGGATATTCGCGCCCGCTACAACGCGAATCTCGAATCGCGATGGTTCATCATTCCCGGCATCGTGGCGCTCCTGACCCTGGTGGTTACGCTCGTCGTCATCGCGCTCTCGGTTGCGCGCGAGCGCGAAGCCGGGACCTTCGATCAATTGCTGGTAACACCGTTGCGCCCGATCGACATCCTGCTCGGCAAAAGCATCCCGGGCTTTCTCATCGGAAGCTTCGAGGCGAGCGTCATCATCGCCGCTGGCGTGCTGTGGTTCGGCGTGCCGCTGCGCGGAGGATTTGCACCGCTGTACATCGGGATGTTCCTGTTCCTGCTGTCAGTAATCGGGGTTGGGCTGATGATCTCGTCACTCGCGGTGACACAGCAGCAAGCGTTGCTCGGCACTTTCATGTTCCTGGTGCCCGCGGTCATCCTTTCGGGCTTCGCCACTCCGATCGCCAACATGCCGCCGGCGGTGCAGTATATGACCTACATCAATCCGATGCGCTACTTCCTGATAGTGGTACGGGGGGTCTTTTTGGAGCGCGCTTCGACCTATTCGCTCTTGCCATTGTACTGGCCGATGTTGCTAATCGGGCTCGCGACCCTGACGATGGCGGGATGGCTCTTTCGCAGGCGGCTTTACTAAGATCGAGACGATGCGGCGAATTTTACTTCACTTGCCGGACGGACTCCGGACGCGCGCGCTGCGCGGGTTCATCCGCCGCTGGCCGGGCACCGAGGATCTGAGCTAACTCCTCGGGACCGACGGTCTCTTCGCGCAGCAGCGCCGCGGCCAGCGCGTCGAGCAGCGCTCGCGCATCAGTCAGTCGGCGGCGAACGTCGTCGTGAGCTTCCTCGATCAGGCGTTGAACGTCCTGGTCGATACGGGCCGCGGTGGCTTCGCTGTAGTCGCGACCCTGCGAAATCTCATAGCCCAGAAACGGCTGCTGCTCGTCGGTCTTGAACGCCACCGGGCCAAGTGTGCCCATACCCCATCGCGTGACCATCCGCCGCGCAAGCCGGGTAGCCTCAACGAGGTCGTTCTCGGCTCCGGTGGTCACCTCGTTGAATACTAACTCCTCGGCCGAGCGTCCGCCGAGCATCACCGCCAGCCGCGCCTTGAGGTAGGCGAGGCTGAGGTTGTGCCGCTCCTCGCCGGGAATCTGCTCGGTCAGGCCCAGCGCCTGCCCGTGAGGTACGATCGTAATCTTGTGTACGGCGTCGGCCTGGGGCGTGAGCCACGCCACGAGTGCGTGCCCCGATTCGTGATAGGCGATAACGCGGCGCTCCGCGGGATCGACCAGATGCGGCTGCGCGGCGCCGAGGCGGACCTGATCTTGCGCCTCTTCGAAATCCGCCATGGTGACGGTTTCGTGATTGTGCCTGGCGGCGGTAAGCGCGGCCTCGTTACAGAGATTGCCCAGGTCGGCGCCGCTCATCCCGATCGTGCTGCGGGCCAGAGTAGCGAGATCCACGCTTGCGTCCAGATGCAGCCTGCGCGAGTGGATGCGCAAAATGCCTTCGCGCCCTTTGCGATCCGGCAATCCGATAACCACCTGGCGATCAAAGCGCCCCGGCCGCAGCAGCGCCGGATCGAGAACGTCGGGCCGATTGGTGGCGGCCAGAATGATCACCTCGATTCGCTCATCGAAGCCATCGAGTTCGCCGAGCAACTGGTTAAGAGTCTGTTCGCGCTCGTCGTTGACGGTGCCAAGGCCCGCGCCGCGCCGCCGTCCGACCGCATCGAGTTCGTCGATAAATACGATTGCGGGAGCGGATGCCTTGGCCTGGCGAAACAAATCCCGCACGCGGCTGGCGCCCACTCCAACGAACATCTCGACGAACTCCGAAGCGTTCAGGCTGAAGAATGGAACTCCCGCTTCTCCGGCGACAGCGCGCGCCAGCAGCGTTTTTCCAGTCCCGGGCGCTCCGACCAGCAGGACTCCTTTTGGGATGCGCGCTCCGAGGTCATGGTATTTCTTCGGGTGCTTTAGAAAATCGACCTCCTCCTGCAACTCGGCTTTGGCTTCGTCGGCACCGGCCACGTCGTCGAAGGTCACCTTCGGAGCTTCGCTACTATAGCGTCGGGCCTTCATCCGGCCGATGCCGAACATTCCGGATTGTCCGCGACCCGCGCGGCTGCTCATCCACCAGAAAAATCCAATCAACAGCATTACGGGCAGCCATTCGAGCAGGAATCCGACAAACCATGGCGCAGAGCTCGGCGACACGTCGACCAGGACCTTGTGGCTTAAGAACAGCGCCATCAGGCCGGGATCGCCGACCGCAACAGGGAAGGTGGTATGAAAGGCGAGGTAGGAAATCGCGGGTTCCGATGGTGTCGGCGGGGGCGCAGGCTTCGCCGGTACCGCAGGCTCGGGAGCAGGCGCGGGCTCGACCTTTGGCGGCTGCGCCGCTTTAGGCGCGGGCGAGAGCACAGGTTTCAAGAATGTGCCGGTGATCGAATCACCAACAATATGTACCTTTGCAACGTTATCGGCACGCACCTGCGCGACAAACCCCGAGTAGGGAATTTCAAGTTCGGGTTTCGAGCGCGGCCACAGCGAAATCGCGTTCCAAATCAGGAACGCGGTCAGAATCAGCCACCACCACCAGACCCCCTGGGGAGGCGTCTGGCGCGGCGCCGGTGGCTTTGGCGCGGTATCGTCTTGCTGGACTGCCATGCGCGTCTGCTGAACGTTACCATTTCATCGCAAACGCACAATCCGCACCACTGCCATGCGCCAATGATTTTTCAGCGAGGCTCCGAGATTGCTCGCGAACTGGCGGTTCAGGCCGCCGCCCAGCGGGGACTCGCGCCGATACGGGCTAGCACCTCCATCACGCGATGCGGCTCGCCCAGATCGCTCCAGTCCACTCCGCGCATCGGCAGCACCCCCAGGTTGAATGATGTGCGCTCAAGTATCTGCTTGGAGAAGTTGATGGGCTCCAGGCTGGCATAGAGCGCGGCAATTGCGCGCTCCTCGAACGGCGTGCCAAGGCGGCTGCGAATCTGTGCGAACGAGGCATACAGCGGCGGCGCCGCCACCATGATCAAGCCCAGCAGGGTCGAGACGCGCGCCACGATCACAAAGCTGTTCCACAGGCATCCGCGGTTGAACAACTCCAGCGCGAGTTCGCGCGACGGCTTTTCCCAGAAACGCCGGACCCGGAACACCGCCGCCGCATCTCCTCCAAACGACTGCGCGGGTTCGATCCATCCATACCCGATCTCTGGTCCGGTTGGCGCGACACCGATCAACACGGTCAACTCCGGTCGAACCCGGGTGGCGTTGAATGCGAGCGCGATCTGTTCGGCGAATTTGCGGTCGTCGCTGACGTAATGATCCGACGGGAGCAGCGCGACGGTCGCGGCCGGCATCGTTCGCGCTATGCGCAGCAGCGCGTAGAGAATCGCCGGCGCGGTGCCGCGATTCTCGGGCTGTATCACCATGCTATCAGCCAGAGCATCGGCGAGAATCGGCGCGTAGAAGCGTTCGTGCGCGCGGGTAAGCACCGTCAACGTCCGCGACCGTCCTGCTATCAGGGACGCGCGATGACGCGTCTGCTCGAGCAGCGTGGTTGCGCCGAGCACCGGGCAGAATTGTTTAGGCACCTCCTGACCCGAAATTTTCCTGGTCAGAGACCGCAGCCGCGTCCCGTCACCGCCCGCCAGGATAATCGCCACATTATCCGCCGCTCGGTTACCCGACGCTTCCATGAGATGTACCTCGGCTTATCCCGGGCAGTCAGACGCAAGGAGTCTGCCAATTGCAATAGTGCCGCGGCGCACGATTCCGCGTGGTGCGTATTGCAGGGTGAGAGCGATGGCTGTGGCGATCAGCGCCACAGTGTGGCTCCATTCTGTAGCTGTAAGAGGCAGCTCGACCGAAAAATCTCCACGCTCGCGATGGCACGACCTTCGCTCACTTCGAGATTGAAGGAGTTCGTCAGGATGCCGAGCTTGAGGAAAATTCTTTGCCCCGTTGATCTGGACGACAACGTCGCGATTGCCCTCGATATCGCCGAGCCGCTCGCGCGCCAGAACGACGCGAAGATCGTCGTTCTTCATGTGGTTCCTGTCGTGCTCAGGCCGGAGGCCATTGCGTTATCCGCTGAATTGTACAAGTCGCAAGTGGACGCCGCCCGCTGGAAGCTCGCCGAACTGGCGCACAAGCATCTCGGCGGCCTCAAAAGCGAGATCGTCGTCGAGCTTGGCGATCCGGCCGCGATAATCATCGCGACCGCGAATCAACTTCCCGCCGACCTGCTGGTGATGACCACGCACGGACGGCGCGGACTCTCGCGCCTGATACTCGGCAGCGTCGCCGAGACGGTGATGCGCAGGGTTCGGTGCCCAATCATGACGGCCAGAGATTCGCACATCGACCGGCTCGCAGTCGGCCACTGGATGACCGCGCATCCGGTCACCGCCTCGCCAGACGATAACTTGTCCACGGTCTCGGTAAAGATGCACGAGGGACGATTCCGCACGATGCCGGTCGTGAGCGCGGGTAAGCTGGTCGGCGTCATCACCGATCGCGACGTGAGGGCAAATCACAGCCAAACGATACCCATTAAAGTCGGAAAGGTTATGACCCGCGAAGTTCTGACCGTAACACCGTCAACTTCAATTCTGGATGCGGCGCGGCTGGTCAGCGAACGCAAGATCGGCGCGCTGCCGGTCCTGAAGGATGGAGATCTGGTGGGAATTATCTCGACTGGAGATCTCCTCCATGCGTTCGTTGAGATGCAGTGAACGCTGATGCCGATTGAGGCATCGCATAGCGCGCGAAATGTCGCCATCGGCAACATCTCATGAGAGATTTGCACTTTAGCATGATCGATTTTGTTGATGTTTCAACGTCCAATCAGTATAGCTGGGCAACATCAGCAAGCGATTTCTTTCGGGACCGTGAAACGCGCAAGCAACTGTAATGATCCGGGGGAAGGCACGGTTGTTGCTCCCCCCGGCAGTGAGCCAAATCCATGATCGCCACGGGGGAGTCAGTATGCGAACAAGGCGCTTTCTCATCACGCTTTCGATGGTATTGAGCCTCGCCGTTTTCGCGGGAGCGGGGCGCGCACTGGCGCAGGATTCAGGCGCGGGCGATGCGGCCTCGCTTAAGGAGATCCAGCGCGAGATGCGTCAGATGCGCGCGGAGCGCAAAACCGATCGCGCACTGATCCAGCATCTCGAATCGCAGGTGAACGAACTCGAAACGCACAACGCGAAAACTCAGCCGACGGCCGATCAGTTGCGCAACACCGATCAAAAGCTGCAGGCGACGACCCTCGAGCTGCAGCAGACCACCGCGCAGGTCAAGACTCTGCAAGCCAAGGTTAACGCGCCGATTCCGCCGGCCGACTTCAGTGAAGCGTTCAACCGCTACGTCGGCTCTCATTCGTTCACAATAACCGGCGCCGCGGCGGGGCAGTTCGTCTATGATCAGCAGAGCAGCTCGATCGACGGTCTTCATCACGCCAGTCAGAACACTTTCATGTTCGACTGGGAGCCGATGATTCTGTACCGGCCAACCGACTGGATACTGTTCCAGGGTGTTTTTAGCGCTGGCTTCGGAAGCAGTGGAACCGGAACCGATCTTTCGACCGCCGACTTCCAGATTTTTCTCAACAAGTACATGACGCTGGTCGCGGGTCTCTACGATCAACCGTTCGGCGATTGGTACGAAGCGCAAAGCCCAATGTGGGTGAACCGCTTTATCACAGCCCCGCTCCCGTTCGGCGTTGAAGCGGTCGTTCCGGGCGGCGAGATCGGGCTCCAGCTCCGCGGCGGGATGCAGTGGGGAAAGCTCGGCCAGGATTTCGACTACACGGTCTGGGGCGGAAACGGTCCGACCTTCAGCGAGCCGGTGATGGGCGCGGCGGTCGGCGGACCTTCGTCGGTGGCGTCGAGCCAGACTAACGGCAAATCAATCGGCGCGCGGTTGCGCGTTTATCCGTTGCCGATCGAGGCCGAGATGGGCCGGCTCGAGCTGGGCGCATCGACCTATAACGGCAAATGGATGAATGGCAACTGGTTCAATTCCTGGGGTGTCGATTTCAATTACTTCAAGGACTCTTTCCAGGCTCGCGGCGAATGGCTCGAGGCATACCGGCAGATGCCCTCCGGAATGGGCACGGATCATCGCCAGGGATGGTACCTGCAATTCGGCTACTTCCTGAACCAGGTTAATGCACCGATGGTTCCGACCGAGGTCAACGACTTTATTCATCGGCTGGAACCGCTGGTACGCTACTCGGGCGTCAATCAACGCGGCGTTGCCAGCGACGATATCGCGGGCGCGACCGGGACCGGATTCGGCGGCACCCAAGTGGGCCTTGTCCCCGACTTTGGAATAACCGGATCGCCGGCGTTGTACGCTCCCCATTCGCGCGAAGTTGCGCTCGGACTTGACTATTGGATCGCACCTTCGATCGTGTGGCAGAACGAATTCGATATCGAACTACCGCACGCGGGTGGTCTGTTCGTCTCCTCGACCGGAGTCGAGACGCCGGTCGGTTCGGTGCCCAACGATCGCGCATTCCTGAGCCAGTTCACGATCGGATTCTGAGGGGAGCAACGATCATGAGAAAGATATTCTTTGCGATTGTGCTAATGGTGGTGACCGTTGGTTCTCTCGGTGGTATCGTTTGGGCTGACGAACCGATATCTCCGGCGGAACATCGAAAGCTGTTCCGCGAGGGCGCGGAGTTGTGGCCGATCTATTGCAACCAGTGCCACAACGCGCGTCCCGGTTCCGAAAAGGCGCCTTATGAATGGGACCAAATCATGATGCACATGCGGACGCTCGGAAATCTCCCGCCGGAAGATGCGCAGGCGATCCTCGAGTACCTCAAAGCCGGCCGCTGAACCGACCGCGGTCAATTCAACCCTTCGATGGAGGATATAGTGAAGCGACTGATCCCAATCCTTGCCGCCGCCGCAATCGTCGCATGTGCAAGCGCTTCCGTGCGCGCCGCTGACATGGCCGCGGCCAAGCAGAACTACGAAACCTTTTGCGTCAAATGCCACGGCCCCGGCGGCAAGGGCGACGGACCCGCCGCGGCGACGCTGAGCACGCATCCGCGCGATTTCACCGATTGCGCGCGGATGGAAAAGGAATCCGACGACAAACTGTTCAACGTAATCAAGAACGGCGGCGCCGCCAACGGCTTGAGCGCCGATATGCAGGCCTGGAGCAACGGCTTCGAGGACAGCGAGATCAAAGACCTGGTCGCGTACGTACGCACCTTCTGCAAGAAGTAGCGATGAGTGCGGCGGCGAAGATCGATGCGCGGCCACGCGACCTGTGGTGGTTCCGGAAAAATGTCCCGTGCCTTGACGCCTGCCCGGTCAAGACCGACGCGGGCCGCTACGTGCAGTTGATTGCCGAGGGGCGCTTCGCCGAAGCTTACCGCGTCGCGCGCGCTCCCAACCCTATCGCCTCGATCTGCGGCCACGCGTGCGGCGCCCCGTGCGAGGACGCGTGCCGACGCGGCAAGATCGACGCGCCGGTAACGATTCGCGCGCTCAAGCGATTCGTCGCCGAGCAGTTCGGCCCCGAGTCTCTTTCCGCGAGCGATCTGCGCGAAATCCTGGCCGGCTCGATGGGCGGCGGCAGCACGACCCCGGGCCATGCCAGGATGTCCGCGGCGGCTCCCGCAGCCGACGCCGCGAAAGTCGCAGTAGTCGGCGCAGGCCCGTCGGGACTCGCGTGCGCGCATGATCTCGCGATGCTCGGGTGGCGCGTCACGATCTTCGAAGCGATGCCGCATCCGGGCGGGATGCTGCGCTACGGAATTCCCGCCTACCGGCTGCCACGCGACGTAATCGACTATCAGGTCGCGGAAATCGAATCGCTCGGAGTCGAGATTCGCTACTCGACGCCGCTTGGCCCGGGCTTCGGAATCGCTGAGCTGCGCGCGCAGGGCTTCGCCGCGGTGTTCCTCGCGGTCGGCGCCGGCCGCGGACGCGCGGTGAAAATCGACGGCTCCGACGCCGACGGCGTGATCAAGGCAATCGATTATCTGCTCAACATCAATCGCGGCTATCGCACCCGGATCGGCAAACGCGTCGTCGTCATCGGCGGAGGCCTGGTTGCGATCGATGCCGCGCGCATCGCCGTGCGCGCGATGGTTCCGGGACTCGCGATGGCTTCCGACGACGAACACGTCGTCGAAATTGGCACCATGCGGGTCGCACTCGACGCCGCGCGCGAGGCGGCAAGGCGCGGCGCGCTCGAAGTTACCGTGGTCAGTCTGGAATCTGGCGCGGAGATGCCGGCGATGAAATCGGCGCAGGGCCGCGAAGAACTCGATATCGCCCGCGACGAAGGGGTCAAGTTCCTGGCCGGATGGGGCCCCAGGCGCGTGCTGGTGAAAGAGCGCAGCGCGACCGGAATCGAGCTGGTCCGATGCACCCGCGTGTTCGATGACGCGGGCCGGTTCCATCCGGAGTTCAACGACGCCGACCGTATGACCCTCGACACGGATACGGTCATTCTGGCGATTGGCCAGGCGCCGGATTTGTCGTTTCTGGGCGCTGCCGACGGCGTGGGTGCGACGCCCGGCGGAACGATCAAAATCGATCCGCTGACGCTCGCAACCGAGGCGCCCGGGATCTTTGCCGGCGGCGACGCCGCGTTTCCACCCGGGATGCTGATTACCGCCGCCCAGCAGGGCAAGCTCGCCGCGCGATCGATCGACGCGTATCTGCGCGGAGCTCCAGCCGGAACACCGCATCTCCATGTGAATATAGAAGAGCTGCCCACTGATACGTATTCGATGATTCCGCAGTACGAGCAGATTGCGCGCGAAATTCCGATCGTCGAGCTTGGGCGGCGGACCGGAATTACCGAAGTCGAGTCGCGGCTCTCGGTCGAGCAGGCGCGCGAGCAGGCCTCGCGATGCCTCTACTGCCACGTGCATCCGATCTATAACTCGCAGGCCTGCATCCTGTGCAACCGATGCGTTGACGTGTGCCCCGAGCACTGTCTGCACTTCGGCGACGCGGCCAATATCGCCGACCCGGGCCTGCTCGCGGGCGTCGCGGTGGCGCCGGTGGCGAGCCTGTTTTTGTATGACGAGGCCAAATGCATCCGCTGCGGGCTGTGCGCGGTGCGATGTCCGACCTCGGCCATAAAAATGGAACGCTTTGAGTTCGAGGAGACTAACGAGCGGTGAATACCGATCGACGCAGACTGTTGCGAATCGTCGGCAAGGGTTCCGTGCTCGCGGCCTTTCTGGCGCAAATTGGCGCCGCCGGGCGCGCGTTTTTTCCTAATGTGCTCTACGAGCCGCCGCGCAAGTTCAAGCTCAAGCGGCCGCAGGACTATCCGCCCGGATACACCTTTGACGCAACGCATCGCCTGTACGTGATCCGCGATGCCAACGCGTTCCACGTCATCTCGGCGATCTGTACTCATCTCGGATGCAACGTGCAGTGGAAGGGCACCGAGTTCGATTGCCCATGCCACGGCAGCCGCTTCAATCCCGATGGCACTGTGATCGGCGGTCCCGCGCCCGCGCCGCTGCCGTGGTTCGAAGCCAATGAGTCGCCCGATGGATTCCTGCAAGTTGATACCGCCGAACCGGTCGCACGCGGCTTCCGCTTCGTGCCGCCAACCCTGAAGGCATAGCCGGCGATGCGCGAACGAATGGCGAAATTGTGGCGTATGGTTTCGTGGTCGTGGTCTCCGGCCAGTGACCGCGAGTCGTCTGAGGCGATCGTCAGCAACTTCTGGCTGCACTGGTTTCCGGCCAAAGTCGCGCGCGCCAGCATGGACTTCAACTACTCGTTCTGGCTCGGAACCGCGTCGGCGGCGTTATTCGCGATCCTGACAATCACCGGCGTGATGCTGATGTTCTTCTACGTGCCGTCAACCGAACGCGCGTACGGAAGCATCAAGGATCTCGAGTACGCGGTCAGCTTCGGCCGCCTGCTCCGCAATCAGCATCGTTGGGCCGCCGAAGGGATGGTCGCGGTGGTGTTCATCCATATGGCGCGGGTGTTCTTCACCGGGGCCTATCGCGGACCGCGCGCGATGAACTGGCTGATGGGAATCGCGCTGTTGTTCGCGACGCTGCTGCTCTCATTCACCGGCTATCTGCTGCCGTGGGATCAGCTCGCCTACTGGGCGGTCACGGTAGGGACCGGAATCGCGCGGCAGGCGCCCGTCGTCGGTAATACGCTCGCGCTGATTCTCCTGGGCGGCACCGAGATCGGCCAGCAGACGCTGCTCCGATTCTATGTGATGCACGTATTCTTTCTGCCCGTATTCGCGTGGATCCTGTTTGGCTATCACATGTGGCGAGTGCGCAAGGACGGGGGCCTTGCCGCAATCGAGCCGCTGCGCCACGCCCGCGTTTCAGCGCCGCGCGAAACTCCGGCGGCGAAGAGCTATTCAATCTTCGGAGTCACTCCCGGCACCTCGCTCGCGGTACGCAGCTCGATGCAGCTCGAGGAGCGCGATCAGGTCGCGTCGTCGCCGAATCTTACCCGGCGCCTGATGCTGGTGTTCCTGGGGGTGTTCAACCTGACGCTGGCCGCCGCGCTGCTGTTCAACGCGCCGCTCGAGGGGCCGGCAAATCCCTCCGTGACGCCCAACCCCGCCAAGGCGCCGTGGTATTTCGTGTGGCTGCAGGAGCTAGTCGCCTCAACGACGATCCATCTGGGCCCTTACACTGTAAGCGGCGCGCTGCTGGGCGGCATCCTGGTGCCGGGAATCCTGTTCGCGGTGCTTGCGATATGGCCCTTCCTTGACCGCGCGCCGCTCACGGCCGAGGGCGTGTGGTTCGCACGGACGCGGCGCCGCCAGAACCTGATCTTTGCCGCGATCTCGGTCCTAGTCATCATCCTGATATTCGTCGGCGTGTTTCTGCGGGGACCGTACTGGCGGCTGTATTGGCTGGGGACGCCCCGACCCGTAATGCCGACCATGATGTAACCAGATTCGAGGCGCACATCAATTCATGGAACAGCCGCAAAAGTCACCTCCGGAATCTTACGAGTCGCGCGACTTCGGATGGTTAGTCGCAATGTCGCTGCTTTTTTTTGGACTGGTCGTGATCGGTTTCTGGCACGAGTACGACACGCAGTGGGCTCCGTATCAGCGCGAATTCCCCGCCATGCTCGGCCACTATGGCAAGGGCGATGAGGCGCGCAAATTCACCGCCGGAATCAAGCAAATCTGGATTCCGCAGATCGGCGTCACCGACCGTTGCATCACCTGCCATCTCGGCTACGACTGGAGCGCGGTGCTGCCGCCGACGCTCGGACAGCCACTAACGCCTCATCCAGCCGGCGATCTGATTGCGCGGCATCCGTTTGAAAAATTCGGATGCACTCCGTGCCACGGCGGCCAGGGATGGGCGACCAACGCGCAAGCCGCTCACGTCGGCGGCGCGGGATGGATCGATCCGATGATCTCGCCGGCGCTGGCCGCCTCTGCCGGGCTGACGATGAGCGAGATGATGCAGATGCGGTGCAATTTCTGTCACCGCCACGACGAAGCCACCCCGGGCATGGACGAGATCAATCGGGCCAAGCTGCTGCTGCGCAAGCGCAAATGCATGCTCTGCCACAGTATCGAGGGACGCGGAGGCAACGCCGGGCCGGAGCTGACCTATGAAGGCGACGCCAACCCGGAGCTCTACGATTTCTCGCACGTGACCGGACCCAAGACGTTTTTCAACTGGAACGTGCAGCATCTGATGCACGCGAGCCGGATTTCACCGGCCACGCAGATGCCCGACTACAACATGCCAGTCGAAGACGCGCGGGCGCTGACCTTGCTCTTGCTAAGCTGGCGGCGGCAGACTTTCCCGCCCGACTATATTCCCGCGGCGGCGGAGGCGGCCGCCGCTATGCAACCGACGCCGACTCCCGCTCCGACTCCCGCTCCGACTCCCGCGCCGGCATCGCCCGCACCGGAGCATCACTGAGCGGCGGGCGTCCAATCGCCAAGGACGCCCGCCGCGAGTGTGAATGGTGCCGGAGCTGAGCCGGGGCTCAGTGGACGGTTGCGGATTCGGCGACCGGCTCGGAGCGCCCGGCGCCGTCGAAAAATTCCTGCAGGTTCTGCTGATAGCGATAGAATAAATCCGCGTCGAGCTGATTGTCCGCCTCGATCCGCAGGGGAGTGTCGAGCAGCGTAAGCGTGTTCAGCGTATGCCCGAGATCGGCGTGTCCGTTGGCGGCGATATTCTCGATCATTTCACGCCATCCCGAATACGGCCCCGAGACGACAATCGAGCCCTTGGCGGCGTCCGCGACGCTGGCCAGATGGCGCACACCGGTGCAGCGATAGCCGCTGAACACGATCTCGAAGCAGTCGCTCGAATCGTCGTAATCGATCTTCACGACCAGAGTCATGTCCACCGTGCCGAGGCGCCGGAAGAGATCGGGGTCGGCGTTGACGCGCGTGCGCAGCTCTTCAAAAAACTCTTTCGAGGGATACCAGGTCATAGTCGTTGCCTCCGTAAGCGGATAACCCATTCGCCAGGCGTTCAGATTGGCAGCTCGAGTGGAATCGCGAGGCGGCTCGTGCGATCGATTCCCGCCATCTTGAGCCGATGCAGGTACTCGTGGATCTGCTTCTTGAACAGGTAGCCCAGCTTCGCAAAGCCTTCGTCAATATGCTCGAGGCCGCCGCCGGCCAGAATCGCGCGCGCTTCGACGGTGTCCTGGGTCTGGTTGAGGCTGAATGTCGCTTCCTCTCCGCGTTGCAGGATGTCATGAATCTCGGGCTCGCGCTCGGGATGCTTCTCGAGGAAATACTTCAGATGCATCGTGCCGTACGCGACGTGGCGCGCTTCGTCCTGCATGCAGAGCCGGAAGATTTTCTTTTCCACCGCGGACAGCGCAAACATCTCGCCGTTGCGGAACAGGGTCAGCACAAAGCCCTCGCCCAGGATGTGCATCAGCGCGCTGGCGGTGGTGAAGTTCGGCGCTTCCAGGATCACGCGCAGCAATTCCTCGGAGTCGGGTGAGGAGCGCAGCAGGCCGCCGCCGTTGGCCAGCGCGCGTTTGCGGAACACCTCCATATGCCGCGCCTCATCGAAGATTTGCGAGGCCAAAAACAATTTCACTTCGTGAAAGTCGTGGTTGATGCGATGCAGCCATTTGGCGGGCATGTCGCCGGCGACGAACTCGATCTCGGCAAGGTTGGTGCACACCTGGCACATCGCCTTCTCGAGATCATCGCGCTGCGGCCGAAGCTCATCCCACGGAATGTCGCGCGCCGAACTCCATTGCCGCGCCACCGCTTCGTCGTAAAGGTGGGCAACGTTTTCGGCCCATACCAGGGATTTGTCGTTGATGTCGTAGCAGCCGAGCGAGGGCATATCGTCGGGAATCTCTGAACCGCGCGGCGCCATGCTGCCGTATATCGATCCGTGGTCCGGCACGGCGCCATACTGTCCGACCAGGTTGATGTCTTCCAGCCCGAGGCCGCGCTCGTCGCGCGGCGTCGCCCTGACGCCCCAACCGGTGGGATTCGAGTTCATCCAGCTCAAATCCAGCTTCCCCTTGCGTACGTCGCTCAGGGTATCAAGGGCTTTCTCGACGCTTGGACTGACATGCGGCATGGCACTGCTCTCCTTGGCGGTAATCGGAATAGATGCGTTTCCCGATAACGCAAAGGACGTGCCATCGCGATTACGTCCGGCCTCGGCAGCTGGCGGGGGAACCGCCCGCTTTATCCGAACTTACTAACCGTTCGGTAGATTACCGCGCCAATTGCGACGATGCCGGGATGACGCCGATCGAATCAAGTGTGTCCGATCGAACCGCCCGCCGCCCGATCGTCTCTGGACCTTTCAATCGTTCGCCACGGTCTCCTCGTCGCCGGCCAGCGCCTCAAGCACGTCGGTGGTGGTGATAATGCCGGCCAGCGTGCCGTCTTCGATCACGAGCAATGCGCCGATTTTGCGTTCGCGCAACAGTCGTGCCGCATCGCGGATCGAGCTGTCGGGCGCCACCGTGATTAGCTGCTGAGTCATCGCCTTTGCCGCCTCGACACTATCGAGGCGGCCGGTATGGCTGCGCACATCGCGGTCGGTCACGATCCCGACCGGCTTCCCGTCCTTGACGATCGGAATGCTTCGGAAGCCGCCTTCGATCATCTTGTTTTCGAGTTCGGACAGTTTGTCCCCGGGAGCGCCGACGATCGGGTTGGCCGTCATCCAGGTCCTGACCCGGTCGCGATCGGGCGCTTCCTGGCGAGTGGTCAGAACGGGGCAATTCGCTTCGCGCAGGACGATTTCTGCAATACTGCCGAGAAAGAAATGCTTGAACCCGCGCCGCCCGTGCGTTGCCATCACGATCACGTCGGCGCGCACCTTGCGCGCGGCCTTGAGGATCGCGCCGGCCGGTTCGCCGATCTGGGTCATCAGTTCGTACTTCAATCCGGCCAGCCGCTTGCGCGCGATTTCCAGGAGTTTGCGATGCGCCGCGTCCTCCTGGCCCTTGTACAAATCCACATAGACCGGCATCGCAGTCGGCTGCACGATCAGCGGAACCACGTGAAGTACGTACACCGTTCCATCATGCTCGCGGGCCAGCTCGGCCGCGGTCGAGAGCGCCGATAGCGAGTTTTCGTCGAAATCAATCGGGCAAAGAATTCTGCGATATGGAAAAGGCATTGTCGTGCCTCCTTGATGGCATTCAGCTCGTCTCTGTCATCACAATAGTAGTGATAGCGATTGTCGTGCCATCGAGGACGTGCGCGAGCAAAGGCGCAGCACACGAATCTTGCTCGCAATTCAGCGACTCGCCCAGTCAGGCGCAGCCTCCAAGCCAGAAATGTATCCGAACGCGCCAGTTATCGCGACGCTTGCTGATTCCAACCGGCCCCGGGATCCTCCTCCTCCGGACAAGCAGGCTCTTCACCCCAGATAAGCAAAGTCGCCATGAGCATTGATGCTGAGCGTGTTCGCGATTGGAGAACCGGCAAAACCCATGCGCTGTTCGTTGTACTCGATTTGGTAAATCACGCCGCTCGAACCCGGAACGAACAGCCCGCCCTCTGGCGCGAGCACGAAGATCTTGTTCCTCCCATCCGAATCGGAAGCCCCCAAATAGAGCGCTCCAGCGTCGGTCAGGGAAGGATCGCCGAGCCATCGGAACTCGGATCCGAATGGTGTGAGTTGCCCGCGCTGGATGGGAAGACTCAGACTGCCGTCGCGAATGGTGATAATTGCAGGCAGCCGGGCGCACACGGCAAGCACGGCCATCATCCCGCCCGGAGTCAGAGCAGGCCGGTCCAACGACAGATGCGAAATTGGCGCAAGAGCGGTGAGAGTGCCTGTCGTAAGTACCCGGGTCATCTCGCCTTCGTGGTACAGAAACAGCGCCTGACCTGTGGGCGTGTTGCTCACAAAGGCAACCTTCACGCCATTGGGAGAGGAAACCGCGCGGGGAAGTCCAAACGCATCGAAACGAGTCCGATCAGGCCCGAGTTTCCCTTGTACTGCCACTTCGCTGGTGCCCGCCGATGACGCGAGCAGCACCGCCTGCCGTTCCGCGGAATCGCTCGCGCCCGCATCGGCGCCGATCCAGGCGTTGAATGCAACCGCGCCATTTCCGGCGGGTCCTTGACTACCATATCCGATTACCCGGATCCGGTGATGCTGGAGTGTGTAGTCACCGGCATGCGCAAGGCAGGAGATAACACCCTTCGAATACAGGAACAGGGTGTCCGCGCCGGATGCCTCGGTGGCCATGAAAGCGATCTCACCTGAGCCGCCGGCGGTGGGACGGGGATCCACCCGCAGGACCGGAGAGCATCCCGACTTCGCGTGAACCGAATCCAACAACCGCCGGAGCCGGAAGGGTGGCGAGTCAGCAGGCTTGGCGATAAAGATTTCCCAATGCGGAGCTTTAGGGGCCGCGCGTAACTCGGCGGCGAACACCACGCTTCCGTCCGGCATCATCGAGGGCAAGCCCAGGTCGTCAATTGTTTCGCCGGCGATTTGTGTTACTCCAGTCGACGCGACTGCGGCGATCTTTCCGTTAGCATCGCTGGCATAGAGCACTTGACCGATTTTCCTGCTGAGCCCGGCACCGTCGAGGCCCTGCAGGGAGAGAACAAAGGCACTGGCGGTGGCAGCCCATACGAGCACCGCCACCGTCACGATACCGACCAATCCGCGCTTGATACTCATCAGTTACTCCTGGCTCGAGCCGCCACCGCGTCCGCTTAGTTTCCCGTAACCCAGCGGCCGCCTTCGGCGCTTGCCGCTACCTGCTCGGGCAGGAACCAGTTGCGCTGTACCGCTCCCATGTTGATGAACCATGAATCGTGGGCTTGTTCGTCGCGCGACGGATGATAACAGACGCTCGAGAAGCCGGTCTGGATGTTGACCGTCGAGGAACCAACCTGGAACTCGCGCTTGAACGGGTAGATCGCGATCCGGGCGCCCGGCTCCGGCCGATCGCTATAGGCCATCCACGAAGTGTAATTCAGGAACAACTGGCCAGTACGGTCGTAGAGATCCACGGACATCGGAAAGTCGGCCTCTGAATCGACGTAAATGATTTCCTTCGAGTAGAGACTTTGATTGAACCGCGCCACGGCCTGCACGATATAGTAATGGCGTGGGGCCCACTCGTCGGGGCAGTGACTGGCGCCGCCGTCGGTTGGGCATCGGCGATCCGGCACTTCAGAGACCGCCACCGCGCCGAGCATCGTCTTCTCGCCCAGGAACTTGAAGTCGTAGAATTGGTTTTTGCCGCTCCATCCTTCCCAATGATTTGGATCGTAAATGTTTGGGCCTGACGCGGTGTCGCTCAACTGGTAATTGAGGCGGCGCAGACGCCGTGATCCGGGCGTCCAGCTCCAGATATCGTCGGAACGTTTCGCGTCGGCGTAGCGGAACTTCAACTCCAGGCCGCCGCGGTCGGTCGCGGGCGCGAGAATTGGCCCGTTGAAGGTCATGTACAAGCGCCCGGTTGTCAGGAAGTCCGGGTCGGTGGGAATAGGATCGACCTCGGTGCGGCCAACCTCGTTGTAGCCGGCATAGTGGCCCACCGCGACGTCATAAATGGAAAAGTGAGGCTTGTTTCTGCCCCAATTCACACTGTCGCAGTCATAGTAGCGAAGGTCGTAATCATCGGTCGAAATTGGGCGGAACATTTCGTTCCACATGACCTTTACGCCCGCGTCCCGATCGTTGGCGTCCACCGCGGGGAAGGGTTCGCCCGAGACGTATCCGATCAGGCTTCGCCGATCGGGAGAGAGCCGGACCTGGCTTGCGTATTTCTCGGTTGCCTCCTGGTAAGGCGGCGGCCAGTCAATCCGCGCCGACGGAACAACTTTGATCGTCATCCCGTTCAGCACGCGCGGATATTGGCCTGGGCTGAGCAGGTCTTTTACCTTGTAAGCGTTATCCGGGGTAATGAAATCACCCGGCTTCACCTGCGCAAGCGCGCTCTTGACCGGAAGGCCGATTAACATAACCAGCGCCACAGCCAAGGCGATGGTCCAATCGATCGCACCCCGCGCTCGCCACGAATCTGATATGTCCATTCGGTGCATGTTTTTCGCCTCCTTGGAGAGTTGGCGCCTCGTCACACGCATTAGGGTCAATACCGCGAGCATCGGCTGTGCCAATACCGCCGGCCGGGATTTATCCAGATTCTAACGGGTGTTAGATTGACTCGGCGGCGCGCTCTGCACTGCGACGATGGCGCATTTAGCGTCACTTTTCGCCGACCTGATTCCTCCGGTTACACCTTTGCGCCGCAAAGCTGGGCGCGCCGGCTCGATCGCGCGATGATCGCCCTCGACCGCGGGATGCGGCCCGGCGCTCGTTACAGCGCGCCGCCGATGTATCCGAATGCACCATCGCGGGTTGAACTCGCTGATTCCGACCGGCATCCTAATCTCAGCCTGTCCCTCTGCCAGCCTCGGAATCCTATGGGTTCGTCATCCGCCGTCGGTGGCAGCCTAATTGCTCTGTATGATCGCGTTCTCGACCGGAGGTGGCTGTAATGAGAATCGCAAACCTGATGACGCGGGAGCCGGTGAGGGTTGGCCCGCGTGATACGCTGGAAAAGGTTCAAGGCCTGATGAAGCAAGGCGGCTTTCGCCGCGTGCCAGTGGTCGATAACGACTCGATAGTTGGAATCCTGACTGAACGTGACCTGCGCGCGCATCACAGCACCATGGCGGAAACGCGGGTCAACGCCGTGATGAGCGCACCGGTGGTGACGCTCGAATCGGGCGCTTCAGTCGAGGAAGCCGCGCGCGTGATGCTGCGCAACAAGATCGGCGGGCTGCCGATTGTCGAGCGGGGAAAACTCGTCGGGATTCTGACCTCGAGCGACGTTCTGAAGGCGTTTCTGCATGTTGTTGATGCGGCAAAAAAGATCATGGAGCCGTGACCGGTCCCGGAATATCGTCAGGAATCGGCGGCACGAACCAGCAAAACAACTAAAGAGGACTCTGTGATGACAGGCGAGCGACTCGAAACCGGCAAGGGAAAAATCCGCAGTCTCAACAGGCGCGGCACGCGCTCGGACAAGAGTCCGCCCGTGGTGCGCAAGGCGCGCAGCTACTCTGACCCTTCGATCTGCGAAAAGTGCGGCTCGGTTTATACCTCGAAAACCTGGCGCGAGCGCCGCCCCCTTACGCGTGCGCTGATGAATCAGGCCACCTGGGCGACCTGTCCCGCCTGCGAACAAGTGGACAAGGGACAGTACTTTGGCCGAGTCTCGCTGTCCGGGCCGTATCTGATCGGCCACGTCGATGCGATCCGCGCGCGTATCGCGAACGTCGAGCGGCGGGCGCGCTTCACGCAACCCGAACGCCGCGTGGTCGCGGCGGACTTCGACGGATCGACCCTCGAGGTGCTGACCAGCTCGCAGAAGCTGGCGCATCGCATCGCCCACGAAATCGAGAAAGCTTTCGGTGGCAGCGTGACCTATTCGTGGTCGGATAGCGACGGCACCCTGGCGGCGACCTGGCATCGAGAGTAGTGGCCGACGTGGGCGCGGCGGGCGAATCGGGCGAGCTTGCGCGCGCAGCCACGCGAACCGGCGACCAACGCTCGTATCGCGGCCTTGACCGTGCCGAGGCCGCGCGCCGCCTTGCGCGACTGGGCCCCAATGAGTTCGTGCGGCTTCGATGGTGGGATCCGGTGGTGCGTTTTCTTCGCACCGCTGCGGATCCGATGGCGCTGATGCTGGCCGCCGCCGCCGCCGCGTACTATGCGCTCGGCGAGCGCACCGATTCATATGTCCTTCTCGCGGCGATTGTTCCGGTGCTGGCGGTCGATGTGCTCCTTGCGGCGCGCTCGCGGGCGGCGCTGCGCAAACTGGCCGGCGCGGTCGCGGCGCGCGCACGCGTCATCCGCGACGGAACCGAAGTGGATATTCCCACCCGGGAAGTCGTTCCCGGCGACGCGTTGCTGCTCGAACAGGGCGACGTGGTGCACGCCGACGCGATCGTCCGCGCCAGCTCGAATCTGATCGCCGATGAGTCCCAATTGAGCGGCGAATCCGAGCCGGTCGCCAAGCTGCCGATTGCCGGCGCACCCGGCGACCCGAACCGCGTGTACGCGGGTTCGCGCGTCCTCGAGGGCAATGCACTGGTCGAAGTCACCGCAACCGGACCGAAAACCCGCTATGGCGATCTCGCGCGACTGACCGCCGCGGTTACGCGCCGCTCGACCCCGCTCGAGCGCAGGACCGCGCGGATCGTCGGCTGGATGATCGCGGCGGCGATCGTTGTCGCGACGCTCGTGTTCGCGTTGCGAATACTGGCAGGCGTGCCCGCGGCGAGCGCGTTCCTCTACGCGATCAGCCTTGCGATGTCCGCCGCCGGCGAAGAATTCCTGCTCGTGCTGACCCTGTTCCTCAGCCTTGGCGCGTACCGGCTCGGCCGTCACGGAGTTCTGGTGCGCCGGTTGGCGAGCGTTGAAACCCTCGGTTCCACAACCGTCATATGCCTGGACAAAACCGGTACGCTGACCGCTGGCGAGTTCGCGCTCGAGACACATGATGCTCTCGACCGCGACGGCACCGACGCGGCACTCTTGGAAGCCGCCGCGCTGGCGTGCGAGGCGCGTCCCGCCGATGCAATGGAACGCGAGATTCTGGCGCATTGCGTAACGCACGGAGTTGACGCGGACGCGTTGCATGCGCGATGGCGGCTGGTCCACGATTACTCATTCGATCCGGCCGGCAAACACATGTCGCACGTCTGGATCGAACGCGCGCAAAGCTCCGCCGCGGCCGCCGGGAAAATCGTGGCCAAAGGAGCGCTCGAGGGTATCCTCGAGCACTGCGACATCGCACCTGATCAAGCTGACCGCGCCAAACGCGAAAACGCCCGGATGGCCTCGGTCGGGATGCGCGTGCTGGCGGTCGCCGGACGTGACGGACTGGCGCGCGAGTTCACCGGCGCACGCTGGCAAGACGAACGCGGGCTGCATCTGTTCGGACTGCTGGGATTTCGCGATCCATTGCGGCCCGCGGTTCCCGCCGCAGTCGCGCTATGCTACCGCGCGGGTATCAAGCTCAAGTTGATCACGGGGGACCATGCGCTAACCGCGCACGCGGTTGCCGAAGCCGCCGGGATGGGCGGCCACGCGTCGGAGATCATCACCGGATCGCAGCTCGACGCGCTGAGCCCGTCCGCTTTCGATCGCGCCGTGGACCGCTGCACGATTTTCGCGCGCACCCGGCCCGAGCAGAAGTACGCAATTGTCGAGGCGCTCAGACGCGCCGGCGAAGTGGTCGCGATGACCGGCGACGGGATCAATGACGCGCCGGCTCTCAGGCGCGCCGACCTGGGCGTTGCGATGGGGCGGCGCGGCACCGAAATCGCCCGTACAGCGGCGGATATCGTCCTGCTCGACGACGATTTCTCGGCGTTGGCGGTCACGATCCGCGAAGGCCGCAGGCTGCTCGAATCTATTCAGCGCGCGTTCCTATATCTGATCGGCTTCAAAGTGATGCTGGTGCTGGTTGCTTTCAGCGCGCCGATTCTGGGCCTGCCGCTGCTGCTCGTGCCAGTGACTCTTGTGTGGCTCGAACTAATTGTCCATCCGGTTTCCGCGCTGGCCTTCGAGGGCGGTATCCCCGACGAAGACGTGATGGCGCGGCCGCCGACTCGGCCCTCGGCTCCGCTGGTCGATCGATCGAGCGCCATCCGCGCTGCTATCGCGGGCGCGCTGCTCGCGGCGGCGGCGCTGAGCCTGTTCGCGATGCGGATGCGTGCGGGAGAGAATTATGCGCGGACCGTTGCGATGGTGGTAATCGTGGCGGGCAGCGTGATGCTGGTAATTGCCGAGATGGCGGGTGCGCAGCCCTGGTCGCGTCTGCACGTGCCGCGGAGCCTTCGCTTCTGGACCGTGATGCTTGCCGTCGCGGCGAGCCTGCCCATCTTCATTTCGATCAAACCGATCGCGTCGCTGTTGATGCTACAATCGATTAGGCCGGCGGATTGGTCTATAGCATTGGCCGCCGCGGCCGCCGCCGTCGGCTGGCGCGCATGCGGCGCTCCCTCCTCCCGAGACTCGAGCGACGCACGATATGACGCCTCGGTCGCGAGTAGTCGCGGGGATGTCCGCTGATGGCGAACCTGGATTCACGAATGCGCGAGGAGAATTCGGCATGCCGAAAAAAGTTTTCGAAAATGCGAGTCATAAACCGCACGCCGCAAACGCGGCGCGAAGGTGTGCGACCGGCGCTATCGCAGTAGCCGCGATCCTGGCGATTGCGATCGGCTCCGCACGCGCCGCCCAACCCGCCGGGCAGGCCGACTATCAGCAGTATTGCTCCGACTGCCACGGCAAGGACGCGAGGGGCAATGGCCCACTGGTGAAGCAAATCCCGATGGCGCCGCCACCGAGCGACCTGACCCTGCTCGCGAGCGCGCGCGGCGGAAAGTTTCCGTTCGATGACGTGGTCGATGTAATCGACGGGCGCAAGGCAATACCGTCCCACGCGCGTATCCAGATGCCGTTTTGGGGCGTTACGCTGCAGAAACCCGGTCAGGAATTTTCGCCTGCGAGCGACGCCGCGGTAAAGCAACGGATTCAGGCAATCGCGCGCTATCTCGAAGGCCTTCAGCGATGACGAGCCGTGCTGCGCGAGTGCACTGCTTTCCCCGCGACGCCCGTCTGGCGCGCAGGGTCGCGGCACGCGCAGGTCTGGCCTGCGCGAAGATTCGCGTGCACCGCTTCCCCGACGGCGAGTCGATGCCGCTGGTTGCGTCAGCGCCGGGCAAGAATGCGATCCTGGTGCGCGCGCTCGACGGTCAGGGCGCCAACCTGTTCGATACTCTTCTGGCCGCCGACGCGTTGCGGCGCGCGGGCGCGCGGCGCGTAACGCTGGTCGCGCCGTATCTTCCCTACATGCGCCAGGACAAGGTCTTCCGCCCGGGCGAACCGATCTCGCAACGCGTGATTGGCGACTTGCTCGGCCGCTCTTTCGACCGCGTGATCACGGTCGAGCCGCATCTGCATCGCATCGCGCGCCTGGGAGAGGTCGTCGCCTGCCAGGCGGATTCAATCACGGCGGCGCCGGCGATTGCCGAGTGGGTAAAGCGCAATCGGCGCGACAGCCTGGTGGCCGGCCCGGATGCGGAATCACGTTCCTGGATTGAATCGATCGCGCGCCAGGCGGACACGGCGTCAGCGGTTGGCGTAAAGCATCGCGATAGCGACCGGCGGGTGCGGGTGCGCTTCGCCGCGCTCGCGCGTCGCTCGCGCGCGATTATTGTCGACGATATTGCAAGTTCGGGAGCGACGCTCGCCGCCGCCGCGCGGGCATTGCGCACGCGGGGAATCGCGGCGATCGATGTAATCGTGGTGCACGCGATTTTCGCCCCGGGCGCCATCGCGCGGATTCGGCGCGCGGGCGTGCGCCGGATCATCTCGTGCGACACGATCCGCCATCCGACCAACGCCATCAGCATCGCGCCGCTGCTGGCGGCGGCGCTCGAGAGGAAGACTTGAATGCGCGAGCAAGGCACCGGCCATCCCTCCATTCTGCGCTTTCTGGGCGCGGCCGGCACGGTTACGGGAAGCAGGTTTTTGCTCACTGGCGGCGGACGCAGGGTACTGATCGATTGCGGCTTGTTCCAGGGACTCAAGGAACTTCGGCTGCGCAACTGGGAGCGGTTTGCGGCGGATCCGAAGAGCCTCGATGCGATCGTGATTACGCATGCGCATCTTGATCACAGCGGATACCTTCCGTCGATCGTGCGCGACGGCTATCGCGGGCGGATTCACGCCACGGCTTCGACCGTTGATCTGTGCCGAATCCTGTTGCCCGACAGCGGACACTTGCAGGAAGAGGAAGCGGAATACGCCAATCACGCGGGCTATTCCAAACACGCGCCGGCGCTGCCGCTGTACACTGAAGAAGACGCGCTTCGCACTCAGCAATATTTCACGCCGGCGCAGTTCGCTGAGCGCGTAGAAGTGGCAAACCGCATTCACGCGACGTTTCGCAGCGCGGGGCACATTCTCGGCTCCGCCAGCATCCTGCTTGAAACCCCTTCGCGCCGCCTGCTATTCAGCGGCGATCTCGGGCGCCCCAGCCATCCGCTGATGCGGCCACCCGCGCCGCTGCCCGAGGCGGAAATCGTCGCCGTCGAATCGACTTACGGCGATCGGATCCACGAGGATCAGAAGTCCCTCGACGCGTTCGCCGAATCGATCGCGCAGACCGCCGCGCGCGGCGGTGTGATCGTTATCCCGTCGTTCGCCGTCGATCGCACTGAGGTTCTGCTGTTCCATTTGCGCGCGATGATCCAATCCGGCCGCATTCCGGGATTGCCCATTTACGTCGATAGTCCAATGGCGCTGGCCGCGCTCAAGCTGTACAAGCGAGCCATCCTGAGCGGCGGCGCCGAGATTCGCCCTGAAGTCGCCGGCCGGCCCGAGGTGCTCGATCCCGGCCTGACCTCGGAAGTAACCTCGCGCGACGAATCGATCGCGCTCAACGGCCTCGACGGACCGATGATCATCATCTCGGCGTCCGGGATGGCCACCGGCGGCCGGGTGTTGCATCATCTTTCGCGCCGCCTGCCCGACGCGCGCAACGCGGTCATCCTGGTTGGCTACCAGGCCGAAGGAACCCGCGGGCGCGCGCTGCTCGAGGGTGCATCGTCGGTGAAGATGCTGGGCCGCTATGTCCCGGTGCGCGCGCAGGTGGTTAACGTGCCGGCGTTTTCGGTGCACGCCGACCGCGCTGAAATTCTGGCGTGGCTCGCGACCGCTCCGCGGCGCCCGGAGCTGGCGTTTATCGTGCACGGCGATCCGGCCGCGGCGCAGTCGCTGTGCGCGGCGGTGCGCAAGGAGCTCGGCTGGAACGCCGTGGTTCCACGCCATCTCGAACAGGTTCGAATCGACTGAGGAGGACGCGATGTTTCGGCTGCGGCATCTATGCCTGGATACTCTGCGCGAGCACGTGATCGTGATTCACGAACACGCGGTGCGAGCGGGCAATCTTGGCTTCAGTCCGCTGGATCGCGCGGTAGTGATGGGCCTGGTACCGGGCGGCGGCGCGCGCCACGAGATCACCGGCGTACTGAATTTCTGCCTCGACGACCTGATCGCGCCCGATGAAATCGGCGTCTCGGACCAGGCCTTTCGCGATCTCGGCCTGCCCGAAGGAGCGCCGGTCGAAGCGACGCTGGCGGCCGCGCCGCGCAGCGTCGATCATGTGCGCGCGAAACTTGGCGGTACGCGGCTCGACCGCGCCGCGTTTGACGCGATCCTGTCCGACGTCGTGCGGCATCGGTACTCGCGCGTCGAGCTCACGATGTTCGTGCTGGCGTGCGCGCTCAGACGCCTCGACCTCGACGAGCTCTGCTATTACACGCAGGCGATGATCGCGACCGGCGAGTCGCTGGATTTCGGCGGTGCGAAGGTCGCCGACAAGCACTCGATCGGCGGAGTTCCAGGCAATCGGACCACGATGATCGTGGTTCCGATCGTCGCGGCGCTCGGAGTCCTGATGCCCAAAACCTCGTCGCGCGCGATCACCAGCCCGGCGGGCACCGCGGACACGATGGGTGCAATCGCCATTGTCGAACTGAACCCGGCGCGGATGCGCGAGATCGTCGGCCGCGTCGGCGGCTGCATCGGATGGGGCGGTTCGCTCAGCCTTGCGCCCGCCGACGATATTCTGATCACCGTCGAGCGGCCGATGGAGATCGATACGGAAGCGCAGATGGTGGCTTCAATTCTGGCCAAGAAGAAAAGCGTCGGCGCAACCGATGTCGTGATCGATATTCCCGTCGGACCCACCGCCAAGGTTCGCAGCCAGGCCGCTGCCGAGCATCTGGCGGGGCTGTTCCACAGCATCGCCGAGCGGATCGGATTGCGTATCGAGGTCGAGAGCACGCTCGCACTTGGGCCGATCGGACGCGGAATCGGGCCGCGGCTCGAGGCGCTGGACGTGCTCTCGGTGCTTGGCGGCGAAAGCGTTCAGCTTGCCGATCTGCGGGAAAAATCGCTCTACCTTGCCGCGCGGATTCTCGAGATGACTGGCGCGGTCGCGCCGCACGGCGGTTACCGTGCGGCCCAGCGCACGCTCGACTCGGGAGCGGCGCGCAAAAAATTCCAGGAAATCGTCGCCGCGCAAGGCGCGCGCGAGCTGGCGCCCGAGGCTCCATATCGATGCGAGATCGCGTCGGAAGCCGACGGCAGAATCAGGGACATCGATTGCCTCGAGATCGCGCGAGTGGCAAAACGCGCCGGGGCGCCAGCCAATATCAGCGCGGGAATCAGGCTTTTGAAGACCGTCGGAGAAGTGGTTGGCCGCGCCGAGCCGCTGTTTGAGATTCATGCCGCAAGCGCGGCGCAATTGGAGTTTGCACGGCAATACGCGGCGTCGCATCCGGGGATGTTCAGATTCGGTTTTTGAGCGTTTGACCGTGCGGCGCTATTCGAGACCGTACTTAGCGATCTTCGCATAGAGCTTCTTGCGCGAGATCTTGAGCAGCTTGGCCGCGGCGACTTTGTTGCCGCCGGTGCTCTCGATCGCGCGGCCAATCAGATCGCGCTCGGCGTCGGCGAAGCTACCCACGCTTTCACCGCCGAACCCGGCGGGAGCCGCCGCGCGCACCCCGGAGATCGCTTCGGGCAAATCAACCAGGCGCAGCTCGGATGCGCGGCCAAAGGTAAAGGCGCTCTCGATCGCGTTGGCCAGTTCGCGCACGTTTCCCGGCCACTGATATGCGCTCATCGCCTCGAGCGCCGCTCGCTCGATTCCCACCACCGGCGCCAGGCGCATCCCGCGTTCGTTCATCACCTCGACAAAGTGATCGACGAGCAGCCCTATGTCCTCGAGCCGGTCGCGCAGCGGAGGCACCGCAAGCACGCTGGCCTGAAGCCGGTAGTACAGATCTTGCCGCAAGAGACCCACGCGGAGGGCTTCTTCAGGATCGCGATTGGTCGAGGCGATCAGCCGCGCGTTGACTGCAATCTCGCGGGTTGCGCCGACAGGACGCACAGTCCGTTCCTGCAGGACGCGCAAGAGCTTGCTCTGGGTCTCGGCGCTCATCTCGGTAACTTCATCGAGCAGCAGCGTCCCACCCTCAGCGGCGCGAAACAGGCCCTCGTACTCGTTGTTCGCGCCGCTGAACGCGCCGCGTTTGTAGCCGAACAATTCGCTTTCGATCAGATCGCGCGGAATCGCGGCGCAATTCAGCGCGACGAACGGCGCGTTCGGCTTGGCGCCGCATTCGTGAATTGCGCGCGCCACCAATTCTTTCCCCGTCCCGCTCTCCCCCACGATCAGCACGGTCCCGCGCGTCGCGCCCACCGCCTCGATCCGCTCGTACAGCTTGCGCATCGCAGGGCTCGCGCCGACCAGGCCGTGAAAGCGCGTGCGCTCGCCGGCGGGCAGCGCTGTCGCCTCGCGCTCGAGCGCCTGGATTCGCGCACCCGAGACCGCGGTGGTCGAGCGAAAGTAGGTGTCCGCCAGGATGATCATCCGGCAATGACTCAGCTTGTCGAAGGAAAGGTAGGTCTTGGGCAGCGACGGTGGAAAGACCGGAAACACCGCGGTCGCGCTTTCCTCGAACAGATGCATCGAAATGATCAGCTCGGAAAACGGAACTCCCCGGTCGGCCAGCGTGCGCCCAACCCGGCGGATATCCGCGGCGAAGCCCTCCATGTCGCGGGCCAGCAGATCGCGCAAAGTAGTGTCCAGCTCGGAGCCGAAGATCTCGAGGAACTCGGTCCTGGTCAGGGCGCGTGAATCACCGAAGTGCAGTACATAGAGGTTGTACCAGTTGGCCATCACTTCGTCGCGGTGGCGGCGAATCGACTCGAAGACTGGCGTCAGAGCCTCCAGCTCCTCGTCCCATAGAAGGTGGAAATATCGGGGCGCGGTGGACTGCGTTTTTGCGGGGTTTGAAGATTCAGACGGTGGCTTCATGCGCAAGTCTCAATGGTGACGGGGAGTGCCGTGTCCAACGGCTTAGTGTCGCCGATCGTAACACGCGACGCGCTCGTTGTACCCATCGAACGCATGTGACGCAACGACAACATGTTCGTCCGAGGTAATCTTGCGCAAATGCATGCCGATTTTCGGACTCGCTTCAATCGGACCGCCATGCTGGCACGATTCGCGCATCCCATGATTGCGTAGAGTATATGCAAGCCGCGCGAAAACGAACAGTGACCGATCAGGTGGCTACAACACACCATCTTGTTCGGGGCCGAGCCGCAAAACGCGGCGGGCAGGAGTTGGAGGCGGGGCTTGGACCGACCTTGGTCGTGCTGTCCGAAGACGACTCGGTACTGGCAATCGTCGGCGAGGCCGACTTTCGCAATTGGCGTGTCGAAGGCCACGGCGCATCGCCAGACGGCCGCGATCTACTGACCCTTCCAAATATCAGGTTGGTCATCTTCGATGACGAGAAGGTCGAGTTGAGCGATCGCGGGTGGATGCTCGCGCAGATCCGGCGATGCGCGCCGCAGGCTGCTATTCTCTATATCGCGCGCGATCACGACTGGGATACCGAACGCCTGGCTCGCACCGGCGGCGCGCAGTACTACTGTTCGAAACCAATCGACCGTGCGGTGTTCGCCGAAGTGGTGAATTCCTTTTTGCGCTCGATCAAATAGGCGGGATTGATTCAGCCGGGCGATTTCGGCCGGACCAGGACGCAATAGCTGAAGGCGCGGACGATGGTTCTGTATCAGGGGTATGAAATTCGGGAAAATCCGAAGACCGGGCGATGGGAGGTCTTCTGGAAGGACAAGAAGATCGAACCCGACTTCGCAACGCGGATCGCCGCCGAGGACTGGATTGACGATCAGTTTCCGTCGCATCGCTTCTGACGAGTGATCTGCGCGAGAA
>DATLTX010000059.1:0-36611 GCA_035533435.1 Binataceae bacterium (SeqCode)
GTCGCCGGTGCGGATATCGCCGCGATGGCGCAAATGTCGGCGGCCGACGGACTCGAATTCTCCCGGCTGGGGCATCGCACGATGTCCAGTCTCGAAGACCTGCCGATTCCGGTGATTGCCGCCGTAAACGGATTCGCGCTCGGCGGTGGAACCGAACTCGCCCTGGCGTGCGATTTGATCGTTGCGAGCGAAAAGGCGCGCTTCGGACAGCCCGAGATCAATCTCGGCGTCATTCCCGGCTTTGGCGGCACGCAGCGTCTGGCGCATCGAATCGGCCACGCCAAGGCGCGCGAGTTGATCATGACCGGAGAGATGCTCGACGCGAAAAGCGCGCTCGCGCTCGGGATGGTCAGCCAGGTTGTCGCGCCCGACCAGCTAATCGCCGCGGCGCGCGCTCTTGCCGACAAGCTCGTCGGGAAATCCGCCTTTGCGCTGCGCCAGGCGAAGGCCGCCCTGCGCGCTGCCGCGACGATGGAAGAGGACGCGGGCCTGCGCTTCGAGCAGGAGGCGTTCGGCGTCGCCTTCGCCAGCGAAGATCGCGTCGAGGGCACCTCCGCGTTTGTCGCCAAGCGCCCCCCCGTGTGGAAGCATCGCTAAAGAACAAACCATCCACAGATTACACAGATTTCACGGATTAAGAGCCGGAGAAATGCGCGGTCCGCGCCGCTGCGGCGGCACGGACCGCACAATAATCTGTGTAATCTGTGGATTGTCTTTCTCTTCGTATTGAATCCTCGTTCTGAACATCTGTTCCGCTACCGCGCGCCCTTCTATCGACCCTGTGCGACTTCTAGGCTAAAACTGAATCGATGGATCTGGAACTGACTTCCGCGCAGCGCGCCGCGCGCGATACCGCGCGCCGCTTCGCGCGCGAAAAGCTCGAAGCGATCGGCGTCGAATGCGATCGCACGCATCGGTTCCCCGCCGCCGGAATCGAAGAACTGGGACGGCTCGGAATTCTCGGCACCTTTATACCGGAAAACTTCGGCGGCGCGGGTCTCGACCAGGTCGCCTATGCGCTCGTGGTCGAGGAACTGGCAGTCGCCTGCGCTGCGACCGCCGTGATCGTTTCGGCGCACTGCTCGCTCGCCTCGTGGCCGATTCTCGGCCTGGGCAGCGACCAGATGAAGGCGCGGTTTTTGCCGAAAATGGCTTCCGGAGAATGGCTCGGATGCTTTGCGCTCACCGAGCCGCAGGCAGGCTCCGACGCCGCCGGGCAGAAAACCCGCGCGGTCCTTGACGGCGACAGCTACGTGATCAACGGCACCAAGAATTTCATCACCAATGCGCCGCAGGCTGGCGTCGCGATCGTGTTCGCGATGACCGCGCTCGACAAAGGGCATCACGGAATCAGCGCGTTCGCGGTCGAGACCAGCTCGCCCGGATGGGCGGTGACGCGGGTCGAAGACAAGATGGGAATTCACGGCGCGCACTCGGCGCAACTGAGCTTCTCCGATATGCGCGTGCCGCGCGAAAATCTGCTGATGGGCGAGGGCGACGGATTCAAGGTCGCGATGAAGACGCTCGACGGCGGACGAATCGGAATCGCGGCGCAGGCGGTCGGAATCGGACGCGCGGCGCTCGAGGCGTCGCTCAAATACGCCCAGGAGCGGCAGACCTTCGGCCGTCCGATCGCGCAGCATCAGGCGATCCAGTTCAAGCTCGCCGACATGGCGCTTAACGTCGATATCGCCCGGCTCCTGACCCTGCGCGCGGCGGCGCTGAAAGACGCGGGTAAGCCCTGCACAAAGGAATCCGCGATGGCCAAGCTGTTCGCCGCCGAATCCGCGATGAACGCCGCCACCGAGGCGATCCAGATTCACGGCGGATACGGTTATACGCGCGAATTCAAGGTCGAGCGCTATTTCCGCGACGCGAAGATCACGGAGATTTACGAGGGCACCTCGGAAATTCAGCGCCTGGTTATTGCCGGCCAGGTTCTCGGCCGCTGAACCGGTGAGGAAATCGTGAGCTCGAAAAAAGATTGGCTCGAAACCACGTTCAAGCAGGCCGCCGAGCGGCCAGCGCGCTTCTCGACCGTCTCCGACATGGAGATCGATCCGCTGTACACGCCCGAGGATGTCCCCGGCGCGTACGACACGGCGCTCGGCAACCCAGGCGAGTTTCCTTACACCCGCGGCGTTTACGGCTCGATGTATCGCGGGCGGTTCTGGACGATGCGCCAGTTCGCGGGCTTCGGCCTTGCCGAAGACACCAACGCCCGCTTCCATTACCTGCTGCGGCAAGGCCAGGACGGCCTCTCGACCGCCTTCGACATGCCGACCCTGATGGGCTATGACGCCGACCACGAACGCGCCCAGGGCGAAGTCGGCCGCGAAGGCGTTTCGGTCAGCACGATTCACGACATGGTGCGCCTGTTCGACAAGATTCCGCTCGACAAGGTCACCACATCGATGACGGTGAATTGTTCGGCGTCAATCCTGCTCGCGATGTACCTGGTGGTCGCGGAGCGCAACGGAGTTGCGTGGGATCGCGTCGGCGGCACGATTCAGAACGATATGCTCAAGGAATATATCGCGCAGAAGGAATGGATCTGTCCGCCGCGTCCGGCGATGCGCGTCGTGACCGACATGATCGAATTCTGCGCGAAGAAAGCGCCGCGATGGCACGCGGTCTCGATCAGCGGCTACCATATCCGCGAAGCGGGCTCGACCGCCGTGCAGGAACTTGCCTTCACGATCGCCGACGGGCTTTGCTACGTCGAAGAGGCGGTCAAGCGCGGGCTCGGGGTTGACGATTTCGCGCCGCGGCTTTCGTTCTTCTGGAATATCCACAACGATTTTCTCGAAGAGGTCGCCAAGCTGCGCGCCGCGCGCCGGATGTGGGCGCGGTTGATGCGCGAGCGCTTCGGCGCGAAGAATCCGCGCTCGCTGATGCTGCGCACGCACGCGCAGACGGCCGGCGCCTCGCTTACCGCGCAGCAGCCGATCAACAATGTTGTGCGCGTCGCAATCCAGGCGCTGGCCGGCGTTCTCGGCGGCGTGCAATCTCTCCATACGAACTCGATGGACGAGACGCTGGCGCTTCCCACCGAGCAGGCGGTGATGGTCGCGCTGCGCACTCAGCAAATTATCGCCGAGGAAACCGGCGTAACGAATACCATCGATCCGCTCGGCGGCAGCTACGCGATCGAGGCGCTGACCGATCGGATCGAGCGCGAGGCGATGGACTATATCGGCAAGATCGACGCGATGGGCGGGATGCTGGCGGCGGTCGAGACCGGCTATCCGCAGCGCGAAATCGCCGAGGCCGCGTTTCACTTTCAGCGCCAGCTCGAGAAGGGTGAAAAGACGATCGTCGGCGTGGGCAAATACTCGGTGCCCGAGGAAATTCCGATCGAAACGCTCAAGATCGATCCCGCCATAGAAGAAAAGCAGGTGCATCGGGTGCGCAAAATGAAACGCGAACGCAACGCCGCCGCGCTCAAGGTGGCGCTCGCCCGCGTCTCCGCGGCGTGCCGCTCGGGCGAAAATCTGATGGATCCGATCTGCGACGCGGTGCGCTGCGAAGCGACCGTCGGCGAAATCAGCGACATCTTTCGCGCCGAGTTCGGCGTGTACACCGACCCAGGCTGGATATAAGCGATGGCGGAAAAGAGACTCAGAATTCTGGTGGCGAAGCCGGGGCTTGACGGCCACGATCGCGGCGCGAAAATTATCGCACGCGCGCTGCGCGACGGCGGCTTCGAAGTAATTTACACCGGCCTGCATCAGACGCCCGAAATGATCGCGCAGGCCGCCGTGCAGGAAGACGTCGATGCGGTAGGGTTGTCGGTGCTCTCGGGCGCGCACATGACGCTGTTCCCCGAAGTGCTGCGCCTGCTCAAGGAACGCGGCGCCACCGACATTGCCGTCTTCGGCGGCGGAATTATTCCCGACGATGACGCGGCGAAGCTCAAGCAATCGGGAGTGCGCCAGATCTTTACTCCGGGCGCGTCCACCGAAGACATTGTCAAATGGGTTCGCGAAAACGTGAGCCCAAGGCAATAGGCGCCGGCGCATGAATTTCGACTTGAGCGAAGAGCAGCAGCGCATCCGCGACACGCTCGCCGCGTTCGCCGAGCGCGAGATCAAGCCGTTCGCCTCGGCGTGGGACAAACACGAAATCTTCCCGCGCGAGGTGATCGAAAAGCTCGGCGCGCTCGGATTCCTGGGCGTCGCGTTTCCAGAAAAATGGGGCGGCGGCGCCGCAGGCACGCTCTCGCAGGTGCTCGTTGTCGAGGGGCTCTCGCGCTACGACGCGTCGATCGGACTGACCTGCGCAGCGCACATGTCGCTCTCCAGCGGGCATATCGCGGCGTTTGCCGCCGACGAGCATCGCGACAAGTACCTTCCCGAAATGCTTGCGGCGAAAAAGCTCGGCGCGTGGTGCCTGACCGAACCCAGCTCAGGCTCGGACGCGGCCGCGATGAAGACCCGCGCCGTTCGCGCCGGCGATAATTTCCAGATTTCCGGCGCCAAGATGTTCATCACCAACGGCAGCGTCGCCGACGTGTACGTCGTGATGGCGGTGACCGACCCCGCCAAAGGCCGCGACGGCGTGTCGGCGTTTATCGTCGATCGCGGCACGGCGGGATTATCCAACGGAAAGAAAATCGAGAAGCTTGGGCTGCACGCGTCTGACACGGCTGAGGTAATTTTCGAGAACGTCACGATTCCCGCGCGCAACCTGATCGGCGAACTTGGCGCAGGTTATCGGCAGACGCTAAAAGTCCTCGAGGGCGGGCGCATCGGAATCGCAGGCTTTGCCGCGGGAATAGCGCGCGGCGCATTCGAGGAAGCTCGCGCCTACGCGCTCGAGCGGCGCCAGTTCAACAGCCGTATCGCCGACTTCCAGGCGATCCAGTGGATGTTCGCCGACATGGCGACGCGGATCGAAGCCTCGTGGGTGCTGATTTGCCGCGCCGCCGCGCTAAAGGATGCGGGCAAGCCTTACGCGCGCGAAGCCGCGATGGCGAAGCTGTTCGCCTCGGAAACCGCGATGTGGTCAACGACCAAGGCGGTGCAGATTCACGGCGGATACGGTTACGTCACCGACTTCCCGGTCGAGCGCTACATGCGCGACGCCAAGCTGGCCGAAATCGGCGAGGGCACCAGCGAGGTGCTCCGAATGATTATCGCGAAGTCGCTTCTCCGTGAGGGCTATCTGCCCGCGTAGCGTAGTCAGGCGTCGAGAAGATCGGCGCGAATCGCCGCGAGGTCGGCGGCGGTTATGCCGATAACCTCGCGCATGAAGCCGTCCACGCCGCCGTTCTCGTCGATTAGCTCGAACACCGGATGAAGCTGCTCGGCGGCGAGCGGAGAGTTCGGGAAGGTCGCGTTGCTCGCCAGAAAATCCTCGACGATCAGTTCACGCTCGACGCCGAGAATCCCAAGGATCATCGCCGCGCCCACTCCGGTCCTGTCTCTGCCCGCCGAGCAATGGAAGAGCAGGGGATAGACCGTCCGCTCTGCCAGCAGCTTGAAGAAGCGCCGCCAGTCGTGCCGGAAATGCATCACGAGCGCGTAATGCTCGCGCCCCGGTTCGGCCTTCATCCGCTCGTAGCCGCGCTCGGTAAACCACTGGTCGCCCATCGGGATATGCTCCCATCGGACACCCTTCATCACCACCTGATGCGGCCGGCCAAGATTCTTTACTTCGGGATTGCTCTGCAAAGTGACGAGCGTTTTGAGATCGATCTCGTGCAGCGGATTCCCCGCGGGAACTTCGGCCAGATGCGCGGAACGGTAGATGCGTCCGGTGCGGACGCGGCGCGCATCGGCAGTCGGATGACCGCCGAGGTCGCGGAAGTTGCGCCCGCCGAACGAGCGCAACATCTCGAAGTCGAGGACAATTCGTTCGCCGGGGCCTGGTTTGGAGTCTGAACTTTTTTTTTCTTCTGACACGCGGCTCTTTCCGTGGGGTGCCGTACCGTACGCCGGCCTTCGTTTGATTTTATCAGTTTTTCGCAGCGGAGTGATCCTGAGCCCTCGCCTCTGGGCGAGGTGCCTGCGGGGTTGTAACGCGGTCTTCCTTTGGCGCATTTTTCGCCGCAAGCGACAGCCTACGGCGCTGCCGTTACGCGTTCGAGTCGAACGGGGATCGTTCTGCATTTTTTGCCGAACGTGAGAAGGCCGCTCTGAGTATCGGTGCCCTCCAGGAAACGCACCCACCAATCGGCCACGCCGTATTTCTCCCGCATTAGCTGGTGGACCTTCGCATGCGCCTCGGGATCAGGTTGCGCGCGATATTGCAGGGTTTTGCCGTCTCGTTCGATCTCGACGATTGGATGCGCCGCCATATTCTGAATCCACCACGCAGCGTTGGCGCTGCCGGGATGAATCCATGAATACTGTCCGTCGTCCACGATCCAGAGCCGCGCCCTGCGGATCCCTCCCGTTGGAGTCGGCTCGTGAACGACAACGACCTCCCGGCCAACTTCGATCAGGGCCAGGTGTGCAAGGACGTATGCCGCGCAGACGCCAATCACGATCGCGGCGACGATGATCATCTTTCTCATCTGGATAACAGAAGGTTAAGCACCGATACACCAGGACCAGATGTCCATCTATTTGCGCCGCGCCATGCTGAGCACGAGCATCCGCGGCTCGGTCATTTCCTGCATCGCATAGCGTACGCCCTCGCGCCCGATGCCGGAACCCTTCACGCCGCCGAACGGATATGTATCGACGCGGAAGACTCCGGTGTCGCCGACGATCACGGCGCCCGCTTCGATCTCGCGAAACGCGGTGAATGCGCGCTCGAGATTATTGGTGAAGACTCCCGCTTGCAGGCCATATGGCGAATCATTGGTGAGCGCGATTCCTTCCGCGAACGAATCGATCGCCTCAACGGTTGCGACCGGGCCGAAGACTTCCTCGCACCAGACGCGCAGGCGATGCAGCTTGCGGTCGCCAAGCTCGACGATGGTTGGCGAGACGACACAACCTTCGCGTTTGTTGCCGGTCAGAATACCGGCGCCCGCCTGCGCGGCTTCGCCGATCCATTCCATCACGCGATCGGCGGCTGCGCGATTGATCAGCGGGCCGACGCGCGTGCCGTCCATCATCGGGTCGCCGACACCAAGCTTTTCAGTTTCGGCGACGAAGTGTTTCAGGAACTCGCGGTAAACGTCGCGATGCACGAATATTCGCTGAACCGAAAGGCAAACCTGCCCGGCATGGACGAATGCACCGCGGGCGGCGCGTGACGCCGCGAGCGCGACGTCCGCGGTTTCATCGACGATCAATCCGCCGTTGCCGCCCAACTCGAGCGTGACGCGCTGGCGCGTGGTTTTAGCTTTGAGAGCCCATCCGACTCGCGCGCTTCCGGTGAAGCTCAGCATCCGGATGCGCTCGTCGCTCGCAAGCCGCTCGGCGACTGGAGGATCGGCCGAGATGACGTTGAGCGCCCCGGCCGGCAGTCCCGCGGTGAGCGCGATCTCCGCAAGCATCAGCGCCGGACCGGGACACATCGGCGGCGGCTTGACGACGAGCGTGTTTCCAGTGGCGAGAGCGGGCGCGACCTTGTGGGTCACGAGGTTGAGCGGAAAATTGAACGGCGCGATCGCGGCGATTGGCCCGAGCGGAAATCGCTCGACGATTCCGACCGCGCCCGGATGCAGCGGGTCGAGGTCGAGCGGTTCGTAGTCGCCGCCGAAGCGTTTGGCCTCCTCGGCGGCCAGCGCGAACACGCCGATGGTGCGGGCGACTTCGGCGCGCGAATAATCAATCGGTTTGCCGGTGTCGAGCGTGATTGCGTGTTCGAATTCGCCACGGCGGGCATCCACACCCCGGCTGATTCCCGACAAGATTGCGGCACGCTCCGCTCGCGAGAGTTTTCGCGTGATGGCGAAGGCGCGCGCGGCGGCGGCGATCGCGGCTTCCATTTCGGCTTCTCCGGCGCGCGCGACGTCGCCGACTTTCTCGCCGGTGAAGGGGTAGAAAATGTCGTAGTGGTCGGACGAATCGACGTGCTTGCCGTCGATGAACTGCTGATATCGCGGGATCATCGCGAGGCCTCCTTACCGGCGTGCCGGAAGTATTATTTCGCCGTGCGCGAGCACTGGGAAGCGCGGCTCAGGCGTGAATTTCAGATTCCGTTACCGCCAGATAGGCGCGATACGCCGGCGATGATTCGAGCAGCTCCGCGTGAGTGCCAGCGCCCGCGAGCGTTCCGCCATCTATGAAGAATACGCGGTCGCACGCACCTAGCGTGTTCGGGCGATGCGCGACGATTACCACAATTCGCGTACGCGCGAGATCGCGCAGCGTCGCCATCAGCGCACCCTCGCTCGCCGGGTCCAGCGGCGCGGTCGGTTCGTCGAGGATCAGGACGTCGGGGCTGCGGACGATCGCCCGCGCGATCGCGATGCGCTGCTTCTGTCCGACCGAGAGCCGCGCACCGCGCCGCCCCAGTATGGTGGCGTACCCGTCAGGCAGCCGATCGATAAACTCCGCCGCGCCCGCGCGCGCCGCGGCAGCGCGAACTTCCGCGTCGGTGGCGTCGCGATGGCCGTAACGGATGTTGTCGGCGATCGATTCGGAGAACAGCGCCTCTTGCTGGAATACGAAGCCGACCCGGCTGCGAATCGTGTCGGGCGCAATGCCCGCGATATTCTTTCCGTCGAGCGATATGCTACCCGCGGCAATTTCGATGAATCTGGGAATCGACAGGATGAGCGTGGTTTTGCCGGCTCCGCTCGCACCCGCGATCGCGGCGATCTCGCCCGAGCGCAGCGTGATCGAGACGTCTTTCAAAATCGGCTGCGCGGCGATGTATCCGACGGCGACTTTACTGAGCGCTATCTCGCCGATCGAAACCTCCGCGGCGTCGCCGTTGCGCGGCGTGGCCGCCTCGGCAAATCCGTCGAGGACGCTATGAACCCGGCGCAGTCCCGCGACTGCGGGCTGCACCGCGGTCCAAGTGCCGCCGATTGTGGCCGCGGGCTGCGATAGCATCGCTCCGTAGCCGAGCAGCAGGACCACGTCGCCGAGAGTCATCGCCCCGTGAATCACCTGCATCATCAGGTAGTAAATTGAACCGATCACGAGTGCGCCCGCGGCCGGCACGACCACGATGCCCAGCGCCATCGCGATCGCCAGCATCTTGAGTGCGGCGCGGTACGAGCGCCAGCTCGCGGCATCGACGGCGGCGGCTTCGCGCTTCTCGGCGGCAAAAGCCTTGATCAGGCTGACCTGTGCAAGGCGCTCTTCAAACGCGGCCATCACATCGCTGCCGCGCTCGCGCATCTGCTGGCTCTGGTCGCGCAGGATACGGCCAAAGATGGCGGCGCCGATTGCGACCGCTGGAAGCATCAGCGCCGCGAGAATCGGAATAATCCGTTCGGCGGGAAACTGCGCCCACAGGACGAATAGCGCGAGCACGAACATCACGATCGACAGCAAAGGCGCAAGCACGGCGGTATAGAGAACCGCGCCGATCGACGCGCTGTCATGCATCACGCGAAACAGGGCGTCGCCGAGCTTCTGGTCCGAGTACAACCCGAGCGGCGAGCGCAGAAAGCGTTCGTAGATCGCGGTACGGACGCTCTGGTTGATCCGCTGGGTCAGGTCGAGGGTAACCAGCGCTTCGTAGTAACCGAACAGCCCATTCCACAAGCTCCAGCCGTTGTTCGCGTCGTTCTGGGTGAAGCCCGCCTGGTCCAGGCCGCCGCTATCGACCGCGGTGCCGAGCGAGTCGGCTTGATCGCCAACCATGCCGACCGCCAGCGCGGCGAAGATCAGAAACGCGGCGACCACGAACAACAGCGACATCCGGTCGGAGCCCGCTATCGGGAGCAGAAGTTTCGCGGGCAGGCCGGTCAGCGGGCGCGCGTCGATCACATTGTCGATAACGATCTTGAGCGGCCACGGCGTCAGCAGAAAGAACAGCAGCGAAAAAAAAGCGAGCGCGCATTTCAGATAGACGAGTCGGCGATGCTCGGCGATGAACGGCCAGCTTTTGATGAGCAGGCGCGCGGCCTCGAGCGGCCCAAGCGAACTGCGCTCGGTCGCGTATAGATGGCTGCGGCGCGAGTCGCCGCGCGCACCGTCGTTCGCCGCCGGACCGCGCGCGGAGACGCTAGCCATCGCGCACCTCGGAAGCGGCCGCGCGGCCGGACGCGAGGTTATCGTCCGCCTCGACTCTTCCCGCCGCGATTCGGAAGGAGCGGTCCGCGCCGGCCGCAGTGGTGCGCCGATGGGTTACGACGATCGCCATCCGGCGCCGAGGTTTCTCGGCGATCCAGGCGCGAACTCCACGCATCACCGCGTCTTCGGTGGCCACATCAAGGGCCGAGGTCGGCTCGTCGAGAAGCAGGATCGGTGCGTTGCGGACCAGCGCGCGCGCCAGACCGATGCGCTGCGCCTGCCCGGTAGATAGCTTCGCGCCCTTTTCGCCGAGCATCGTTGCAAGTCCGGCGGGCAGCGAGCGCACAAAATCCCCAAGGCCAGCGCGCTCGAGCGCGATCGCGATTTCCGCCTCGGACGCATCGACGCGACCGTAGGCCACGTTGTCGCGGATGCTCGCGGTAAAGAGCGGATTCTCCTGCAGCGCGACTGAAAGAATTCCCCGCCACGCGATCAGATCGAATTCGTCGATCGGCGTCCCGTCCAACGCGATCTGCCCGGAAGCCGGTTCATAGAACCGCAGCAGCATCGCGATAATCGTACTCTTGCCCGACCCGCTCGGACCGGCGATCGCCGTGATCTCGCCGGCGCGCGCCGCGAACGTCACGTCCAACAAGACCGGCGCGGCCGGGTCGTAGCCGAAGTTCACGTGCTCGAAGCCGAGCGAGTGCGGAGCCGCGGGCGGGATTAGGTTGCCGCTGCGGATTTTCTCCTCGGGCGGTATCGCGATCATCTCGAGCACGCGCGCCATCGCGACCGACACGTCCTGCATGCTGCCCCAGCGGTTGGCGAGGCGGCGCATGCGCCCGCTCATGCCCGCAAAAACCCGAAGGGAGCCCTGAAAGAAACCCAGCGAGGCGGCGGCTCTGACGAAGCCGGCGGTGCCGCCGTGAAGCACCTCGCGCGCGCCCAGGTAAAGCGCGGCGACGTACGCGACTCCGCGCGTCGTGTTATTCCACACGCGATAGCGCGCGATCATCAGGCGCGCGCGGCGCGCCGCCACGAACGCGTTCCAGTTGTCGGTGGCGTAGCGGAGGCTCTCGAATTCCTCCTGTCCGAATGCTTTGACGGCTTTGATTGAGGCGAGGGTTTCCTCGATTCGCGAAGTCGCCAGCGACGCGGCTTCGCGCTCGGCGCGGAACGCGGGGCGCAAATGATTGCCGTAAAACCAGGCGAGCGCGAAATCGATTGGGAGCAGGACAATCGCGATACATCCCATGGCGCCGTTGAACATAAACAGCCAGACGAAATTCGCAATCGCGTAAGGCAGAAAGCGGATCGGTTCGATAACCAGGCCGTCGATCACCTGGGGAATCGCCGCCGAATCCTGGAACATCCTGAAGATGGCGTCGCCGATTTTCTCCTCGGAATGAAAACGCAGGCTCAGTTCCTGCAGGCGCGCGTACAGGTTCACCCGAAACAGGTTCGAGATCCGTTGCAGAATCCAGACCGCGTAGCCAAGCATGATCGCGCCATAGGGAATCGCGATTGCCGCCACAATCCCAGCGGCCAGACACGCGTGCCACAGGACAACCTCGCGCGGCGCCGCGACCGATACGCGGAGCATCCATGCCTCTGCGCCGGTCAAGCGTTTGGCGTCCCCAATCACGTCGAAGAAGACGCGCACCATTTGCAGTGCAAAGAGTCCGACTGGCAGCGCCGGGATCATCATGAGGAACAGGAACAGCAGATGACGCCGATATGGACGGATGAACGGCCACGCGCGCCCAAGCAGCCGGAATACATCGCGCGAGGTCAGCCGGGCCGGCGCGGCGAAAGCGATTTCAGCGATTGGCGGAGGCGAGATTGCCGGCGCGATGTCGGCCGCGTTGGGCAAACTATTTCCTTGGCGCCGCTGCCGCCGCGACGGTCAGGATCTCATCCTCGAGCGCGTCCTTGGACGTGCAGGCGAGCTTCTGTTCGTTGGCGCCGAGCGCGTAGTCGCCCTGAAAGTCGGCGGTGACGGAGGCAAAGGTTCCGTTCTTGCCGGACTTTTGCAGCTTCACCGTGACGGTGACCGAGCCATCCTGTAGTTGGAAGAGCATGTGCACGCCGCTGGCCGGGCAAAAGGCCCACTGACGCCAATGCTGATCGTCGATTCCCGATCGCGTTGCAACAATCGTATTGGTTTTCGGGTCCGCGCTTTGCAGATGAAACAGGCTCAGGCTCTGATCGGCGAAGTAATTTTTCAGCGTGCCATAGACCTGCTCGACGGGGCGGTCGATATGCTGCGAGCGCGGAATGATCCGGGGCTGATCAATCGCCATCGCCACCGAAACACCGAGCAGGACCGCGGCGGGAATGATCGCGAGTGCACGCTTGAGCATAAAGCCTCCACAGCGAAGCGGATTCAATCTGATCGTAATGATAACCGGCGCGGAAGTGGCCCGCAAAGCTGGCTGCGTGCTATCGTCGCCGCGCGCAGCGCTGCGCAATTCAGACCCTCAGGAGATTAGAATGCCCGCGGTAAATTTCGAGACGCGCAATCATATCGCCTACCTGACGCTCAACCGGCCCGAGGTGCATAACTCGTTCAATCCTGAAACGATCGTGCGGCTTGGCGAGGCGTGGTCGCAGATCAACGCCGACGACGGCGTCCGCGCGGTGATTATCACCGGCGCGGGCAAGGTCGCGTTTTCGGCAGGGGCGGATTTGGGCAAACTGATTCCGCTCTTTACCGGCGCGCGCAAGGCGTCTGACGAATGGGACGAAAAGCTGCTCAAGAATCGCAAGCTCGGCGATATCGCGCTGCTGCGCAATTTCGATCTCGATAAACCCGTCATCGCGGCGGTCAACGGCTTCTGTATCGCGGGCGGGATGGAGCTAATCCAGGCGACCGATCTGCGTGTCGCGTCGGAGAACGCCAGTTTTGGCCTGCAGGAAGTGAAGTGGGCGATCATCCCGGCGGCCGGATCGCTCGCGCGCCTGCAGCGCCAGATTCCCTACTGCAAGGCGATGGAAATTCTGCTGACGGGAAATAGAATCGACGCGGCCGAGGCTTGGCGGCTCGGGCTGGTCAATTACGTCGTCGCGCAGGACCGGCTGATGGAAAAGGCCGAAGAACTGGCGACGACAATCGCGGCCAACGGACCGCTCGCGGTGCGCAAGATCAAGGAGGCGGTGCGGCGCACCTCGGGGCGTCCGTTGGAAGAAGCTTTCAAGATCGAAAACGAATGCGCGCGCGAGGTGATGCGCTCCGAAGACGCGAAAGAAGGGCCGCGCGCATTCATGGAAAAGCGCAAGCCGGTTTACAAGGGGCGCTGAGCGGCGGATTACGCGCCGGCCAGCGCGCGCATCGTGGCTGTGTAATCGCGCGCGAAAGTCGCCGCGGGACCGATCGGAAACACCACCGGATGGGTGACGCCGGCGGCGCGGAAGCGGGCGATAAACTCGCGGCCCGCCTCGGCCGCTCCGAACGCGGCGATCTTCTTCGCGTTCGCCGCGCTGATCGCGCCGGGCGCCTCGTCGCGCTTGCCAAGCTGCCAGAGGCGCCGCACCTCGGCGAATTCCTCTTTCAACCCATAGCGCGCGAACATCTTGTTGTAGCTCTCGACGAATGCGTAGCCGGCCAGCTCGCGTTTGAACGACTCGACGGCCTTGTCCACGTCGGGGGTGATGCACATGCGAGCGTAGATGCCGATATCGACGATACCCGCCGCGCGGCCGGCATTCTTTTCGCCGGCGCGAATCTCCGCGACCATCGGCGCCACGGCGTCGGGCGGCGAGTAGTTCATGAGCACGCCATCGGCGATTTCGCCCGCCAGCCGCAGCATCGGGGCGTTGAGCACCGCGAGATAAATCCGCGGCGGACGCGGTGCGGTGATGCGCATCCCGAGGCGGAAGTCCGACTTGTAAACCTCGCCCTGAAACTTCGAGCGTCCCTCGGTGAAGAGCTGGCGCATGATCGTCACGCACTCGCGCATCGCGGTGACCGGCTTGCGATACGAGGCGCCGTGCCATCTTTCGACGATAATCGGGCTCGAGACTCCCAGGCCCGCGATCGCGCGTCCTTGCGAGTACTCATTGATCGTAAGAAAGCTCATCGCCATCGCGCCCGGAGTGCGAATCTGAATTGGAATTACTCCGGTTGCGAGATCGACCTTGCTGGTGTTGAGCGCGAGCGCGCCCAGGCTGACCAGCGCGTCGGGTCCGGAAACTTCGGCAACCCACAGCGATGAGTAGCCGAGATCTTCGGCCTCCATAGCGACCGCAAGGCGCTCGCGAACCGGGCCGCTGCCGAGAGAAATCTGAAGACCAAGCTTTGCGGATTCAGGCACGAAATTCTCCGTCTGACTCTGGAATTGCGCCGATTGTCGCGCGAATCATCCGGGCCCGCAACCCGCGGCCGAAGTTGTGAGCGCGGCCTGAGCGTTCTATAAGAATCCAATTGCAGAAAGGGAATTTCTACTATGCCGGAATTCGACTCGAACGGAATCAAAATCAATTTCCAACAGCGCGGCAGCGGCGATCCCGTTGTTCTGGTGCACGGCTTCGCCTCGCGCGCCGAGCACAACTGGATCGCGACCGGATGGTTCGATCTCCTCGCGCCGCAGTACCGGGTGATCGCGCTCGATTGCCGCGGCCACGGCCTCAGCGCCAAGCCGCACGAGGCGGCGGCCTATGAAGGCACCGCGATGGAAGACGACGTGATCCGGCTGATGGATCACCTGGGCCTGGGGCGCGTGCTGTTGCAGGGCTACTCGATGGGTGCGCGGATCGCGCTTGGGCTGCTGGCGCGCCATCCGGAGCGGTTTCGCGCCGTGGTGCTGGGTGGAATCGGCGCGGGCGTCGCCGGCAATGAACCGATCCGGCGCTCGGGAATAGCAAACGCGCTGCTCGCTCCGGACGTGTCCGCGATCAAGGAACCGACGCAGCGGCTGTTCCGGCAGTTCGCAGAGTTAAATCGCAATGATCTGCAGGCGCTTGCGGCGTGTATTGGCTCCGAACGTGCGCCAGTCGATCCGGCGGCGCTTGCGCGCAACCCGGTGCCGACCCTGATCATTATTGGCGGCAAGGACGAGATCGTCGGTAGCGCGCCGGAATTGCAGAAGTCGATCGCGAACAGCAGGCTCGTCGAGATCGAAGGGCGCAATCATCTGAACGCGCCCGGCGACAAACGCTACCAGGCCGCGGTGGTGGAATTCCTGGCAAACGCTCCGGTCTGACCCGGACGCCTCAGCTCACGGTGGGCGAGCCGAGAGTCCCACCCAGTGAGTAGGGCCGCGTTCCCGGAGGATGCGGCAGAAAGTTCAGCAGAAAGGCCAACCTCATCCGCGCGCTTGGCGAGGGCACCAGCGTGAAACGCAATGCGAGCGCGCTGTCCTGCCAGTTGGGTGCAAGCCTGATGTCGCCGCTGCCGTCGATCGTCAGATCGCCGCCCGAGGTTTTGAGGCTGGTGACCTTGAGCACGCCTTTTTCGAGTTCGAGGGTTGCGTCAAGGTTACCCAGGTTGAGCGGCGGCATCGGCAGCTTGACCCTTCCGGTCAGACCCGTCGCTACAAGATGAATCGTCCCCGAGTCCGTGTCGGGATCGTCAGGCATCACGACCAGAGACCCCGTCGCGTCGAGCTCTCCGCCAAGCACGGCGCCGAGCGCGCGCAAGGCTTCATAGCCCGCCAGATTTACCTTGTCGGCCGAGAAGTTCAGGACGGTGCCGGGACCGCTGCGATGCGCCGTAATCCTGACGGTTCCATCGTAGGCGTGGGCGCTGGCGCGGATGCCGGGCCGGAGCAGCAGTATCGAGAGCAGGGCGGGCGCGACGCGCACGTTGTCGCTCTCGAATAGCGGGATAGCACCGGGAGTGTCGGGCGCGATTCTGACCTGGGAAAGCTTCGCGCCGATCGGAATGGCGATACTCTGTCCCTCCGAGCTGACCCGCAGGCCCATCGGGGCCAGCACCGCCGAGAACGCGCTTGCATAGGGAAAACTCGCAAACAGAAAGAAGAAGAACAGGACCACGCCGGTGGCGAGGTAGCCGGATTCGAGGCGATGCGTGCGCCAGTACTCGAAGGTCAGCAGCTCTTTGAAATCAGGCATTGTGACCGAGTGCGACGCAGGTGATATCGACGTCGTAGGCGTGAGTGTTCTGGGTGCGGCGCTGGATGCGCAAATTTTCGACGCCGACCGGAACCGGCAGCGTGCGCACGGAATATAGCGCGTCCACAATTTGCGCCAGACTGACATTTTCGAGCTTCAACTGGACGCTGTACTGCACCAGGCCGTCGGACAGCTTCTTGTCTTCGGAGGGCGTGATGGAGGCGATCTTGTCGCGCCCGACGCTCTTGGTGAATGACGATTCCACCACCGAGAACAGCGAAAAGTCCTTGCCCTGGGGCACCGTGCTGTGTTCGGCGCTTTCGAGGTCGGCCTTCACTGCCGCGTAGTTTGCGGCAAGATGGCGGACGTTGGTCAGATCGTGCTCGCGCATCGCGATCCGCTCGTCCAGCCCGGAGCTGAGATCGACGATCGGCGCATAGATGAGATTGTAAAGCAGGAAGATTGCGATCAACGCGGCGCCGATTTGAACCAGGATTCGCTCGCGAGTCTCGAGCTTCTGGTAGCGCGCGCGCGCCTGTGCGATGAGCGGATCGGCGCGGCCGCGCAATTCGTCGATTTGCGGGCCCAACGCGCTGCGCAGCCACGCGCTCAGCTTGTCGATATATTCGCGCAGCATCGCCTAGTTGACTCCGCTCGCCGAGTCTTTGAAATCCGCGCTCATGCGGAACTCGACCTTGCTCGCGTCGCTGCCGGCGCGTGCGTGGGTAACCTCGATCGCGCCGAAATTGCCGCTCTCGTCGAGCGCGTGCTTGACCTCGTCAACCGCGGTGAACGAATCGGCAAGGCCGGTGACGCGCAGTCCGCTCGCGTCGATCTGCACGTCCTCCATCTGGACGGGGAAGCGCGCGGGAATCGAGTCGGAAACCGCGCGCAGCGTCTCGAGCGGCGAGTTGCGGGCGACGTTTCCGCCAATCAGGCGCAGGCGCTTGTTCATCGCGGCGATACCACTGCGCAATTCGCGCATCGGATCGGCGGGGTTGCTCTCGCCCAGCACCGGAGCGGCGATCGATGCGATCTCCGAGTTGAGCACGTTCAGGCGGTGCAGCTTCCCGATTATTCCCGAGGCGAAATTCAGCAGGATCAGAACCACCACGCAGGCGGCCAGTATCGCGGGCGTATAAAAGGGCGTCAGGTCGCCGCGCGTGCGTCCATGAAAGGCGAAACCAGCCTGGCGGAAATTCAGCAGATCCACCGGCTTGGACGGCAGTTCGCCCAGCAGCATCGCGATCGCGCTGCCGAACCGGGTGATGTCGGGTTGCGCTCCGCCGAATATCGCCGAGCAATCGAACTCGCGCGCCTCGCGCGGGAGCAGCGCGGACGCCTCGGCCAGGAGCGCCTTGACCTTTGGCATCGCGGCGCCCGGTCCGGTGATGATCAGGTCGCCGTTTTCGAGTTCGGCGGCGTGCGCCAGAATTGTTTGCCGCAGCGCGTTGACGACAGGAGTTGCCTGCGCCGGGGAAGGCGCGGCGCCGTCGGCATTGATTAACCCGCCGCAAACCGTGCGCACCACGCGCGGGATGCCGTCCTTGTCGAGCAGCACTATCGAGGTCGAATTTTGCTCGACCTCGACCACCAGGTGCGGCGTTGGGCGGGTGCCGTTGCGTCCGCGCGCGAACAGCGCCGCCAGCGCATACGGGGCGAGCGTTACGGTCTTGGGGTCGAGTCCCGCGCGGGTCAGGAGTCCGAGATGGTTCTGCAATTCCTCTTTGCGCGCGAATGCGGCCAGGACGAGTGCACGATCGCCCTCGCTTCCGAGCCGGGTAAAGGCGACCACCGCGCCATCGACGGGAAACGGCAGATGCTCCTCGAGCGCGAAGGGGACCACCTGATGGAGGCGGCGCGAGTCGGCGAACGGCAGTTCGAGAATTCGCTTGGTGACCGCTTCGGACGGAAGCGCGGAGATCAGGATATCGGGGTGGCCGGATTTTTCGATGACCCGTTTGAGCGCGGGCGCGAGATCGGCTTCGTCGGGACGCTTTTGGGCCTCGAAAATGCCGACAAACTCAAAGGTGTTCCAGGTGCGATTGGCGGCAGCGGCGCGCACCCTTTCTCCGGCGATTTCGACGGCGATAATACGCTGCGGCATCTGAACCCGTCGCTAATCTTCCTGCCAGGACATGAGCGTTGCGGTCCCGTTGCCCTGCCGGCGGAACGTCGAGTACACCAGTTTTCGCGAGCCAGCGAAAGTACCCATCGCCGCGATCGTAAAGTAAGTGCTGCGGGTCGTCACGACCTGGGTCAGCGCTTGTCCAATTGTGCCGAGGCCGGGCAGATTGGCGATGTCGGTAGTATTTGTAAACGGCATCAGCGTCCGCGCCATGACGATTTCCTTCACGATCTGCGGATCGTCCATGAGCTGGGGAAGCAGCGCGGCCAGGACCTCGGGCGGCGCGGTATTCGCGTTGACCACAGTCTCGGGAGACACGGTCAAGAACGGCTGCAGGCGGTTGAAGGTGGCTTCATCGACGCCCTTTATCAGGCGCAGGTCGCCTATCGTCGGCATCGGGCTGTTGCGCGGCGCGTAGGGCGGTCGCAGGCGCATGTAGAAGTCCATTCCGGCGCCGCCCGGCGACTCGATATTTGCCGGATTAATCCAGTCGGCGATAGCCGGAATGATCTCGGGCGAAACGCCAAGGATCGTGAACAGGCGCACCAGTTCCGCCGCGAATTGCTCGTTGAACTGTCCGTTCTGTGGATTGATGAGCTGATTGAGGTCGAGCTTGCGCGCCTCGTCGATGATCGACAGCGAAACCTTGCCCCCGTCCACGTCCATCGGTGGAAACGGGACCGCCCAGACGTCGGTCAGGCCGTCATAGGGAGTCTGATTCTGCGCGTCGGTGCGCGAGTCTTCGGCGAGCAGGCCCAAGCCGACCGAGATCGCGGAGCGCGCCAGGTAGTAAGCACGCAACTCGTTGGTCTGGTTGGCGGCCGACAGATAGTTGAGCGCGGCGGCGGTGCTGAAATCGATGATGATGAGCGTCATCAGCGCGATCCCCATCAGCACCACCAGCAGCGCGATTCCGCGCTCGTTCTTTTTGCGCCGCTTCACCATACCGCTATCGACATGGGCAGCATCACCTGCGTCGAGAAGCGCAGGTCGCGGCCGTTGGGCGCGGCGAGATCGAGATTGATCGAAACCGCGATTGGGATCTGTTCGCCGGGCGACAGGACATCGGAGTTCCAGGTGTCGCCCCATTGATTGCCATCGAAGTAGCGCATCCGCAGCGACAGCACGTTGTCGGCGAGCAGGATCGGCATCGTCTGAACGCCGCCGTAGGCGAGCCCGCTCTGCTGCGTTCGAGTGAGCATCAGCCATCCGTGATGCGAAGGGTTCGGACTCAGCGTGTAGCTGACGATATCTTCGGAGCTGAAGCCCGCGAGCGAGCGGCGATGGCCGGCGTCGAGGGTCGAAAGGGAGATCGTGTTGGCGGCGACTCCGCCAAGGAATTGCGCGACACCATGCAGCATCACGTGGCTTGGCGCGGCGGGGGTTTGCACGGTGCCGCGGATCTCGCTGGTCAGCTCCCAGAGAATCGAGCGACCGGCGCGGTCGGCCCACATCCGGCCCTCAGCGTGGATTTTGCTCCCGGCGACCGCGTGGAACGAGCTTGCCATCATCGCAAGGATCACCGCCAGAATCGCGACCGCGAGCATCATCTCGATCAGCGTGAAGCCGTCCGCCATCAGGCGCTGGCGTGAGTGCCGGGATGGATAGAGTTCGATCACGGCTGGTCCTGCGTATCGCCGTTCTGCATCTGCTCGATCGGAATCGGGTTGTGCAGGAACTCGGTCAAGGAAAAGCTCTTTGAATGGTTGGGTCCGTAGTACACGATCACTTGCACTTTGCAGACGTCGGGAAACATTCCGGACAGACTGACGATCTGTTCCCACGAAAAATTCGGATATTCGTTTGGAAACAGACTCTGGAAATTGCCCTTGGTCACGCCCGGGTCCGGGAAGCGCTCCATCTCGGCGACCGACATGACCGCCTGCGCCAGTTGCGCGGCCCGCGAGATGTCCTGGCTGTGAATCACGGTCTGGAGGCTCTGATGTTGCAGCGCGAGCAGCGCCATCAGCGCGACTCCCAAAACCGCCATCGCGAGCATCACTTCGAGCAGGGTGAAGCCGCCGCTGTGGCGGGCAGGCGCGATTGTGCCGCGGGTCATTGTTGCATCACCTGCGCCAGCGTCTGATCGCCCTCGACAATCGAAACCTGTCCGGTGAGCGGATTGATGAGCAGCGTCATCACGTGCCCCGAGAGGTCTTCCATATGGATCAGCGTGGCGTCCACATAACCCTCTGGATAGAACTGGCAGGCCACGATGCCGCGGTTGAAGGTGCCCAGGTCGGCGACGGTGACGTCGCGAATTTCGACCGAAGACGGCATCACGATCATCCGCCCGGCCATCGAATTGTCGGCGACGAATTGCGGGTTCATCGCGTAGGGGTCCAGGCGCATGACGGCGTAGCGCTGATGGTCGAGATCGAAAACCAGGCGCAGCACGACTTTCTGGGTTGAGGCCGCGTCATACAAATAAGTTGCGCGGCCGGCCAGCCGGCGCGCTTCGCTCTTGAGTAGCGCCTTGCGATAGCTGCCCATGTAAGGCAGCGCGATCGTGAACATCAGCGCCATGATGAACAGGACGATCGCGAGTTCAAGCAGGGTGAAGCCGGGCTCGCCGCTCAAATGCCGGTCCGCGATTCGCCGCCGCGACGATAGTGGCGTGATGCGCGAAAAAAACGCGCGCCTCATAACTGGCTCAGGACGAACTGCCGTCAATATCGTCGGCGCTCTGGACGCCGTCGGGCCCAAATGATTTCAACGCGTAGGTGTTGCCGTCGCTCTGGTAGAAGTACGGATTGCCCCACGGGTCGGCCGGCAGCTTTTCGATGTACCCGCCTTGTTCGTAATTGTTGGGCACGCGCCCGCTGGTGGGCGGACTTACCAGCGCCGCCAAACCCTGATCGGTGGTCGGATAGGAGCCGTTGTCCAGATAGTAGCGGTCGAGCGCCTGCTTAAGCTCCTGGATATCGGCCTGAGCCTTGGTGGTCTTCGCGCGATCGGCCACGCCGCGCAGCCGCGGCACTACCATCAGCGCGAGCAGGCCGATAATCATGATGACCACCATAATCTCGATCAGGGTGAAGCCATCCTGATTGCGCAGTCGTGTTCGCATCGCTAAAAACCCCTCGTGGCGGTTACTGCATTATCTGGTTGAGCTGGAATATCGGCATCAGTACCGCGAGCATCATGAATACGATAACAGCCGCCATCCCCAAGGTCATTACCGGTTCGAGGATTGTGGTCATCTGGCTGAGCGAGTGTGAGACCTCGCGCTCGTAGTTGTCGGCCACGCGTTCGAGCATGCTCTCGAGTTCGCCCGAGCGCTCGCCGACCCGAATCATCTCGATCAGCAGGGGCGGAAAGAGGCCGCTCTGCGCCAGCGTCTGGCCCATGCCGTGGCCCTGGCGAATTTCCTCGCGGCTCTTTTCGATCGCGTCGCGCAACAGCCCGTTGGTGACCACGCCCTTGACCGCGTCCATCGCGGGCAGCAGTTGCACGCCCGAGGCGAGCAGGGTCGACAGCGTGCGCGCAAACCGCGCGCAGATGATCCGGATCATCGTCGGGCCCAGGTACGGCGCCCGCAGCATCGCGCTATCATACAGTCGGCGCCCGCGCGGCGTGGACAGTCCAAACGCGATCGCCGCGATTATCACCACCATCGCGAGCAGCAGTTCCAGCCAATAGTTGGTGATTGCAGACGACAATCCAATCAGCACCTGGGTCGCAAACGGCAGCGCCGCGTGCTGCTGCTGGAAGATGGTCGCGACCTGCGGCACCACGTAAGTGACCAGAAAGCCCATGATCGCGGTACCCACGCAAATCATGATCACCGGATAGGTCAGCGCGCCGCGGACCTTCGAAACGAACTCGGATTGCCGCTCGCTGTATTCGGCCAGCCGTTCGAGGACCGCTTCGAGTGCGGCGGCCTGCTCGCCCGCGCGGACCATTCCGACATAGAGCTCGGAGAAGACCTTCGGATGCATCGCCAGCGCGTCGGCCAGCGAGCTGCCCTCGCGCACGCGCTCGCGCACCTGTGAGAGCATCCGCTTAACGCTGGCGCGCGAGGATTGAGCGGAGAGCGCCGCAAGCGCATCGACCAGTTGCACGCCCGCGCCGAGCAGCGCGGCGAGCTGGCGGGTGAGCAGTCCCAGCTCCGAGGCGGGCATCCCTTTTCTGGAAAATGGCGACAGGCTGCGTTCGGGTTTGATCTCGGCGCCGGCCTCGGCCGAGAGCTCGATCGGAAAGATTCCCTGCTCGCGCAGCCTCACGCGTGCGTCGCGCGGACTATCGGCGTCGATAACTCCGGTAACGTTGCGGCCTTCGCCTGAAAGGCCCCGGTAAGCAAAAACCGCCATCGTTTCTGCCAAACATCGCGCTCAGGCGATGTCTTCCTGGGTGCGCAGGAGCAATTCCTCGATCGACGTTTCGCCGGCGAGCACACGGTCGGTTCCGTCCTCGCGCAGAAGCTTCATGCCCTTGCCGGTGCAGTGGCGGCGCATCGTGGCGCCGTCGCTGTTCTGCATGACAAGGGCGCGAATCTCGTCGTCCATCAGCATCAGTTCCTGAATCGCGAGCCGGCCCTTGTAGCCGGTATTGCGGCACAGGCGGCATCCCTTTGCCCGGTAAACCGGATGCGGGATGTCCGCCGGTGTCAGGCCAAGGCGGGCCAGTTCGGCCGCGGTCGGAGTGTAGGCTTCGCGGCACTCGATGCACAGCTTTCGCACCAGGCGCTGCGCCAGCACGGCCAGGATCGAAGACGAGACCAGAAACGGCTCGATTCCAAAGTCCAGCAGGCGCGTGACCGCACCGAACGAGTCGTTGGTGTGCAGGGTCGAGAACACCAGATGGCCAGTCAGAGCGGCCTGAATCGCGATCTCGGCGGTCTCACCGTCGCGGATTTCGCCGACCATGATCACGTCCGGGTCCTGGCGCAGGATCGAACGCAATCCGCCGGCGAAGGTCAACTCGATCTTCGGATTCACCTGCATTTGGCCGACGCCGCGAAGCTGGTATTCGATCGGATCTTCGATCGTGATGATGTTCTTCTCGGGCGAATTGATCCGGCTCAGGCACGCATACAGCGTAGTCGATTTTCCCGAACCGGTCGGTCCGGTGGCCAGAATGATTCCGTGGCTCTGGCGGATCAGGCGGTCGATCTTGCGCAGGTTGTCGCCGGAAAAACCCAGATGGTCGAGATTGATATCGACCGCCGCCTGCGCGCGGTCGAGCAGGCGCAGCACCAGGCGCTCGCCAAAAGCGGTCGGGATACTCGAGACGCGGATATCAATATCGCGTCCCGCGATTCTGAGCCGAATACGTCCGTCCTGTGGCAGCCGCTTCTCGGCGATATTGAGACCCGACATGACTTTGACGCGCGAGGTGATTGCGGGCTGAAAGCGTTTGGGCGGCTCGAGCACGTCGTACAGCATTCCGTCCACGCGAAACCTGATGACCATCTCGCGCTCGAAGACTTCGAGATGAATATCGCTGGCGCGGTCCTTGACCGCCTGCGAGAGGACCCCATTGACCAGCTTGATGATTGGCGCCGAGTCGTCGGTCTCGAGCAGATCGCGCGGTTCCTGCGCCAGTTCGCTGGCAACGACGTCGAGCCGCTCTTCCTCGAGGTCGATCATCAACTCTTCGGCGGTAGTGTTGCTGGCGTTGTCGTAGGCGCGATTGATCGCCTCGTTGATTATCTCGGCGGGGGCGACGACCGGATTGATCGTGGCGCCGAACAACAGGCGAAGATCGTCGAGTGGCTCGTAGTTTGCCGGATCGACGATCGCGACGGTAACTCCGGCCTCGTCGCTGGCGATCGGTAGAAGCCGGTTCTTTTTGGCGTAATTTATCGGGACTTTGCTGACCAGCGTGCTGTCGAGCGAATGTTCGTCGATATACGCTTGGAAGGGCAGCCGGTATTCCTGCGCGAGCGCGCGGGCAAGCCGCTGCGGCTCGAGCGCACCCATCTCGACCAGCACCTCGGAGAGTTCCTGACCGGGCTTGCGGCGCTGACGGGCCTTGTCGAGGTCCTGGGGCGAAACCCATGAGCGATCAAGCAGGATCGCCTCGAAGCTCTTACGCGCAGTGGCCATGGTTGGGTTGCGGGCGCTCCGGCGACGCGGGATAGGTTTGAATCATGGTTGAATCTGATGCAATCGCCTGCCGCGACGCCTGAAATACCGTCTGGACACAATTAGACACGATAGGTCCAGGGGTTTGCAAGCATGCCACGTGCCGACTTCATCCAATCCTTGCGTGATTAGTAGTGATTACCGCCGGGCGCGGCGATCTTCGGCGCACCCATCCCGGCTGAGAACCCGCCACGTTCCTTGGCCGGCATTGTATGCTGCGCCTCGGCCCATGAGACGAGTTTACCCCCGCGAAACTTCAAATCCACGAAAGTTCCCTGGTCGCCTTCCTTGGTCGAGGTGTACAGCAGCTCGGCGGTCAGGTCGTTGGAATTTGGCTTGTAGGGATAGCTCCAGATCTCGGCGTCGCCCGGCAGGAACTGATGGATATCCGGCTCGCCGTATTTCTGATGGATTTCCACCATCGACTCGCCGACCTTCAGATTTTCGCTCATGTGCGAGGCTTGGACTCGCGTGCCGGCCTGATAGAACAGGCCGCATCCGCACGCGATCGCGGCGCTGAGAGCGGTCAAGATTAAGAGCGGAACAAATCGAAACATTTTCGCCATCGCCAAATTGTGTTTACCCAGATACGGTTTTGTCAACGCGATCCGTTTGCGGCGGCTTTTGACTGGCGCGCCCTGATCGGCCTTTTCTTCCTGCCGCACTGAGTAGCCGCTTATGCTATAGAACCTGCGTGGAGTTAGCCACGCAGGGGAGGCCCGGATGGCCCAGAAGCTTCGGCTGGTCAAAGGCGCGTCGCGCCGCGGCGCGCTGGTTTACGGGATGCGAATTTTTGACGAGGCGCATGTCGCCGCAGTCGAGGACGCCAAGGTAACGCTCGAGGACGGCACCGCGGGTCGCGTCACGATGCATTATATCGAGGGCACCCGCGAGCAGATCCGCCGCCAGTTGATGCAAAGTATCGACGCATTCTTTGAACTGCTCGATGAACAATAGATAGATGGTACGCGAGCACACGCAGGCATCATGAGGGAGATATGAAACTGGAATTCGTAAAATATGAAAAGCGCGGCCATATCGCGCACATCATGTTCAACCGCCCCGAGCGGATGAACGCGCTGCATCCGGCCTGCCACGCCGAGATGGACCAGGTCTGGGACGATTTCGTCGCCGACAAGGCGATGTGGGTCGCGATCGTGACCGGAGCGGGAGACAAGGCGTTTTCGGCGGGCAACGATCTGCGCTGGACCGCCGAGCATCGCGGCGAGATGGCGATCCGCGGCAAGGGCGGATTTGCGGGAATCACCGCGCGCTACGATATCTACAAACCGATCATCGCGGCGGTCAACGGCTTTGCGCTTGGCGGCGGATTCGAGATCGCGCTCGGATGCGACATCATCATCGCGGCCGAGCACGCGCGCTTCGGCCTTCCCGAGCCGCGCGTCGGGCTGATGGCGGCCGCCGGAGGAGTGCATCGGCTGCCGCGCCATATTCCGCTGAAAATCGCGATGGGGATGATGCTGACCGGGCGTCATATCACGGCGCAGGAAGCGCACAAGTGGGGAATCGTCAACGAAGTTGTACCGCTGAAGGATCTGATCCCGACCGCCGAGAAATGGGCCGCCGAGATCATGGAATGTTCGCCGCTCTCGGTGCAGGCCACCAAAGAGGCCGCGATGACCGGGCTCGGGCGTCCGATCGACGACGCACTGGCGAAGCATTACGACTTGCAGGCCAAGCTGTTCAAGTCGAAAGATGCGGTCGAAGGACCGCTCGCCTTTTCGCAGAAGCGCAAGCCCAACTGGACGGGTGAGTAGGGCGCCGCGACTAACCCAGTATGGGCGGACGGAGCAGTCCGCCCAGTTTTTGGCGCTGAAGTTGTGCGATCTCTTAGACGGGCGAGCGGCGGCGCGCCATGTCGGCGCGAAAGGCCGCCAGCTCCTGCTCCTGGCGCGCCGGGTCCCATCCGAGTTCCGCCGCCATCAATCGCGCAACGGCGGGCGCGGCGGCTTCAGCTTCGATCGGGTAGCGCCACGACATCGCGGTGCGGCGAACCATGAAATCGGCCAGGTGCGAGACCATCTCGTTGCGCACCGCATGGATCACTTCGGCGCCGATCACCGGGCATCCTGATGCCAGCGGCGCGGCCAAATCGGCGCGAGTCGCGGCGATCTGCGCGGGAATTCCGGCGCGCGTGCCATAGCGTGCGAGTAGAATCTCGCGCGCGACGCGCCCAATCGTCGCGAGCGCTTCAGCGTCGGCGCGAACGGCGCCGTCGGCGCGCGCGCCCGGTAACGGAGTATCGCGAGTTGGACAGACACCGGCGGCGCGGCCGAGATCCTTCATCACCCGGGTGACGAGCTTCTCGGCTATTTCGCGATGCGTCGTCAGCTTTCCGCCCGCGACCGTCAGCATCCCGGATGCGCTCTCGAGGATCACCTCCTCGCGCGGCACCGACGACGGCGCTTTCGCGTCGGCGCCGTTTTCGACCAGCGCGCGCAGTCCGGCGAAGCTCGAGGCCACATCTTCCGCGCTGAGCTTGATTCCGGGCAGGCTCTCGCCCAGCACTCCGAGCAGGTAGGCGAGGTCGGTTTTATCGGCCGCGACGGCAGCCGGGTCGCCGTCGTAATCGGTGTCGGTGGTGCCGACCAGCACGTAGCTATCATGCGGCATCACGAAAACGATCCGCCCGCTCTCGTCAGCGAGCACGAGCGAGTCATGGACCGGCAGCGTCGTACGCGGGAAGACCAGATGCACGCCCTTGGTCAGGCGCACGCAGTTGCGTGCCGCGGGATCGTCGAGGCGGCGCAGATGATCGACCCACGGGCCGGCGGCGTTGACAAAAATCCGCGCGTGCAACTCGAACGCCGCGCCGCTCGCGAGGTCGTTTACGGTCATCGCGGCAAGGCGGCCGGCCGCGTTGCGCGTGAAGCCCAGGACGCCGGCGTAGTTGGCGACTGCGGCGCCATGAAGCGCGCCGTCGAGGATATTTTCGAAGGTGATTCGCGCGTCGTCGGCCCACGCGTCGTAGTAAAGCGAGCCTCCGGTCAGATCGGCGCGCGCCAGCGCGGGCTCGAATTCACGGACGCTGGCGGCGCTGAGGTTGCGATGCCACTGGGTGCGCGGCATCCGCGCCAACAGATCGTAGAGCCACAACCCCATCGACATCGTGAAGCGTCCAAAGCCGCGGCCGCGATAGATCGGAAACAGAAATCTGATCGGCTTGACCAGATGCGGCGCGGTGCGCCGGCGCAGCCGTTCGCGCTCGCGCAGCGCTTCGTAAACGAGCTTCAACTGGCCCTGGGGAAGATAGCGGAAGCCGCCGTGAATCAGCTTCGAGGATCGCGACGAGGTGCCGCCGGCGAAATCACCGCGATCGACCAGAGCGACGCTGAGCCCGCGCATCGCGGCGTCGCGCGCGACGGCGGCGCCATTGATCCCTCCGCCGATAACCGCAAGATCGAATTCCTGCGCGCGCAGGCGCGAGATCGAGCGCGCGCGGTCAAGAGGATTTTCGCCCGGCGTCATCGCAAGTCGTGGCTATCGGTGTCGCCAGCGGCGGCGGACGTTCAGTCTTCTGGCTCTTCCTGGAATGAGTAGCGTTCCTCGCGCCACGGGTCGGCGTGATTGTGGTAGCCGCGCACTTCCCAGAATCCGCGCTTGTCGAACTCGCAGAATTCGATCGCGCGCACCCACTTGGCGCTCTTCCACGCATAGAGCTTCGGCACGACCAGCCGCAGCGGAAAGCCGTGGTCGGGCGCAAGATCCTGGCCGTCATGGCGATGCGCCAGAATCACGTCGTCGTCAAGAAATTCGCCAAGCGGCAAATTGGCCGAGTAGCCTTGCTCGCAGTGAACGACCACGAAATGCGCCTCGGGCTTGAGCGCGACGAGCTTCATCAGGTCCAGCACCTTGACGCCCTGCCATTCATTGTCGAGCCGCGACCAGGTGGTGACGCAGTGAAAGTCGCTTACCTGTTTGGTTTGCGGCAGGGCGCGGAACTCCTGGTATGAAAAGCGCACCTCCCGCTCGACCAGCCCGAGCACGCGAAAGTCCCACTTGGCGGGATTGAAACGCGGCGTTGGGCCATACGACAGCACCGGGAATTTGTCGGTCAGGGTTTGCCCCGGAGGAACGCGGTTATCCAGGTCTTCGGCGGTAAGCGGCTTTCCCATATGGACTCTTAATAGCCGAGCGCAATCAGCGGCGAAAGGGTTTTCATCCGCGCTGCCGATGCATCGCGCGAATTACCGCGTCGGTCATTTCGCGGGTCCCGGCTTTGCCGCCCAGGTCGCGGGTCAGCACGCGGCCTGATCGCAGGACCGCGCCCGTTGCGGCGCGAATCCTGGCGGCGGCGGCGCCGCGGCCCAGATAATCGAGCATCATCGCGCCCGACAGAATCGCTGCGATCGGGTTGGCCAGATCTTTACCCGCGATATCCGGCGCGGTGCCGTGAACCGCCTCGAAGATCGCGCCCTTGTCGCCATAGTTCGCACCCGGCACCAGGCCCAGGCCGCCGACCAGGCCCGCGCACAGATCGGAGACGATATCGCCGTAAAGATTTTCGAGCAGCAGAATATCGAACGAACTCGGATCGGTGACCAGCCGCATACAGGCGGCATCGACGATTTGTTCCTGGTAGCGAATCTCCGGGTAACCTTTCGCGATCGCGCGCGCGCATTTGAGAAACAGCCCGTCGGAGAGCTTCATGATGTTGGCCTTGTGAATCGCGGTGACGGACCTGCGCCGATTTTGCCGCGCGTACTCGAAGGCGAAGCGCGCGATCCGCTTCGAGGCTCGCGCCGTGATCACCTTGATACTCTCGACGACGCCGGGCGCGACTTCATGCTCGATTCCGGAATACAGATCCTCGGTGTTCTCGCGCACCACGATCAGATCGACGTTGCGAAACGGCGTATGCACACCCTTGAAGCTGTGCGTCGGACGCAGGTTGGCATACAGGTCGAAGGTCTTGCGCAGGAAAACGTTGATCGAGCGGTAGCCCACGCCGACGCGCGTTTCGAGCGGACCTTTGAGCGCGACTCCGGTTCGCCTTAGCGACTCGAGCAACTCGTCGGGAACCGGATTGCCAAAGCGTTTGAGCGCGGCGGCGCCGCCGGCCTGCCGGTCCCAATCGATCTTCACCCCGGCGGCCTTGATCACCTCGACCGCGGCGGAAATTACTTCGGGGCCGACGCCGTCGCCAGGAATCAGCGTGACGGCGGGAACCGTGCTGGTGCGGATCGCGCGGAGTCCGTTTTTCCTGCTGCGAGGCAGCGAGCGGGTTTTTGATTTGGTGCGGGTACTTCCAGGTTCGATGCTACGGGAAACCATCAGACTCCGTTACTTCCTAGTAATCGATGATTGCGAGAAAAATATCGCCCACGTTGGTGCCGGTCGGTCCGGTGCGAAACAAATCGCCGGCGCCGTCCAGAAGATTGTACGCGTCATTGCGCGCCAGTGCTGTAGCGGCGCTCATCCCGCGTGCATCGGCGCGCGCCACGGTTGCGGGAGAAGCGAAGCCGCCGGCCGCGTCAGTAGGGCCGTCGATTCCGTCGCTGCCCGCGAACAGCGCGATAATTTTGCGCTCTGGCGCAACTTGCGCCAGCTCCGCCGCCATCGCGAGCGCGCAATGCTGCGCGCGCCCGCCCTTGCCACCGCCGCGCACGGTGACGACAGGTTCCCCGCCTGCGATCGCGCAGATTTGCCCGGCGGGCATCGCGGCAATTCGATTTGCGAGCGCGCGTCCGAGGGCATCGGCCTCTGCGCGCAGCTCGGGAAAGCGCGCGACCGTGTAGCCGGCCGCGGCGGCGGCGCTTGCGGCCGCGTCGAGCGCGGTCGCGTTATCGCCGATAATCGCGTTGCTCACGCGGGCGAAGAGCGGGTCGCCTGGCTTTGGCGTCTCGGCGATTTCGCCGGAGGCTCCGCGCTCCAGGTGCGCTCGTACGCGCTCGGGCGCGCGTCCCCACAGGCCGCGGCGTTTCAGCACCGACACGGCGTCGGCAAACGTGGCCGGATCAGGCGCGGTCAGGCCCGATCCGATTGTCGCGATATCGTTGCCGGGCACGTCGGAGAGAATCAGGCCGAAGACGCGCGCGGGATTCGCCGCGGCGGCGAGCCGTCCGCCCTTTACCGCCGACAGATGCTTGCGGACCAGATTAAATTCGCGAATCGGCGCGCCGGAGCGGAGTATCGCCTCGGTGATTGCGATCTTGTCCTCGAGGAGCAGACCCGGAGCCGGCGCCGAAAGCATCGCGGAGGCGCCGCCGCTCAGCGCGACGATCAGGAGATCGTCTTCGCGCAGCCCGCCCACCAAATCGAGCGCGGCGTGCGCGCTATGCTCGGACGCGCGGCCGGGAATGGGATGCTCCCCGCGCAGCACGTCGAATCGTTCGAGCAGGGGAGTGTCGTCGAGCGCGGGGATCACCGCGATACCGTCGGCGATTCGATCGCCCAGGCGTGCTTCCAGAGCCGACGCCATCGCGGCCGCGCCTTTTCCGATCGCGAGGGCGATCACGCGGCGTGCCGCGGAAATCGCAGCTGGGAGCGCGGCGGTCTCCGCGATTCCGCCATCGAGCGCACGAAAAATCAGGCGCGCCGGATCGACCGCCGCGATTGCGGCGCGGAAAAAACGCTCGAGTTCCGCGCGGGCCGCAGCTTCGTGATCGGCGGAAGGCATCGCAAGTGCATTGTGCCACGCGCGGCGCACAATCCGCACCACCCGCAAGTCGGCGCGCGCGAGAGAGGCGGAATTTCTCGCCATCTCTGCCTTGGCGGCAGATGGCCGGCCGATACGTCATCATCAAGGCGCGCGGGGGTCGGCGCCGAAATGTCGGCAGGTTCGATTCAGCGGGGGCGCAGAGTTTTGATTTCGCCGGATTTTGTTGCGACCAGCACCATCGACGCCATAGCGGCGAAGATTCCGCTGCCGACCAGGCCGGGAATCGCGAGCAGATCTTTGTCGAGGCGCGCGGGATTGTGGATCTCCTTGACCGCGCAATCGAGGATTACATTGCCGTTGTCGGTGACGAAATCCGCGCCGTCCTTTTGCCGAACGACGGGTTTGAGCCCGAGCGCGGCGACTTTACGCGAGACCAGAGGCACGGCGAATGGCACCACTTCGACCGGCAGGCGGCCGCGCGCGCCAAGCTTGCGCACGAGCTTTTCCTCGCCGACGAGGATGACGAGCTTGCGCGACGATGCGGCGACGATTTTCTCGCGCACCAGTGCGCCGCCGTAACCTTTTATCAGGTTGAGGCGCGGATCGACTTCGTCGGCGCCGTCGAAGTCGAAATCGATCTTCGGCGCGTCGAAGAGCGAGACAATCTCAATTCCGAGCGAGCGCGCCAGCTCCTCACTGGCGCGCGAGGTTGGCACGCCGCGCACCGCGAGCAGGCTGTGTCCGAGCGCGTTGATAAACGCCGTGGCGGCGCGGCCGGTTCCGAGCCCGATAACCTGATGAGGCCGCACACTGCGCAGCGCGAATTTGCCGAGCGCTTCCATCTGGTCGTGCGCGTCGGCGGATACTTGCGCAGGCTGGATGTTCGAGGTCTCCATCGTGAAGTCCCTCTGGTGCGATGCTCCCGCGGCGGCGCGCTACTTGCCGTTGCGGAGCAGGTTCATGAACTCGTGGCGGGTTTCATGGTTGGTCCGGAACACGCCGAGCATCGCGGAGGTCGTGACCCACGAGTTCTGTTTCTGGACGCCGCGCATCCGCATGCACATATGCTCGGCCTCGAGCACGACGGCGACACCGAGCGGCTCGATCTCTTCCATGATCGTCGAAGCAATCTGAGTGGTGAGACGCTCCTGCACCTGGAGCCTGCGGCAATAGATTTCGACCATCCGCGCGAGCTTCGAGATTCCGACTATCCGCTTGTTGGGCAGATAGGCGACGTGCGCTTTGCCCATGAAGGGGAGCAGGTGATGCTCGCACAGGGCGTAGAAGTCGAGGTCCTTGCACAGGATAATCTCCTGGTAATTTTCCTCGACGAACAGCGCGCCGTTGATCGCGACCTTGGGATCCTGCTTGTAGCCGGCGGTAAGAAACTCGAACGCCTTGACCACGCGCAAGGGGGTGCGCAGCAGGCCTTCGCGCTCGGGATCTTCGCCGACGTAGCGGAGCAGGGTGCGGACCGCGTCTTCGGCCTGCGCGCGTTCACGTTCGGAGCGCGCGGCGGAGTTATCGGGCAGCTTGTGGATTACGGATTTTCGGCTTTGCGCCATTTGCTGAACTCCAATGCGAGTTCGATCGCCAGCGACGGTCCGCCGCCGCTCATGATCGCGAATCCCGCCGTTTCGCGGCTGAGCGATCTCATCAGTGCCAGGTTCTCGCGGATCGAGAAGGTGCGAGCCTGAGCCTCGTTCATCCCGGCGTAACGATCCAGGTATTCGCGGGCTCCGCGCAGATCCCTGACCTTGTCTTGCATGTATTTGGCCATCGTCGGCCGCTTGATTGGCAAAATTCCGAAGATCACGGCGATCCCGATGCGGTTTGCGTGCGCGAGGAACCGGCGCGCGGTTTCGGCTTCGAAGATGGGCTGGGTGAGGACGAACTTTGCGCCGGCGCGCGCCCGCCGCTCCAGAATTTCAACCTCGCGGTCGAAGTTGCTCCGGTAAGGATTGGCAACCGAGCCGGCATACAGCGCGGGCAGCGTCTTGAGCGGGTTTTTGCCCTCGCCGGTGTCGCCGCGATTGAGCATCGCGATCATTGCGAGTAGCCCGTACAAGTCGAGATCGTGCACCGCCGCGGCGCCGCCGGCAGCAATCTTGTCGCCGGTCAGCGCGACCACTGCGTCGATTCCGAGCGCGCCGGCGCCGAGCAGGTCGGACATGAGCGCAAAGCGGTTGCGGTCGCGGCACGAGACGTTGAGCACCACCGGAATTCCGAGCCGCGTCTTGACCATCGCGGCGAACACCAGTCCCGACATCTTGACCCGGCCGAGCGCGTTGTCGGTCAGGTTGATTGCGTCAACATGGCCGCGCAGCGCAAAGAGGTGGCGCAGGAGCATTTCGGGATTTACGCCGCGCGGCGGAGAGACCTCAACCCAAAGCGCGGGGCGGTGCGACGCGAGGCTTTCGGCGACGGTACCGGGCACTGAGGGCCTCCGATCGCACGAGAGTGCCGGCTTTAAGCCTGGCGCCGCTCGGTCGCCTTTACCTTCTGGTACTTGCGATAGTCGTAGCCCGTCGCCATCGCCATCAACAGCGGTTCCATCCCGCCTTCGCGCTCGCGGCGCAGCACGCGCAGCCGATCGAAGAACTCGCGGAAGTCCTTATCGACGCGGGGACGCCCGTCGAGCGGGGCGAGAAAGAAATCGTGCAGGCGCGTGACCGTGAAACGCAGCGAGGAAAAGCGCAGCTCGTTGGGAAAGGCGTCCCACTCCGCCAGCGAAAGCGTTCGCACCGACTCGTAGCCGCCGAGCAGGGCGCGGAACCGATCGAGAGAGTAGGCGCCGCCGACGAAGCATAGCGCATTGACCGCGGTGGCAATGTCGAAGATGAACTTGCCGCGGCAGGCCGCCTCGAAGTCGAGCACCGCGGTCAGCTTTTCGCCGCGAAACAGCAGATTGTCGGGAAACAGGTCGCCGTGGATTATGCCCTTGGGCAGCTTGCCCTCGAGGTAGCGGGTCAGGTATTCGACCTCATCGTCAAGGGTGCGGCAGATCTTGCGAAAGTAATTGGGCAGGCGGCTGCGCACGCTCAGGTAAAGGTCGGCAATCCGCTCGAAGCTGAAACGGTTGTCGATACCTTTCTTGTAGGCCTTGCCGATTACGTGCAGGTCGCCAAGGGCGTGGCCGATCGTCTCGAGATGCGACATCTTGATCTTCTCGACCGGCAGCACGCGGCCTTCCTGGTAGCGGAACAGCGAGACGCACTTGTTGTTGAACGCGCGGTAGAAGCGGCCCATCCGATCCTGCATCGGATGCGGGCATGGGAACGAATGTTTGCGCACGAATGAGAGCAGATCGATCTCGCGCTTGAGTTCGTTTTCGCTCTTGACCTCGTCGATCCGGAGCAGGAACTTCCCCTTCGCGGTCTCGAGGATGTAATTGCTATTGACCGAGCCTTCGGCGATACCGGTGGCGCCGGTCACGCGGCCGAGCGCGTAATCGTCGGAGAGTTCCTTGAGGAACGGTTTGCTTAACTCGGTATAAACTGCCATGCGGGATTGTTCGTTCCGGTGTGTCCGCCGGGAGTCTAGAGCCATAGCCCCGGCGGGTCAACTAGGGTCTGAAAAAAGAACCGATATTGAGCATTTGTTCTAGAATAAGGGCCGACGGGCCAAATTCGGCCGCGCCGCGAACCCGACAAACCTCACTAGGAGAGTAGCATGCCTGTCAAGAAAAAAACTGCTAAATCAAACGCCCGGCCCGCCCAGGCTGCCAAATCGGCCCCGGCCTCGCTCGCCCTTGAAGGGCGTAAAGCGCCCGAGTTCGAGCTCCCTTCGGGCGACGGCGGGACGGTCAAGCTGTCCGGTCTCGTCCGCAAGGGAACCGTGGTGCTCTATTTCTATCCGAAAGACATGACCTCTGGATGCACCGCCGAGGCGTGCAGCTTTCGCGATAATCTGTCGGCGGTGCGCGCGCTGGGCGCGCAGATTGTGGGCGTCAGCGCCGACGCGCCGGCCTCGCACGCCAAGTTCACGGGCAAGTACGAGCTCAACTTTCCGCTGCTGAGCGATATCGACAACAAGGTCGGCAAGCTCTACGGCGTGTACAAGATGAAATCGATGTACGGGCGGCAGTACATGGGAATCGAGCGTACGACGTTCGTGATCGATCGCGCCGGAATCGTGCGCAAGGTCTTTCCCAAGGTCAAGGTGACGGGGCACACCGACGAGGTCGTTGCCGCGCTCAAGGCGCTCGGCTGATCAGCGCGTCAGGCGTCATGGAGGACATCCCCGATTGCTCGGCAGAGCAAACCGGCGCGCCGCGGCGCTTTACGAAGTCGCGTTGCTACTGCCCTCGAGCAGGTTTTTTTGCAGAAACGCCCGCAGATCCGGCGAGACCCGGCTGCCAAGGCGATGCCCTTGCGGAAAATAGTGCGTCTCGACGCGCGCGCCGCGCTCGCGCAGGGCGCTGGCCAAATCCTCGGCCTGGCTTACCGGAGTCGCCTTGTCACCCTCCCCGTGCAGGATAAGCACGCTGCATCCGAGGCGGTTCGGCAGATGCCGAATAACGCTGCGCTCGGCCAGTACGCGCTTGCTCGGCCATACCTCGTGCATGATCGCGAGCTTGGTGCGCAGCGTCGTCTCGGGCCACAGGCTCAGCATGTCGTATGCGCCCGATTGCAGGATGAGCGCGCGCGGCCGCGAGTCATAGTCCATCAGTAAGCCCGCGGCGACGGCGCCGTTGCCGCGGCCCCACACCGCGATTCGCGTTGGATCGACATCGGGACGCGCCGCCAGCAAATCGAGCGCGCGGCGCGCCGCCGCCACCGCCTGCGGTCCGACGTAGCGGCTCGGCCCCGACGAATGGCCGTAGCCGGGGATACTGACGCACGCCACCTGGATACCCATCGCGACGATATAAGCGTTGGAATCGACGCAGCGCTCGGCGGTTTCCTCGCCATTGAGCACCAGCACCGCGGGATGCCGTCCCGGGCTGCGCGTCAGATAGCCGGCAATCTGGTACTGATTGGGCCCGAGCGCCACCGCGAAGTTGAAAGGAACGGTGGCGCGATGATTTTTCAGGAACGACGACGAGCTGACCCTGCACGCGGGCAGGGTTGCCGCAATCGCAATCAGCGCAAGCGCCGCCGTGGCGCCGCGCCTGAGTGACCATCGCGATAGCGGGTCTGCATCCGAACCGGCCGAAGCCGCCGTCTTCGTATCCATAGGAGACGCAAATCTATACCTAGCGTCGAAGGAAGGGAACCGAGCCGCAGCCGGCTTCGGGCACGCGGCGCAATGCCGCCGCGCCATCGGGGGTGCCGACCACAAAGGGATGGATCCCGATCGCAACAACTGTTGCCTCGCGCTCGGGATGGGTCGCGGCCTCGCGGGCCAGCTCGGTTACATAATCGATCCACAGCCGCTCCATATCGCTTGCACTCTTGGAGCGGTGGAAATATTGCCCCATATCGACGGTAACGGTCGGATAGGGGATTAATACGAGCGGTCCCGACTTGGTGGCGAGGCGCGATTTGACACCGCGATTTTGCGCCAGACCGATGCGCCGCGTTCCACGCATGTCATCTTCTTCTTCGTCAAGGGCAATATATTTTCAAACTGACCCGTCAGCCGCGCGCGGCGGCGATTGAATC
>DATLTX010000060.1:0-9010 GCA_035533435.1 Binataceae bacterium (SeqCode)
TCGAGGAGCGGCCCGATGGAATCGTGGTCCGCGGAGCCAAGGTTCACACCTCGGTTTCGACCAACACCAACGAGGTGATCGTCCTGCCGACGCGCGCGATGCGCGCGGAAGACAAGCAATACGCGGTCGCGTTCGCGGTCCCGATGAACACGCCGGGACTCAAGATGATCGCCAGTCCGCACGGCGCCTCGTACAAGAACGCGTTCGAGCATCCGATCAGCGCGCGGCACAAGATGATGGAAACGCTCACCGTGTTCGACGACGTGTTCGTCCCGCGCGAGCGCGTGTTCTTAAACGGCGAGATTGATTTCGCCGGGCTGCTCGCGCTGACCTTCGTGCGCTTTCATCGCTTCACGGCGGTGTCGTACAAACTGCCGCTGCTCGAGCTGATGGCGGGTGCGGGCTTTGCGATCGCCGAGGCCAACGGAATCTCGCGCGCGGGTCACGTGCGCGACAAGCTGACCCATCTGGCGGCGTATCACACGACGGTGCGCGGACTGATCGAGCACGCGGCGCGGACTTGCACGGTCGAAGAAGGCGTCGCGGTGCCAAACACGCTGCTCACCAACGTCGCCAAGTATCACTTCGCGCACAACTATCATCAGGCCGTGCAGATCGTGCAGGACCTGGCGGGCGGCCTTCTGGTCACGGCTCCGGCCGAAGAAGACCTCACGAGTGAGGCGACGCGCGAGTACGTTTTGAAATACATGGGTGGCGCAAAGGGCTTCGACGCGGAGAAGCGTCTGCGTCTGCTGAACCTCGTGAGCGACCTGACCTCCTCTGATTACGGCGGCTATCAGGAAGTGCTGGCGGTGCACGCCGAGGGCGGATTCGAAGCGGAGAAGCTGCAGGCCTATCGCGAGTACGATTTCAAGACCGTCGCGGCTTACGCGCGCAAACTCGCGGGAGTCTAAGAAGGAACCGCAGATTTCACAGATTAACAGTCAGATTTCCAGAGCGGACGGCGCTGCGGCGCCGTCCGCGAATCACGTTGGAATCTCTTAATCAGTGAAATCCGTGAAATCTGCGGTTTCTCTGGCGCCTGCGGTTTCACTTATCCGTGCGCAGCTCGATTGTGTTGCCGTCGGGATCGAGGATCCAGAGCTGGCGGCCGGCGCCCATGTTTGCCGGAGCCTCCAGGAACTCGATTCCCATTTCGGAAAGTGCGTGCTTGGTCGCGTCGAAATCGGCGACATCGAGGGCAATATGCGCTCCGAGCGGGTCGGGCTTCTGCCCGCGATTTTCGCTCGATATCAGGTGAATCGCGTTTGGGCCGATTCCGTACCACGCGCCGCCGAAGCGAAAGTCGGGACGCGGAATCTGTTTCAGCCCAAGAACTTTTTCGTAAAAGCTCTTGGCGCGTTCCGGATCGGTGATTCGCACGGCCGCATGATTGAGCCCGGTTGCTTTGATCATCGTGGATAATCTCCGATCGCTGTTTAGCACGCCCGCGCTGCAGGGGGAAAAGAGAAAATGCAACCGCAGATTTCGCAGATTTGGCAGTCAGATTTTCAGTAGCGCCCGCCGCTTAAGCGGCGGGCGCTCATATAATCTGTCTGACCATCTGTGAAATCTGCGGTTACTCTTTTTCTCTTTTTCACTCGAAGGCGTTTTCGCCGGTGATGTCGCGGCCCAGGATCAGCGTGTGCACGTCGAAGGTGCCTTCGTAGGTGTTCACCGTCTCGAGGTTCATCATGTGCCGGATGACGGGATACTCGTTCACGATCCCGTTGGCGCCCAGCATGTCGCGTGCGTCGCGCGCGATCTTGAGCGCTTCATTGACGTTATTGCGCTTGGCGAACGAGACATGCTCGGGGCGGAACTTGCCCTCGTCCTTTAGCTGCGCCAGGCGCAGGCAAATCATTTGCGCCTTGGTGATCTCGGTCAGCATCTTGACCAGCTTGTTCTGGACCAGTTGATAGCCGGCCAGCGGACGCGAGAACTGCTTGCGGGATTTCGTGTACTCGAGCGCCGTGTTGTAGCAGGTGCGCGCCGCGCCGATCGCTCCCCACGCGATTCCGTAACGCGCCTGCGTCAGGCATCCGAGCGGACCCTTGAGTCCCCGCGCGTTCGGCAAATGCGCGCTTGCGGGAACGCTCATGTCTTCGAGGATCAATTCCGAGGTGATCGACGCGCGCATCGAGAATTTCCCATGGATATCGCGGGTCGAGAAACCGGGGGTGCCTTTTTCGACAACGAACCCAGTGATGCCCTGATCGACCTTGGCCCAGATTACGGCGACGTCGGCGATCGAACCGTTGGTGATCCAGCGCTTGGTGCCGTTGAGAATCCATCCGTCGCCGTCCTTGCGCGCGCGGGTCTCCATACCGCCGGGGTCGGAGCCGTGGTCGGGTTCGGTCAGCCCGAAGCATCCGATTAAGCGGCCTTTGGCCATCTCGGGCAAGTAGCGTTTCTTCTGTTCCTCACTCCCATTTGCATAAATTGCATACATCGCGAGCGAGCTCTGCACCGATGCGAAGGAACGCAGGCCCGAGTCGCCGGCTTCGAGCTCCTGCATGATTAGTCCGTATGCGACGTTGTTCATCCCGGCGCATCCGTAGCCCTTGATATTGGCCCCGAACATCCCGAGCTCGGCCATCTGCGCGACCAGCTCGACGGGGAAGGTTTCGTTGGCGAAGTGGCGCTCTATATGCGGAAGCACCTCGCGTTGGACAAAACGCTTGACCGTGTCACGGGTCGCGCGTTCCTCGGAAGTCAGCAGGTCATCGAGGTTGAAGTAGTCGAGATCTTTTAATGAATCCGCCATGTTAGGCTCCGTATGCGGGATGGTCGCGAGTTTTTCATGAGATTTTCGCCATCGATCAGGCTAAATTGATGCGCCAGCGGTGTGAATCGCGGTCGTCGTCCGGATTGGAGTCTTGTGTCCCCCCACTTGACCCGCACGTGCGCTTTCCGCAGGGTGATTCATGAGGGCGCGCAAGTTTAATGCGGCTACTGCTTGCCTCACTTTTAAGTATCACGTACGCTAATGCAATAAGTAAGTACTATGCACATCGAAACGCTGAAAGTCTTCTGCGACATAATCGAAAGCGGTAGCTTTTCTTATGCCGCCTCGCAAAATTTCGTCACCCAGTCGGCGGTCAGCCAGCAGGTCCGCAGCCTCGAGGAAAAGTACGACTGCCGATTGATAGAACGGGGCAGGGCGGGAGTCAAACCGACTCCGGCTGGGCAGATTCTGTACACCGCGAGCAAAGAAATCGTACGCCGGTTCATGGAGCTTGAGAACAAGCTGCGCGAGATCGGTTCGGTGATCGCCGGATCGATTCGGGTGGGCACCGTGTACAGCGTCGGACTGCACGAGTTGCCGCCGTATCTGACCGAATTTCTGCGCAACTATCCGGCGGTCAACGTGCATCTCGAGTACCTGCGCTCGAACAAGATTTACGAGGATCTGATCGAAGGCAAAATCGATCTCGGCGTGGTCGCGTATCCCGCCAAACGCAGCCAGATCGTATCGATCGCGTTCCGCCACGACGAGCTGGTTCTCGTCGTTCCGCCCGATAGCACTCTTACCAAGCACGGCAAGATCAGTGTCGGCGCGCTGGCCGGGCAGAAGTTCGTTGGCTACGAACGCGATATCGCGACTCGCAAGGCGTCCGACCGAATCCTGCGCGAGTACGGCGTCAAGCCGAACTACGTGCTGGAATTCGACAACATTGAAACGATCAAGCGCGCGGTCGAGATCGGGCTCGGATGCGCGATCGTGCCGCGGATGACGGTGGATAACGAAGTCTCGCGCGGCACGCTCAGGATGCTGGAATTTTCGGAAGGCACCTTCACCCGTCCGCTTGCGATCATCTACAAGCGTGGCCGCGAGCTGTCGCCGGCGGTGCGCAAGTTTATCGACGTGCTGACCCAGAGCAACATCCTCCCGAAGGTCGCCCGCGGCGAGCGCGCCGACCGTGGCGGCCGCGCGGAGCGGCTGACTTCGGCGGAAGGTCCTGAAAAGGCCGAGAAGTCCGCGTAACTCAAGAATTCCGAAGAAATCTGAAAAAGCAAAACCGCCGGACGCACGAGGCGCCCGGCGGTTTTTTTCTTTGGCTTCGTTTCACAGCGCGGGTGGCTCAAATCCTCCGAGTTCCTGCTCGAGCACCTTGGCGACCGCGAGCACATCTTCTTCCGCGAACGCGCGGCCCATCACCTGCACGCCGATCGGAAGTCCGGCCTTGTCGCGGCCGGCGGGAACGATCGCGCCCGGAAGCCCGGCGCAGTTTCCGATCAATGCCGGCCAGTTGGCGGCGAACAGCGGAAAACTCTGGCCGTCAATATCCACCTCGGTTGCGCCGTGCGGGAACGCGTTTACGCAAAATGGCGGCAGAATCAGGATTGGATAGCGCTCCATAAATTCGGCAAGCGCGATACGCCAGGTGTCGCGCATGATCGAGATGACGAAATACTCGGCCGCCGTCTTTCCCGGGCCGGCCGACCCGACCATGTTGCGCAGCCGCTCGCGCGACAGATGCATCTTGTCGCCGATAATTCCCGCCAGCCCCGCGCCGCCATCCGCCATCGCATACTCGAACCACAGGCGCGCGGCGTCCTCGACCGGAGGCTTAACTTCCTCGACCGTCAGGCCGGTCTTCTCGAGCGCGCGCGCCGCGCGAACGGTGGCCTCACGGATTTCGCGCGCGACCGGAACTTGTCCGGCGGCGGTGAAGAAACCGATCCGGATTCTTTTCACATCGACGCGCTCCGGATGCGCCTCGGCCGATGGCACGGTGTAGGGCGCGCTCGGATGCGGTCCCCGGACGATATTGTAGGCGAGAGTAAGGTCATCGACGTATCGCGCCATCGGGCCGATCGTCGCCATGTGCGCAATCGGCGGCGGCGGCACTCCGGGCGACATGTGGCCGCTGGCCGGAATCGTGCCCCAGCTCGGCTTCAGTCCAACCACGCCGCAGAAGTGCGATGGGACGCGGATCGATCCGCCGTAGTCCGAGCCCATCCCGAGCGGCGACATCCCGGTGGCGAGCGCCACCGCCTCGCCGCCGCTCGACCCGCCCGGAACGCGATCGCGGTTCCACGGATTGTTGGTCGCGCCGAAGACGGGATTGTCGCAGTCGTAATCGAGCGTCATCTCGGGCGTGTTGGTCTTCGCGATAACAATCGCGCCGGCCGCGCGCAGCCGCGCCACGGTGGGCGCGTCATAGGTCGCCACGTGATGCTCGAAAATTTTCATGCCCCAGGTCGAGCGCACGCCGGCGGTGATGATGGAATCCTTGATCGTGATCGGCAGCCCCTCGAGCGCGCGCGCTTCGCCCCTTTTTGCGAGCCGTTTGTCGGAGGCCCCGGCCTCTTCGATCGCGCGTTCTTCGACCAGGGTTACGACCGCGTTGAGGTTGTGGTTGACCGATTCGATCCGCTCGATGAACTCATCGACAAGCTCGGTTGACGATACCTCGCGCGCCTTGAGCATCGCGGCCAGCTTATGGGCCGGTGCGAAAAAGAGATCGCTCGAGAATGCCATATGAAACCTCGTGCCCGTGAAAACCTCTGTTGCGGGTCATACCATCGCCGACCCGGCATTGCACGCGTCTTCGCGCGGGGTCATGCGCCGCGGCGGACGATGGTGAGGCGAGGCCGGGAGCCGATGCCCGCGATGGCCCGGCGAGCGCGGCGCCGCGCATCGAGCGCAGCGCCGAGCAGGAACAGCGACAGCACTCCGAGGCAGTTCACGGCGGCATGAACGCTCAGAGCGCCGCCGGATTGATTCAACGCGATATAGCTGAGCGAGCTCAGCAGGATTCCGACTCCGTAAACGGGCAGCGAGTGGCGTCCGCAGGCCAGAAACGGTGCGGCTATTCGGGAGCGCAGCCATCCAGCTTGCGGCGCAACGAAATACGCGACCAGGTAGAGAAGCGCAAGAACGTTGATCAGCCGAATTGGCGACAGCATGGTTTTGTTCGCGGGCCACAAATAGATCGGTGGATTGAACAGTCCCAAGCCGACTGCGGCGCCACGCCACGGCGCCGCCATCACGAACGCGAAGCTTATGAACACGATCGCGGCCGCGACGGCCGCCGTTTTCGCGGTGGCGGGAACTTTGACAGGTTTCGATTTGCTCGCGTGTCCGATCATGATCCCGATGACGTAGAGGAGCTGCCATGCGAACGGGTTGAAGTACCAGACCTCGCCCCGATTTCCCGCGGTCAAATTGAAACCAGTCTCTCTGGCAATCAGATAGACGGCGACAGAGGCCAACAGCGCCACGCGCATGTCGCGCTTGACCGTCCATATGGCGATCGGCGCAATCGCAAGCAGGATCAGATAGAGCGGCAGAATATCGAGGTTGTTCGGCAAAAACCGCAGAGTCACGGCGGCAAGGATCGCGTCGCGAGGCGCAGCGAACAGCCATCCCATCCGCAGGAAATCCAAGTAGTCAGGGCGATTCAAGTACCACGATGCCATCAGCAAGGCGAGTCCGACGCTGAACAGCAGCACCAGATGCGAAAAATATATCTTGACCCATCGCCGGCCGACGGTCGCCGCGCATGCGAGCATTCCGTCGCGCTCGAGCTTTCCGCTGTAAGCGAGATACGACGATATGCCCGAAATCAAAACAAAGACTTCGGCGGCGTCACAGAAGGCGAACTTTCTAAGCGTCCAGTTACTGAGCGGGTTGCCAGGCACGTGGTCGATAAAAATGATGATCAACGCGACGCCACGGCAGAAGTCGAGCCGAAAGTCGCGCTCGCTCTTTGCGATGCGTCCCGCGCGGGGAGACGCTGTTGAGTCGAGGGTTTCGAGCGGCCTCGTAGCGCGCCGCTTACGCGTTTGTCGGGCAGTGATTGGCGCCGCTTCGGGCGCGTTATTGGCGGCGTCGAGCATGATTAGGTGCGGTTAAACAAGCAATAGTGCTGCCACATCGCTGGTTTGGCTGCTCGAGTCCGGGCAGGGTAATTTCGCCCCATCCGCTAATGATGGATGAGAGCTGCAACTGGACATGGCGGAATCCAGGAATAGGAAGAATATCGCGATTTCATAAGTGAAAATAATATTTCTGCCGATGACGGGTCGGGTTGTCAGCATCCACTTGGGATTAATTTCCGCTTATGCCCCGCGCGCGTGCCATTCACGATTAGAAGTGCTGCCTATTGGAGAAGCGTTATGATGGATGCGCGCGCTGCTCCTATGCGCTATCCAACCTCGCGTGCTTCGAGACGACGCGCAACGATTGCATTGTGTGGCGGATTTACCCTATGCCTGTGAGGCGCGGAAACGACAACTCGCAACAGACTCGCGATATGAAATCGAATTTGAACGCGATCGCGCCGGTCTTCCTGGTCGAAGACGTCAGCCGCGCCGCGGAATTCTACCGCGATCGGCTGGGGTTCGAGCTCGGCGACTTTTTCGGCGAGCCGCCGGAGTTCACGATCGTGCGCCGCGACGAGGTCCGAATCGCGATGCGCCGCGCGGAGCGCGGCCGCGGCGGTTCCAATCGCAATTGGAAGCCCGATGCGATCGACGCATACATCTGGGTCAGCGACGTCGATGCACTTTACGCGCAGTTCGTTGCCCATCACGCGCCGGTCTCCGGTCCGCCGGATCTGCAAGAGTACGGTATCCGGGAATTCGAGGTGCGCGACCTCGATGGCTACGTGCTGACGTTCGGGCAGTTAGCGAATCCGCCCACGAGCTGAATGGCACAGGGTCAACGAATCCGCTTGATGCGCTGCCTCACTGCGGTGCGCCGAGTTCGCGGCCAGCGCTGATTCGCCGCTGGCCGCGAGCATCCGCGTAATCCGTGAAATCCGGGGTTTCCCTTTTCGCGCGCTACTCGATACTGGTGCTCGGCAGCGCCGGGGCGCTTCTAACCGGTCCGGCTCCGCTGTCCATCGGCTGCGCGCCCGAAGCGGTCGAGGCGGAAGGCGCGTTCGCGGCCGGTATCGGCGTCATCGGTTGCACGGCCGATGCGGCGGAGCTGTCAACCGGAGCGGGCGCCGTATCGGTCGGACCGCTGAAGTTGATCGGCTCTTCACCCGCGACCATCTGCGGAGTCAGCACGTAATCTCCGCCGAGAGAGCTGCGCCAGATCGTGTTGGCGGTCTGCGTGTTGCCGGCGGTGAGCAGCCACGCCGCGCCTCCGCCGAGTCCGCCAAAGATCGCGTACAACAGCTTGGCCGGGATATAAAGCACGTTGCCGAACAGCGCTGCCGCGCCGTATCCGGCGCCGGGCCAGTTCACTCCGCCCTGGTCGGGCTGCGGCACCTGCACCGGAGTGGCAGCCGCGGCGGGCGCGGACTGCGCCTGTGCGAGGCTCGAAGCCATAGGGCCGAGCGGTATCGCGAGCAGGGCCGCGAGCGCATACGCCGCGATCCGATTTCGATTGTTAGGGGTTTTTGTCATTCGCATAAACATCCTCCGATAAACTTCCACCGCACCACTTGCGACTTTGTCATTCAGTTTTCACCACCGCGCCGGACGGCAGGAGGTCCATCAGATGGCGGAACGCGCGGTCCAGATAATCGGCGTCCTTCGATTCGAGCGTCAGCTTCACGCGATACTCGGGATTTCCGATCCGCGGATACGAACCCAGCATCAGATCGGGAAAGGCGGCCACGCAAGCGTCGAGATGCTCGGCGATAACGCCTTCGTTCGCGACGGTATAAATCGCGCGCATGAAGTATGGGTCGGTCGCGAAGCGCGGCTTGAGCGCGGCGAGCTTGGCCTCGAAGAGCTGCGGGATTCCCGGCAGCACATAGACGTTTTCGATCTGCACGGTGGGAAAGCGGATATCGCCGCCGTGGTTGAGGATCGCGCCTTCGGGCACCTGCGCCATCTTGAGTCCGGCCTTATTCAGCTTGTCGGTGAAGTGTTCGCGGATGATCGCTTCGAGTTCAGGATCGATGATTAGCTGGCGATTAAACGCGGCGGCAACACCTTCCATTGTCAGGTCGTCATGAGTCGGACCGACGCCGCCCGAAGTGATCACGAAGTCGTAGCGCGCGGCGCACCATGCGACTTCGCGCGCGATAATTGGAATTTCATC
>DATLTX010000061.1:0-8415 GCA_035533435.1 Binataceae bacterium (SeqCode)
TTGATCGATAACCGCGCGTCATAGATCGGGACCGCGAAAGACTCGGCTTCGTCGGTGTCTGAATCCAAGGCCTGCTCCGCCTGGTTCGGCTCCGGAAGATTTATCACGGTGACGGGCGGCTCCTCAGCCGAAAGTTTGGCGATGCGCAACTCGTGAGCCACCGCCGCGGGCGCGGATATGGATGCGGCTGCGGGGATCGAAACGGCATGATTACGGCGCAACGCGATAACCATCGCGGCCAGCGCACCGACGATCACGATAATCGAAGCTGACCTGATTGCGCGATTTTTCTGTTCCTGGCCCATCGCCGAATCCCGTCGAGCCCGAGCAGGCTCGCCGTTGCGGATAGTAGTACGAAGCACGCCTCATCGGAAGGATTGAAAACGCCCGGAATTGCGGTCCGCCGGCGGATTCCATTGGGCGCACGGCCATGAGCGAATCTCGTGCGGCCGAATGACGGGAATCGACGCGGGTAAAGTGGCAAAGACACCCATTATATGGTATCTAATACCTTGTATAGATTTATGGATGACATGCGGTGGCAACAGCGGCGGTAGTTCTTCGCGAAAGGAAAACCGACGCGCAAGGCAACCTTCTCGAGTTGGTTATATGGAAGGTCAAGCCGACTCGCCGCCAACCCGATGGCGTCCGATATCGTCTCGCGCTGATTTTATTGGGCCAGACGATGCCCGTCGTTCTCTACGACAATCATCACCCCAAAGGGCATCATCGGCATCTCGATGGCGTCGAAACGGCCTATGAGTTTTCCGGGATCGACCGCCTGATCGCCGATTTCATGGCGGATGTGACGCGAATAACAGGAGCAAATGAATGAAGACCGTCACCCTTACAATCGAGCCATTAGCTCAGAGCCTGAAGCGGTTTGCCGTTACGTTCGAGGCGGTCCGGGCGGGCCGCAAGACCGACCCGAAAGATATCGTCGGGTTTACCAGCCTCGAGGCCGCCCGTAACTTCCTGACTCGGGAGCGGCTCGGATTGCTGCGCGCAATCAGGACGCACCATCCCGGCTCGATTTATGAACTAGCAAAGCGGGTCGAACGCGATCTCAAGAACGTACAGGATGACATCCGGATTCTGGAACGGCACGGTCTGGTAAGGATCACGAAGCGTGCGCGCGGCACGCGCAAGGTCAAAGTGCCTGAAGTGCCGTTCGAGGAGATCGCGCTCCGGATCGCAATTTGAGACGGGCGCCACGCGCGGCGCGCTGACGGTTCGGAAATCGCCTGGCGTAATGATGACTGCACAAGATAGTGACAAAGCTTCTGCTCCATCGCGGCTTCTTGTGTCATCCCCGTGTGCGTGTCCGGCGCGCGCGAGGAATCCCGGGATTTCTCGCGTTCACTCGAAATGACGGAGTTTGCGTGGCGCGCGCTGTCGCGCGTTTACAAGTTCCCGAGGATAGTTTTGCGCTCGCGACCGTCGGCCAGCGCAATCGGCTGAACTGGGTTTCAATCGCGGCGCGCGCGTGATGGAATCGCGGCAGGTATCGATGGCCGAGCCATCAAACCATCTATCAACGCAGGTGTCCGCAGGCCCATCGAGCGGCGTGGCTGTGCTTGAGCCAGCGCCGCGCCGAATCCTGGTCAAGGAAGTGAACTGGCTCGGCGATATCGTGATGAGCATTCCGGCGCTGCGTGCGATTCGACGCACCTGGCCGAATGCGCATCTCGCGATCCTGATCAAGCGCGAGCTGACCGGATTTTTCGACGGCGCGGGATGGCTCGATGAGGTCATCCCGTATTCGCTTGCGCGCGGGATGCGCGGGCTTGGCGACCGGCGGCGGATTATCGGCGAGATTCGCGCGCGAAATTTCGATCTCGCGGTGCTCTTTCCGAATAGTTTCGATTCGGCTCTGTGGCCGGCAATCGCGCGGGTGCCGCGCCGCGCCGGTTACGCAACCGACCGGCGCGGCGCGCTCCTGACGATTCGCGCGCGGCCAACGCCGCTCGCGCTGAAGGCGCATCAGGCGAACTACTGGCTCGAGATGGTTCGCTCGACTATCGGCGCATCCGGCGACGCCGCCGACTTCAGAATCGAGGCGCACGCTCCCCATCTGGAGAAGATGCGCGCGTGGCTCGGCGCGCGGCGCAAACGCGCGAACTCGCGGATAATCGCGCTCGCGCCCGGAGCCGCATTCGGTCCTGCCAAAGAGTGGCCCGCGAATCATTACGCGCGCCTGATCGATCTGCTCGCCGAGCGCTACGATGCTGAAAGCGTCATGGTGGGAGCGCCGGCGGAGCGTGCGCGATGCGCCGAAATTGCGGCCGCCTCGCGCAGCGGCGCAATCGTCGCGGCGGGCGAGACCAGTCTCGGCGAGCTGATCGCGATGCTCGCGCTTGCCGACGGCTTTATCGGCAACGACTCGGGCGCGATGCACGTCGCGGCGGCGCTCGGACGGCCGACGGTCGGGATTTTCGGCTCGACCAATCCTGAGCGCACGGGACCGATGGGCCCGTCGGCGCGCGTAATCTGGCGGCATCTCGAATGCAGTCCGTGCCTTGCGCGCACCTGCCGCTTCGGCCATTACAATTGCCTGGTCGAGATCGCTCCCGAGGACGCCGCGCACGCGCTCGAGGGCGTGCGTGCCTGATCAATCAGGCATCGGGGCGCGGCGGCGGGGTGGTTGGGCGCCAGCGCGGTTTCTAATATCCTCGCTTCTCGATGGCGCGGGCGCGCGCGGCGGCGTTCGGCTGCCGATACTGATGGTGAGCAAATGAAACTCAAGGAACTCGCCTCCATGCTCGGCCTCGAATTGCGCGGCGACGCTGACGCTGAAGTGTTCGCGCCGGCGCCGATCGAGGCCGCCGGGCCCGGAATGATCATCTTCGTCGCGAGCGCAAAGTTCGCTCCGGTGCTCGCGCGGACCACCGCGGCGGCGGCGATCGTCGCCCCGGAGTTTGCCGCCGATGCGAAATGCCCGGTCCTGATCAGCGCGAATCCGTACGCCGACTTCGCACGGGTAATCGAAATCTTCTTTCCGCCCTATCGGCCCGCGCCCGGAATCGACCCGAGCGCGAAGATCGCGCCCGACGTGAAGCTCGGCGCCGGCGCGTCGATCGGCGCGTTCGCGGTTATCGGCGCCGGCGTCACAATCGGCGCGCGCGCCGTGCTCCATCCCCACGCAGTCATCTACCCGAACGTGCGGATCGGCGACGACTTCACCGCGCACAGCCACACCGTCGTGCGCGAAGGATGCGCGATCGGAAATCGCGTGACGATCCTCGATGGCGCCGTAATTGGCGCCGACGGCTTCGGCTTCGTCGAAAGCGCGGGCGGCCTGGTCAAGATTCCGCAGGTCGGAATCGTGGTCCTGGAAGACGAAGTCGAAATTGGCGCCAAATCAACCGTGGACCGCGCGACGCTTGGCGCAACGATTCTGCATCGCGGAGTCAAACTCGACGACCAGGTGCATATCGGACACAACTGCGAGATCGGCGAGTACTCGCGCTTCGCCGCGCACGTCGGAATCGCGGGATCGACCACCATCGGAAAGTGGTGCCAGTTCGGCGGACAAGCCGGATGCGCCGATCACGCGAAGATCGGCAACCACGTGATGGTGGCTGGACAATCCGGCCTGCACGGCGAGATCGCCGACGGCGCGATGGTTGGCGGGACCCCTTCCGCGGATCTGAAATACTTCCGCCGCTATTCGGCGCTATGGTGGCGGCTGCCGGAACTTTTCAGGCGCGTGCGAGCGATCGAGAATCGCGCTGGGAATGACTCCGGTGACTAGTCGGCGTGCAATAAGTTGCAGGAAGGGAATTTCGATGCGTACCGTTTCCAGATGGATCGCGATCGTCTCGCTTGCGGCGCTCGGGCTTGGCGCCAGCGGATGTCCCGCGCTCATGATTCCGGGGCTGGCATACTCCGGCTACAAGTATGAAAAGACCGGCAGCCTGACCGGCCAGCCCGCTTCCTCGTCCTCGAGCCAATCGCACAAGCCGGCCGTGCAATCGACGCCGTCCGACAGCAGTATCGAATAGCGGCGGGCCGCGTCCGGCTTTCAATATCAGGAGATCCAATTTGATTGCTTACGTACTGATAGGAATCGGCGGCGCGATCGGCAGCATCGGGCGCTTCTGGGCCTCCGGCGTGGTCGCCAATCTCAGCGGCGCTACGTTTCCGTTTGGCACGATGTTCGTCAACGTGACCGGCGCGATCGTGATCGGTTTCTTCGCTACTCTTACCGGACCCGACGGCCGGATGTTCGTCGGCACCTCGTCGCGCCAATTCGTGATGACCGGAATCTGCGGCGGATACACTACGTTCTCGACCTTCAGCCTCGAAACGATGAACCTCGCGCGCGACGGCGAGTGGCTTTCCGCCGGATTAAACGCGATCCTCTCGGTAGCCCTGTGCCTCATCGCGGTATGGCTCGGCAGTATGGCGGCCGAAGTGCTCAATCGCGGAGTGTGATCATAATGCAGCTACCACGCGAAGCGAAATTACTGAGAATCTTCATCGGCGAGAAAGACCGCCACGACGGCAGTCCGCTCTACGAAGCGATCGTCTTAAAGGCGCGCGAGCTGCACCTGGCCGGCGCGACCGTCCTGCGCGGCCCGCTGGGCTTCGGCCAGACCAGCCATCTGCATACCACCAAGCTCTTGCGGCTCAGCGACGATCTGCCGATCGTGATCGAGATCGTCGATACGCAGGAAAAAATCGACGCGTTCCTGCCGATCCTCGACGCGATGATGGGCTCGGGAATGGTTACCGTCGAGAACGTCCAGGTGCTGCAATATCGCGGCGCCGCGCCAAAGCAATAGCCGCGCTATCGTGCGCGCAGAGGTGCGCCAATGGAAACCAAACACATCAATCCCGAAAGCCTTCTTCAGCCGCGCGGATACACCCACGTCGTAACCGTCAGCGCGCCCGGCAGGATTATCTTCGTCTCGGGTCAGGTCGCGGTGGACAAGGACGGCAAGCTGGTCGGCCCCGGAGACCTGAAGGCGCAGGTCCGGCAGGCCGCGGCCAACTTGAAGCTCGCACTCGAGGCCGCCGGCGCCACCACCGCCGATATCGTCAAGACCAATACCTATATCGTCAATTACAAGCAGTCCGATTACGCCGCGATGCGCGAGGCGCGCGCCGCGCTGTTTCCCGAGGGAAGCAACTCGCCCGCCTCGACGTTGGTCGGAGTAACCTCGCTTGCAGTCGAAGGGTTGATGGTCGAGATGGAAGCAATCGCGATCGTGCGCTGAGGGTTTGTGAATCTATTGAAAGCCTGGCGGCGGCGGAGCCCTCCGTCAGCCGAACTCCTCAAGCAGTCAAGCCGCCTATGTCGTTCCCGCGAGTGGCTGCCGTGCGAGGAATCCCGGCTTCCGAATAAACTCACACACTCTGAGGAGATGGGCGCGAATGGCATGCAGTGGACGGGGTGCTTGACTCCCTTTTGACAATAAGGCGCAAATAATAACACCTAGGCTTAAGAGATTTCGCTATTGGCGAGCGCGGAGGAGCGGGCAGGAGCAGAAAAATGAGCAAAATCGAAGACCAGTACATAGCCGCGACTCCCAAGTCGGCCGCGATGGCGGCGCGCGCCGAGCGTGTCATGCCCGGCGGCGATACCCGCACCACCGCGCATCATCGGCCCTACTCGCTCACGATCGCGCGCGGCGAGGGCCCGTTTCTGCACGATATCGACGGCAATCGTTACATCGATTTGCTCGGCAACTACACCAGCCTCGTTCACGGCCACGCCTATCCGCCTATCGTCGAGGCCATCACGCGCGCGGCAAAGGACGGCACCGCGTGGCCCGCGCGCTCTGAGGCGCAGGTCGCTCTCGCCGAGCTTCTGTGCGAGCGCGTCGCGTCGGTCGAGCGCGTGCGCTTTTGCAATTCCGGCACGGAAGCCGGGATGCTCGCGTGCCACGTCGCGCGGCGGCTGACCGGGCGCAAGCTTATCCTGATGGCGCGTTACGGCTACCACGGCTCTTACGACGATCTCGAACTCGGCCTTGCGGGGCATGACGGCGAGCGCACGATGCTCGCGGATTTCGGCGAGGCGACTTCGTTCGAGGCGCTCTTGACCGAGCGCGGGCAGGAGATCGCGGGCGTGTTCCTCGAGCCGATTCTCGGTTCGGCGGGAATCGTCGCTCCCCCCCAGGGTTTTCTCGAACGCGTCGGCGAAGCGGCGCATCGCGCCGGCGCGCTGTTTATCCTCGACGAAGTGATCACGCTGCGCCTCGCCACCGGCGGCGCGCAATCGATCTTCGACGCGAAGCCGGACCTCACGATGATGGGTAAGATTATCGGGGGCGGTCTGCCGGTTGGCGCTCTCGGCGGCAGCGGCGAGGTGATGGCGGCGTTCGACCCGCGCGAGCGCGGCGCGATGTTTCATTCCGGGACCTTCAACGGAAATCCCGCCACCTGCGCGGCCGGCGCGGCGTCGGTGAAAGAGTTGACGCCCGACAAGATCGGCGCGATGGAGAAGCGCGCGAAAAATCTCGCCGAGGACCTGAAGCGCGCGGCGCGCCAGGCCGAGCTGCCCTTCTCGGTGCGCCAGTTCGGATCGTTGATGAACATATTCTTTCTCAACCAGGCGCCGCCCGCGACGATCAATCGCGACGACGCGCGCACGATCGCCGCGTTCCATCTGGCCGCGCTGAATCAGGGGCTGTTCCTCGCGCCGCGCGGTCTGATCGCTCTGTCCACCGTCATGACCGACGAGCTGATGAGCGAAGTCGCCGAGCGCGCCGCCAAGGCGATGCTCGACGTCGCGCGCGCCGGCTGACAGCGCGGGCGCATGCGGACACGCTTGGGCGGGCCGGCGGCGCGCAGCGACACCGCGTCGTAACAAAAACTTCAGGCACGCGACAATCCGGATTCATCGGTGCGTCATCGCACTCCTCTAGGATTGCGGGCGCGCGGCGATTCACGCCGTGCGCTGCCGTCTTGACGAGGAGGATTCCAGATGAGAAATCGCAACAGATTCGCGCGCGCGATGAGCGCGCTCGCAATCGCCACGTTCACGACCGCGCCGATGCCGGCGCTGGCTCACGGGCCGCAACCGGTCGACACCGCCACCCCAATTCAGCATATCGTGGTGATTTTTCAGGAGAACGTCTCGTTCGATCATTACTTCGCGACCTACCCGGTCGCACAGAATCCTTCCGGCGAGCCGCAGTTTTCCGCCGCCGAACAGACGCCCAACGTCAACGGTCTAAGCGGCATTCTGCTGAGCGGCAATTCGAACGCCGCCAATTCGGCCAACGGCGCAAACGCAATCAATCCGTTCCGACTCGACCGCAGCCAGGCCTCGACTTGCGACCAGGACCACAACTACGGCGCCGAGCAAACCGCATTTGACATGGGGCTGATGGATGCCTTTCCGCTCAGCACCGGCACTGGAGCAAGCTCTTACTGCGCCGCCGGGTACGCTTACGGCAAAGACAAAGGCGTTGTGATGGGCTACTTCGACGGCAACACCGTCACCGCGATATGGAATTACGCGCAGCGTTACGCGATGAGCGACAATTCCTATGGCACCACATTCGGGCCTTCCACTCCCGGCGCGCTCAACCTGGTCGCGGGCAACACCTATCCCGCGACGACGAGCGCCACTTCTCCGAAGCTGGTCAACGTCAGCGCAGGACAGGGAACCCTGGTCGGCGACCTCGATCCGACCGGCGACGTGTGCTCCAACGGAACCACCGTCGCGCTCGGCGGCAGCAGTATTGGCGACCTGCTCAATGCGCAAGGCGTCACCTGGGGCGCGTTCATGGGCGGGTTCGACCTGACCATCAAGAATCCCGACGGCAGCACCGGATGCAATCGGCAAAGCCCCGCGACTCCCGCCAACGGCGGTCCGACGCAGGATTACATACCGCATCACGCATGGTTCCAGTATTTCGCTTCGACCGCCAACCCCACTCACGCGCGGCCAACGGTCCCGCCGAGCCTGTACGGCACCAGCGCCGATACGGTGACGAACCATCAGTACGATGTTCACGATTTTTTTGACGCGCTGGGCGCGGGCAACCTGCCTGCCGTGAGCTTTATCAAGGCTCCGGCGTGGGGCGACGGCCATGCGGGCTACTCGGATCCGCTGCTCGAGCAGATGTTCCTGGTGGATACGATCAATGCGATCCAGAACTCGCCGTTCTGGGGAAACACCGCGATCGTGATCTCCTACGACGACTCCGACGGCTGGTACGATCACCAGATGAGCCCGATCGTCAATTCGTCGGCCGTGCTCAATCCGGTCAACAACGCGCAGTACGGCGACAATCTCAACGGTGCCGGCAAATGCGGCAATGGCAGCCCGCTCGGCGGTATCGAGGGGCGCTGCGGCTACGGCCCGCGCCTTCCGATGATCGTGATCTCGCCGTACGCGAACCGCAACTTCGTCGATCACACGCTGACCGATCAGTCGTCGATCATTCGCTTCGTCGA
>DATLTX010000062.1:0-4343 GCA_035533435.1 Binataceae bacterium (SeqCode)
TGCTGGAACTGCGCGCGACGACTTCATTCGCGCGTCTGCTGCGCGATACTGGGCGCCGCGACGAGGCGCGCGCGATGCTCGCCGAGATCTACAACTGGTTCACCGAGGGCTTCGACACCGCCGATCTGAGAGACGCCAAGGACCTTCTCGCCGAACTGAATAGCTAAGCGCGCGTGAACTGGCCGCCGTGCGCGGGTGCTGCGCGCGACATGGCCGTTGGGGTAGTATTTCGGGGCTATCGTTCCGTGGGGCTGTCGCTCTGGCGGAAACCTTGATGACGGAATCTCCAGATCCACAGACGGCTCCAAAGCGCGAGCTGGCCGCGATCATGTTCAGCGATATCGCGGGCTATACCGCGATCATGGGCCGCGACGAGGAGAGTGCGATGCGCGCGCTCGATGCGCATCGCGGGACGCTGCGCTCGATTCTTCCAAAATTCGACGGCCGTCTGGTCGGCGAGATCGGCGACGGCACTCTGACCAGCTTCCATAGCGCGATCGACGCGGTGAATTGCGCGCGCCAGGTGCAGGCGCTTGCCGAACGCGATCCCGAGCTCAAGTTGCGCATCGGAATCCATCTTGGCGACGTCGTGTTCACCAACAACACCGTTATCGGCGACGGGGTGAATGTCGCATCGCGCATCCACGCGCTCGCGCCTCCCGGCGGGATCTGTATCTCGGCAGGCGTGTACGACGAGATCCGCAACAAGCCGGGCATGAAGGCCAGGGATCTCGGCGAGAAGAAGCTCAAGAACGTGTCGCGCCCGGTAAGGGTCTTCGCTCTGGCGGTCGAGCCCGCCATCGCGGATTCCGCGCAAACCTCCGCGGGCAAGCGCTGGGCCGCGATTGCCGCCGCCGGCACGCTCGCGGTTGCGGCACTGATCTATTTTGTCGCGATGCGCAAGCCCGCCGCGCCGGTTACGACAACATCCGCCACTCACTTGATCCGATCGATCGCCGTGTTGCCGCTCGACAACTACTCGGGCGATCCGAATCAGGAGTACTTCGCCGAAGGGATGACCGACGAACTGACCACCGACCTCGCCAGCATCAGCCAGCTTCGCGTGATTTCGCGCGGCTCCACGATGCGCTTTAGGGACGAGAATCGTCCGCCGACTCCCGAGATCGCGAAACTGCTGAACGTCGATGCGGTCGTCGAGGGTTCGGTCATGCGGGCTGGCGACAAGGTGCGGGTCACCGCGCAGCTTATCGACGCGCCCGCCGACAAGCACCTGTGGGCCAAGAGCTACGAGCGCGACTCGCGCGACGTGCTGGCGATGCAGGACGAAATCGCGCAGGCGATCGCGAAAGAGATCGAGGTGCAACTGACTCCCGACGAGCAGGCGCGCCTGAGCAGCGCCCCGGTCGTGAACCCGGAAGCGCACGATGCCTACCTGAAGGGCCGCTACTTCATGAGCCGACCGAGCGACGAAAACCTCAGGAAAGGGATCGCGGAATTCGAAGAGGCGGTCAAGTTGGATCCGAGCTTTGCGCCCGCGTACTCGGGCCTCTCCGACGCTTACGTTTGGGCCGGCCTCAACGAAGGCTTCATGACGTCAGCCGAGGCGATGCCGAAGGCAAAAGAGACGGCGCTGAAAGCCGTTCAATTGGACGACAAATCAGCTGAAGCGCATACGTCGCTCGCTGTATTCAAAAGTTTCTACGAATTCGACTGGGCTGGCGCCGAAAGCGAATTCCGCCGTGCAATCGAACTTAATCCCAACTATGCGTTCGCTCACGATCAGTTCGGACTGGCGCTCGCCCTTCAGGGGCATCTCGACGAGGCGGTGGCTGAAGGCACGCAGGCAGCTGAACTCGATCCGCTGTCACCCCAAATCGCGGTCGATCCGGTCTTCGCGATTGCCTGGCAAGGCAGATATCCGGCGGCGAAGGACCTGGCCAATCGAGCGCGGGACCTCGATCCGAATTCCTCCTACACTCAAATTCTTCGAGGTTGGATCGATATCGCGGAAAGAAACGTCAGCGCCGCCATCCCGGTATTGCAAAAGGCGGACGCACTCGGAGCGCCCTCGTGGGCTTTGGGTTATCTCGGGTACGCGTATGGAGCGTCAGGCGACCGCACCCGCGCGATGACGACGATCGAGGAGATCAACCAGCGCGCCGTGCATGGATACGTTCCACCCTCCAACCTGGCGTTCGTATATCTCGGGCTGGGCGATAACGGACGCGCGATGGACTACCTTGAGCAGGCCTATTCCGCACACGAACAGTTTCTAGCCTGGATCAAGATGGATCGCATATTCGATCCGCTGCGAAAGGAGCCGCGCTTCATCGCACTGATGAAGAAGCTGCACTTCGAATAGTGAGCGTCGGACCGCGCGCGCGATGCTTGCCGAAATCCACAACTGGTTCACCGAGGGCTTCGGCACCGCCGATCTTATGGACGCCGAGGCGTTACTCGATATACTAAACGCATAGCCGGTAAGAAGGCGGCCACTTCCACACGGCGCCTGTCAGAACGAACCAAACGACCACTGCGGTTTCATTCAAAGCGAGGACGGAGCACTATGGCGAATCAGCATCCATCGGGCGAAGAATTTCAGGGCGTAATCGGCCGGACGGTTGCGGACTCGAAACCGTGGTGGCCTCCGTTAAAGATGCCGCGGCAAGGTTCGCCCAACGTGGTGCTGATCGTGCTCGACGACACCGGCTTCGCTCATTTCGGCTGTTACGGCTCGACCATCGAGACTCCGAACATCGATCGGCTGGCGGGCAACGGATTGCGCTTCACCGGATTCCATACCACCGCGTTGTGCTCGCCGTCGCGCGCGTGTCTGCTTACCGGGCGCAATCACCACGCGGTTGGGATGCGCTCGATTTCCAACATGGACACGGGTTTTCCAAACATGCGCGGCGCGATCCCGAAGTCCGCGGCCACGCTCGCCGAGATCCTGCGCGACAACGGCTACGCCACCTTTGCGACCGGCAAATGGCATCTCGCGCCGATGGCGGAATGCAGCGCCGCGGGACCGTATCACAACTGGCCGCTGCAGCGCGGCTTCGATCGCTATTATGGTTTCCTGCAGGGCGAGACCGACCAGTTTGCGCCGGAACTCACCCACGATAATCACTTCATCGATACTCCCGGCACCTTCGCCGAGGGTTATCATCTTTCTGAAGACCTGGTCGATCGCTCGATAGGCTTCATCCGCGACACCACTTCGCTGGTCCCGGAGCGTCCCTTCTTTCTGTATCATGCCTTCGGCGCGACGCACTCGCCGCACCAGTCGCCGCGCCAGTACCTGGAAAAATACCGCGGCCGTTTCGACTCGGGCTGGGACGCCGCGCGCGAAGAATGGTTCGCCCGCCAGAAACAGTTCGGTATCATCCCCGCGAGCACCAAACTCGCGCCGCACAATCCCGGGGTTCGGCCGTGGAAGGATCTCTCGGAGAAGGAAAGATTGTTTGCCGCGCGGCTGCAAGAGGCGTACGCGGCGCTGCTCGATCATACCGACGCGCAGATCGGCCGCCTGGTAACTGGACTACGTGAGCTCAACCTCCTCGACAACACGCTGCTGATCGTTCTGTCCGACAATGGCGCGAGCCAGGAGGGCGGCCCGACCGGCGTGCTCGACGAGATTCGCTATTTCAATGGCCTCCGTGAGGATCTCGATTCGGCGGTGGCGCGGCTCGATGACATCGGCGGTCCCAATAGCCACTCGAATATACCGTGGGGATGGGCGCAGGCCGGCAATACGCCGCTCAAGTGGTACAAGCAGAATACTCACGGCGGCGGCGTGCGCGATCCTCTTGTGGTTCACTGGCCCGCGCGTCTGGGCGCCCCGGGACAGCTTCGCCGCCAGTTTTGCCATGCTATCGACATCGCCCCGACCATATTGGACCTGCTGCATATCGAATCGCCGCAGACGGTCGCCGGCGTTGCGCAGATGCCCATCCACGGCACCAGCCTCGCGCCCGCGCTCACCGATCCCGACGCTGCGACCTCGCGCAGCACGCAGTACTTCGAGATGCTCGGTCATCGCGGCATTTGGCATCGCGGTTGGAAGGCGGTGACTCATCACAGCCCGCGCGTGTCGTTCGATGACGATCGCTGGGAGCTGTACCACCTGGACGAGGATTTCTCCGAGTGCAACGACCTTGCTGAGGCCGAGCCGAAGCGGCTCAAGGAGATGGTCGAGCTGTGGTGGAGCGAAGCCGAGCGCAATGGCGTGCTGCCCCTGGACGACCGCGGCGCTGCGTTGATGTTCCGTGCTGCGATGCGTCCCGGACTGCCGACCTCGCGGCGCCGCTTCGTCTACTACCCGCCCGTCTCGCACATCGTCGCCGACGCGTGCCCGTCAGCCGCGCGCGGCTGGACCACCA
>DATLTX010000063.1:0-6502 GCA_035533435.1 Binataceae bacterium (SeqCode)
CGTGCACGCGTGGCTCGTCGCGTCAGCGGTGCTTGCGGTCGCGTCGCGCGCGGAGCAGATTCGCGCGACCACGGCGGCCGCGCAAGCGGACGCGGAAACCGGCGCGTTCTTCGCGCTCGAGAAAGCCGCCAGCGCCGCCACTGCGTGGGCGCTCAGAAATTTTGCGCCGGACGCCGCACTCGACAGCGCGGTCGGCCGCTTTCGCCCGGCGTTCGAAAGCCTGAGTTCCACCTTCGAGGAATTTCTCGAGGCCGCGGAGCGCGAGCGCTTCGAGCGGATTTATCGCGAGTTGCGCGCCACCGTGGCGGACGGTGAACTTGCGCACGATCTGGCGCGCCTCGCCTTCGCCGACCATCTGCTCAACGTGCTGAGCGTCGCACTCGCGCGCAAGCTGCCGCCCGAGCCAGTGGCGGCGGCGTATTTCGGCCTGAGCGCGCATCTGGATTTCTCGCGCCTGGAAGCCGCCGTGGTGAATTTCGATGACGAGGATCGCTGGCGCCGGCGCGCCGCCCAGGAATTGGCGGTCGAACTGCGCGAGGGCCGTCTGCAACTTACCAGCCTCGCCCTAGAGGCCGGCAGCGCTTCCGCCGCGATCGGCCGTCTGACCAGCGCCCGCCCGCGCGAGTTTGCGGACCTGGAGCGCCTGCTGGCCGAGATCGCGACGATGCAGACGATACCGCTTCCTGCGGTTCACGTCGCCGCGCGCGCAATCGCCCGCTTTGCCGAGGAGACTTGAGCGGCCCGTTCAGAGCGCGGCGTCGCCCAGCGGCGCGGTAGCCGGCTGCGGAGCGGCGTTCGAATTTGCCTGAGCGCCGCTGCTTGCGCGCGCGATCGCGATCAGGTCCTGGTACATCCGCACCCCGGCCGCGGTAAAAAATGCCGAGGTGGCAAGGCTGATGCTCAACCACATCAGATTCATCAGGATTACGATGGTCGAGACCACGCCGGTCAACTGCGCGACAGGGCCCAAAAGCACACTGACGATCACGAACGCGCCGACCGCCCACGAATTGTAACCCGACCACACCGCCAGAAAAACGACGATCCGCGACGCGACCGTAAAAAACCGCTTGCGCATCAGGTCGCGGCTGAACAGCAGCGAGTGAAAGCTGCGCTCGCCGTCGAACACCAGCGCGTATTCGGCGAAGTACAGCCACATGTAAACGATTCCGGCTCCGACCAGCAGCGCCAATCGCGCTATCGAAATCAACACTGACAGGACCGGATAGTCGGTTCCGAGCCCGAGTTCGAGCACCAGCACCGCTACGCCTGGCGCAAGCAACTGGAGGAACGCGATCCACAGATACGCGAGCGCGAGCCGTCCGGCGCTCACGTAAACCGCGATCGTTTCTCCGATTATCCCCGGCGCGCGTTCTCCGGTTTGAATCCGCTTCAACTCGACCAGCACCACCAGACCCGCGACCAGCGAGATCAATGCCCCCGTCGCGCGCATCGTATAGATCAGCCATTCGGGATACGGCGCGGGTGACGCGGTGGTCGCGGGACGATACGGCTCCTGGGTAAGGAAGTAGCCGACCGTGGTCCCGCCGCCGCCGAGTGAGTTCGCGAGCCGATGCTGCAGGTTGAGCGCCTCTGGCAGCAGGCACATCGACGCAAGCACGATGAGCGGCGCGAGTACGGCGGCAAGATTCATCCAGTTGCCGCGCAGATCGTTGACCGCGTTAGCCAGGTAGATGAAGCTGCTCTTGATTCGCTGCTGCGCCATCGTGCGTAAGAACTTGTCATCGCGCTTGCGCCGAAACAAGTACGGCCGCAATCAAGCGGTGGCAGCGCTGCAACTCGGCGCCGGGTGATTGCCCGAAGCGGTCGGTTCCGGCTACGGTTGAAGTGTTCGCGCGCGCCGCGCGCCGCTGGTCTGACGGAGCATCGCGATGCCCGACGACAATCGCAAAGCCGCACTCGAACTCGAAGACAAAATGCTCCGCCGCTTGCGCTTCCTCGTCGATTTGACCTTCGCGACCCTGGCGCAGGATCCGGATCTGACCCTCGAAGAAGCCTGGCAGCATGTCATGGCGCTCAAGGGCGCGGCGGTCGCGATGTTCCCCGGCAAGGACGACACTTTCGATATGATTTTTCTGCCGCGCTTCTCGCGTCTGCTTGCAGAGCGGTTCGGCGCGAACTGAGCGCGGCGATCATGCCCGCAGTCATGCCGATGATGAAAACGCTCAGCGGCGAGATCGCCCGCACCGACGGCTCGCTGACCCGCGGGCAGATCACCTTTTCGGATAAGATCGTCGAGGTTCACGAAGGTCCCGCCTCCGGCAACGATTACATCCTGCCCGGCTTTATCGACTTGCAGGTCAACGGCTCGCACGGAATCGACGTGATGTCCGCCGACGCGGCCGCGTTGCGCACGCTAGGCGAAAAACTCGCGCGCGAAGGCACCACATCGTGGCTCCCGACCGCGGTGACCGCGCCGATGGAAAGAATCGAGCGCGTTCACGGCGCGATTTCCGGCGCAATCGCGGCGGCGCGGAGCGATCCCGCCGCCGCGCGCGATAGCGCCGCGATTGTCGGAATGCATCTCGAGGGTCCGTTCATTTCCGCGCGCCGCCTTGGCGCGCATCCTCGTCTTAACCTCGAACCGCACGGCGACGAATTCGAACGCGCCGCTGCATTGCGCGAGCTAAAGCTGGTCACGCTCGCGCCCGAATTGCCGGGCGCGCTTGATGCTATTCGGCGCCTGGTCGGGCGCGGAGTCGCGGTTTCGATTGGGCACACCGACGCGACCCTCGAGGAGGCTCGCGCCGGGATTGGCGCGGGCGCGCGGATGTTCACCCATTTGTACAATGCGATGCGCCCGCTCGGTCATCGCGATCCCGGCGTGATCGCGGCGGCGCTTGCGAAGTCGGATGCGCGCCCCGCGATCATCCCCGACGGCGTGCACGTGCATCCCGAGATGCTGCGCCTGGCCTACGTCGCGCGCGGCATGAAGGGACTGATCATCACGTCCGACAAAGTTGCGCTGGCGGGGACCGGGCAAGAAACCGCGCTCGAGGTAGGACGCGCACGCGCGAGAATCGATCGCGGCGCCGCGCGCCTGGCCGACGGCACTCTGGCGGGCAGCGTCATCAGCATGCTCGACGGCGTCCGCGTAATGGTGCGCGAAGTGGGCGTGCCGATCGCAGAGGCGGCGGTGATGGCGGCGGCCAATCCGGCGGCGGTGGGCGGATTCAAGGATCGCGGGCGGCTCGACCCCGGGACGCGCGCCGATTTGATTGTGCTCAGCCGGGCGCTAGAGTTGAAGGCGGTATTCATCGCGGGCCGCGAGCTCCGCTGAATCTTCGCCGCGCGCGAGCGCGGTAATCCTGCACGCCAACGGGAGCATTCGATGCCTTTGAACAAGGCCTGCGTGGGCCGCCAGTATCCTCCGATCACGAGCGACGTCACCGCCGACGCGATACGCGCATACGCGCGCGCCTATAATGAAGACAACCCCGCGTTCTTCGACGAGAGCCGCCCCGGCGGAATCGTTGCGCCGCCGATGTTCGGCGTCGTCGTCACCTGGAACTCGGTGATGGGCGCGGTGATGGATCCAGAGGTCGGCGCCGATCTCTTGCGCCTGGTGCATGGCGAACAGGACATGCGGTTCCTTGCGCCAATCCGGCCCGGCGACAAAATTACCTCCCGCGCGAAAATTATTTCCATCGAAGCGAAGCCCACCGGAGAAACGATGGCGGTTGAACTCAGCGCCGCCAATCAGAAGGTCGAGCCGGTCCAGCGGATCGTGTTCGGTGTATTCATTCGCGGCGGCGGGCGTCACGCCGCTGTCGCCGAAGCGCGGGCCGCTGACCCGGTGCGCGGCGAACCGCTGTTCAGCGTCGCGCAAAAAATCGATCCCGATCAGACGGTCCGCTACGCGGCGGCCTCGGGCGATCACAATCCGATTCACGTTGACGAGAACGTGGCGCGGATGGCGGGTCTGCCGGGAATTATCGTGCATGGCCTGTGCACGATGGCGTTCACCTCGAAGGTGATGATCGACAAATTGTGCGGCGGCGACCCGGGACGCCTGACAAGGCTTGCGGTCCGGTTCTCGCGTCCGGTGCGTCCGGGAGAAACGATCACGACCAGAGTCTGGGCCGACGGCGAGCAAGAAGGCCGTGGAATTTTCGCCTTCGAGACTTTCAATGCCAGCAATCAGGCCGTCATCAAGGGCGGAATCGCCGAAGTCGCGGCCTGACGCGCGGCGCTCGCCACGGCTATCGTCGTGAAGATCGCACTTGGCCTGTCGCTCGCGCTAAGCGGAAAATATGCGCCAATGGGGCGGCAGGCGGAGGCCGCAATTCGCCTGTTCGTTGCCGATACGAACGCGGCCGGCGGTGTGCGGCTTGGCTACTCGCGCGCGGAAGTCGCGCTCGATTGTATCGACGATCGCAGCGACCCGGCGCGATGCGCCGAAATCTATCGCGCGCTGGTGGTTGGCAATCGCGCCGACCTGCTGCTCGGCCCGTACTCGAGCAATCTTGCCGCGGTTGCGGCTCCAATCGCGGAAGCCGCCGGACGCGTGTTTATCAATCACGGCGGCGCCGCTGATTCGCTGTACGAGTGCGGCGATAAAATGATCGTCGGCGTGCTGGCTCCGGCAAGCGAATACCTGACCGGCTTCGTCAGTCTGCTCGCATCGCTGAAATTCTGGCGCAAGCGGATGGCGATAGTCGCGGCCAGCTCTCCTTTTGCTCGCGCCGTTGCCGGCGGAATCGAAATCGCCGCGAAGGATCGCGTCGTGCGCCGGCGCGGAGTGCGCGTGCGGGTCAAATGGAACGGCGGATTCGATCCCGCTCGCACTCCCGATGCGCTGTTTCCGGCGCTGCGCCGAAATCGCGTCAACGCGCTCGTCAGCGCGGGCAGCTACGAGCACGATCTCGCCGTGATGCGCGCCGTAACCGCCGACCCGCGCCTAAACATCCCGGTGCTGGCGTGCGTCGCCGCCGGAGTCGCGCGCTTTCGCGATGATCTTGGCGAGAACGCCGAAGGGATCGTCGGTCCAAGTCAATGGGAGGCCGAGGCCAACGTGGTTGCGACTCTCGGGCCGGCTCCGCGCGAGTTTGCATCGCGAATGCTCCGCGACGCCGGAGTCACCTACGTGGATTACACCGCTGCGCAGGCGTACGCCGCCGCGATGCTCGCGGGCGCGGCGCTCGAAGCGGCGGGATCGCTCGAGCAAAATCGGATTCGCGCGGCGTTCTCCGATTTGCGCGCGACAACCATGCTCGGCGAATTCGCGATCGATCCATCAACCGGCCGGCAAATTGGGCATCGGCCGCTGCTGGTGCAGTGGCACGGCGGACGCAAGGTGATAATCGAACTGGACGCGGGTGAAGACACCGGCTCGCTTGAATTTCCCGCGGGATGGCGGCTGATCGCGGCGGGAATCGAGATGCTGAGGTTGAACCGCGGCGCCGACGAGAGCGGAGAAGAGCTTGGGCAAGAGCGCAAGCAAATCGATGAGCGCAAAGAAGACTGAGCGCGGCAGCGGTGGAGTCCTGGCGATCGGCCTGATGTCCGGGACCTCGCACGACGGCGTGAGCGCGGCGATCGCGAGTATTGATGAGCGACGCAAACCGGCGGCACGCGCGATTCATTTTCGGACCTATCCATACTCCGCGAGCTTTCGCGCGCGCCTGCTCGCGGCGAGCGCGGGCGCGGCGGTAGGATCGGGGGAAATATCGGCGCTCAATTTCGAGCTCGGACGCGCATTCGGCCGGGCCGCGATCGCGCTCGCGCGCGACTCCAGAATCGCGCTTTCGCGAATCGCCTTTATCGGCTCGCACGGCCACACTTTTTTTCATCGGCCGCCGCGCGTTGCAGGACGCGGCGCAACCGCATCGACCTTCCAGCTCGGCGAGTCCGCGGTGATCGCGGCGATGACGGATCTGCCAGTCGTCGCCGACTTCCGCCCGATGGACATCGCGCTCGGCGGCGAAGGCGCTCCGCTCGCCCCGCTGGCGCATCTGTGGCTCTTCGCCGACCCGCGCCGCGGACGTGTGATCCAGAATATCGGCGGTATCGGCAACGCGACTTATCTCCCGGCGCGAGCACGGCTCGGAAATCCCGACCTGATCGCGTTCGATACCGGACCGGGCGTCGGACTGATCGACGCGCTGGTGAACCAGATGACGGGCGGAGTGAGGCGCATGGATCGCGACGGCAAAATCGCGGCCCGTGGCCGCGCGAGCGATCCGATGCTGGCTGCGCTGATGCGGTATCCCTTTTTTCGCCGCCGTCCACCGAAATCAACCGGACGCGAGGAATTCGGATTGCCGTATCTCGCGGAGATTCAGCGCATCGCGAAACCGCTCGGGGTGCGCGGCGACGATCTGCTCGCGACGGTCACGGCGCTGACCGCGCGATCGATAGCGGAATCGGTCCGCCGCTTTATCGCCCCGCGCGGCCGCGTCGATCAGATGATCGCAACCGGTGGCGGCGCGCGAAATCCCACGTTGATCAAGATGCTCGCGAGAGAGATGCCCGCGCTCGA
>DATLTX010000064.1:0-31480 GCA_035533435.1 Binataceae bacterium (SeqCode)
TGCCAGGTGTGATAAATCGGCAGCGTCCACGCCGCGATCCGGTTGGCCAGAAAATTCGCGCCCACCGGTCCGATCGTCAAAAGCCCGAAAGCGAGCGCGCGATCCACCCGCGGCGACATGTCGCGCATCAGCGCCGCGCCCGCACCCGCCATCGTGCCGGCGACGACGCTCATCAAGGTTCGGATGATAATGAACGAAACGATATTGGTGATGAACAGGTTGCAGAACACCAGCACCACGGTAAGGCCCAGGCAGATGTCAATCAGGATGACGCGGCCGTAGCGGTCGGCGAGCGGTCCGCCGAAGAACGCCGAGATTCCGGAAATCAAAACCGCGAACGTGATGAAGTAGCCGTAGCCGACCTGGCTCAGGTGCAGGAACGGCAGCAGCAGCGAGAGAATTGGCGCGAGCTGAAATTCGTACGACGCGAGAATCGTGGCGACGACCGTCAGCCCGAGCAGGCCCCATCGATGCGCCCCGCGCGGATATTCAAGGAGCGTGCGCGACGCGACTATTGCGCTCATCCTGCTGTCATTACCCAAGCGCAGTTCCCCCGAACCGTATTTTTCTACTCGATCCGCGCGCGCGGCGCCGTCCCCAAAGCTTCGCCGCCGCGCGATGACCCCTTCTACAACCAGAAGGCCGCGCAACTCAAGACGCGCAAACCCCGCTGAGACTGGCGGATCGCGCCGGTGCCTGCTATGACGCCCGTATCGGTTCGGGCCAGAAACGACAGCGCATCAGGTAATGCACGAGCATGGAAATCAAAAGCCCCGCGGTTGGAAAAGTTCTGCGACTCATGGTGGAGGCGGGCGCGCACGTTGTCCGCGGCGACGAGGTCATGGTGATCGAGTCGATGAAGGTCGAGATTCCGATCAAAGCGCCTTCGGCGGGACGGCTGCGCGAGTTCCGCGTCAAGGCCGGCGATCACCTCCAGCGCGGCGCCGTGCTGGCGGTGATCGAGGGCTGATCGTCTCGGGCGCGCGGCTATTTCTCGGGCACCGTGCCCGCGCGATTGCCCCATCGCTCCCAGTAAGTGACCTCGAGGGCGGGCTTGCGCTCGGGCCGCGCCCATCTTCCTTTCGGATAGCCAAGCGGAATCAACGCCGCGTTCGAGTATTGCGGCGGTACGCCGAGCCGCGCGTCGATTTCGGCGCGATGCATCTGATGCAATCCGGTAATCGAAGTGCCGAGACCATAGGCGCGTGCCGCAAGGCACAGGTTCTGAATCGCCGGAAAAAGCGCGTTCAGCATCGGCTGCCCCTTGCGCGCCGGGTCGGCGTATTTCCTGACGCAGCAGAAGATCATCACCGGCGCGTCGGCGATATGCTCGGCCAGATAGCGCGCCGAGCGCAGGATGCGCCCCTGCGGACTTAGCGGATCGTTCGCGACCAGCTCTCGCGCGCGCGGCGTGAAATATACCTCCCACGCTTTGCGGTAGCGCTCGGCCACGAATGCCTTGGTCTCGGCGTCGCGAACCACGACGAAAATCCACGGTTGCCGGTTGCTGCCGCTCGGCCCCATCGTCGCCGCCTCGATCACTTTGACGATCAGCGCGGGTGCGACGGGGTCGGGGCGCAGCCTGCGCATCGAGCGGGTTGTGTAGATCGCCTCGAAGAGGTCGAATTCCTGTTGTCCGAACATGGCGGCGAAAATATCAGGTTTCAGCGCTGGCTCGCATCCCCGGCGCTTGCGTTCGCGCGAATCCGGTTTCAGAATTGCGCGCGATGCGGTAAACCTCGACCCGTTCTAATCGATCGTTTTGGAGTCTCATCATGGCCGAAATTATTTTGCATCAGTACGTAAATTCGCCGTTCTCGGAAAAAATCCGCAAGATCATGGCCTTCAAGAAAATCAGCTGGCGCGCCGTCGAGCAGCCGGTGATCATGCCCAAACCCCGGCTCGTGCCGCTGACCGGAGGCTACCGGCGGATTCCCGTCCTTCAGATCGGCGCCGACGTCTGGTGCGATACCGGCATCATCATACGCAAACTCGAGGAGCTTCATCCCGAGCCGTCGCTCTATCCGCGCGGGATGGAAGCGGCGTGTCATTCGCTCAACATGTTCGCCGACCGCCGCCTCTTCTGGTCCACCACGCCGGTGATCTTCGAGAAGCTCGCCGCCGTGGTCCCCAAGGAATTTATCGAAGACCGCAGCAAGATGATGAGCGGAGCGGACTTCGCGCGGATTGGACAGGCCGCGCCCGACGCGCGAAATCAACTGCGCGCATTCCTCGACATCCTCGATAGCACTCTCGCCGCGCAGCCGTTCATCCTCGGAAATTCCTTCAGCCTTGCCGACGCCGCATGCTTCCATCCGGTATGGTTCCTGCGCGCGGAGCCGACCGCGTTCTCGCATGCGCAGAAGTTTGCGAGTCTGATGCGATGGTTCGAGCGGATTGACGCGATGGGCCACGGCGCGATGACGCCGATGGACCCGGATGAAGCGCTGAAGATCGCAAAGGCGGCCAACCCGGCCGCGCGCGCGAGCGCCGACCCCGCCGATCCAAACGGCCTCAAGGCGGGAGCGCGAGTCGCGGTTACGCCGGACGATTACGCATTCGATCCGGTGGTCGGAACGGTGGTAATCAATTCGATTCAGGAAATCGCGATCGAGCGCGAGGTTCCGGAGCTGGGCCGGATCGTAAATCACTTTCCGAAGATCGGATTCCGGGTTTCCGCTGTATAGAGCGGATCTGGAAGTCGCCGGTGAAAGTTGCCGAAACATAAGCGACTCGCGCAGGCGCCGCCATACAGGGACAAGCAAAGACCAAGCAATCCAAAAATAGCTAATCACTTTTACTGGCTACAGGTAGTAGGTATATTTGTAAGTACTAAGTAAAATCGCGGTGTAGTTTGGGCAAAAAGGGGGCCCGTGATTACGCCGCGATTATCGCGCGCGCGCCGCTTGGCGCCTGGCGGATTGATTCTCGCCGCGGTCCTGCTGTTGGGGAGCGCGAGGCCCGAAGCAGAGCCCGGTCCGCACGACGCGGCGACGCCGGCCGTGCGGCGCAGCGGCGGGAGCCGTCGCGAAAAGCGGCGCGCGTTCCTTTCCTCGAAGCGGGGGCGGCAATTCGGAACGCCGCACGGCGCCTATCTGGCGGCCGTCGCGATGATGCGCGAGCAGGAGGCGGCGCTCGCGCAAATGCCGGAGATATCGCAGCCGGCAAGCTGGAGTTTCGCCGGACCGCAGCCGGTTGACGATGAAGTCGCGACCTTTGGCGGCGTTGCGCTTGGCCCGCCGCTGCCGAATGCGACCGGGCGCGTGACCGCGATTGTGGCCGATCCGACTGTGAGCGGAAGACTCTTCGTCGGTACGGCAGCGGACGGGGTGTGGATGCGCCCGAATGCGAGCGCGGCGTTCCAGCCGATATTCGACGCCGAGCCAACGCTGTCGGTTGGTTCGATGGCGCTCGATACGAGCACGGCGCCGAATCCCACTCTTTATGTCGCGACCGGCGAAGGCGACGGCTCGAACGATTCCTATTACGGCGAGGGGATATTCGTCTCGTCCGATCTTGGCGGTTCGTGGACCGCGCTGGGCGCGAGCGAGTTCGACGGCGCTTCGATTGGCGGCGTCGCGATCGATAGCGCGACGACGCCACGCGCGATCTTTGCCGCCGTGACCTACGGCTCGAGCGCCAATCGCGCGCAGGCGGGATGGATTGAAACGCAATGGAGCCAGATGGGTGTTTTGCGTTCGTCTGACGGCGGAAATTCTTGGGTCGCGTATCCGCTCGGCACGTTTGGAAATTGTGCGTACTTCACCAATCAGCCGTGCCCGGCTACTCAAGTGGTGATCGATCCGGCGAGCCCGGCGAACGTGTACGCGGCGATCCAATGGACGGGAGTGTTTCGCTCCGCGGATTCCGGCAAGTCGTGGAGTGAAATCGCATTTCCGGGTTTGGCGGAATCGATCGGACGCTCGAGTATCGCGGCGAGCTCGGGAATCGTCTATGCGATGCTGGGCGCCGCGGACGGGATCGAGTACGCGGGCTTCTACAAATCCTCCGACGGGGGCGCGACCTGGACCGCCCAGAGTGTTCCGAGCGCGAACCTCGGCAGTGGCGTTGCGATCGATGGAACCTCGGCGGGAAACGTATCGGCGTCGATGTACGGTCAAGTCCTCGCAATCGATCCTTCGGACCTAAGCGGTGCCACGGTCGTGTTCGGAGGAATTGGAATATATCGATCGACCGACTCGGGCCGCGACTGGACATTCCCTGCGTCCAGCGGCGGAACTCATTCCGGACAGCACGCGGTCGCGTTCGATCCGGCCAGTGCGCACAGTTTCTATGCCGGCAACGACGGCGGAGTGTTCCGCTTCGATTCGCCGAGCGGATCGTGGACGGGACTCAATTCCTCGATCGGCGCCGAGCAGGTTCAGTCGGTCGGACCGCATCCGACCAACAGCGCGATAGTGCTGGCGGGAATGTCCGACAACGGCACCGGGCTGGGCAACGGCACGATGCCGCTGGATGCGGCGTGGGGGCAGGTCGATGCGCTCGCCGGCGCTTTTGCGATATTCGATCCGGTGAAACCTGCGCTTGCTTATCACAGCTTCGCTAGCACGAACGCCGGCCCGCAAATTGCGCGCTCGACCGACGGCGGGACTTCGTGGATCTCGGCCGCGTCGACCGCGGCGCTGCGCGCGGCGCTAGTGTCGAATGACGACAAGGGCGCGGGCCTGTATCCTCCGCTGGCGGCCGATCCGGCGCAGGCGGGCAGGGTGATGTTCGGCGCGCATTCGGTTTACGTATCCAACGACGGCGCAAACACCTGGGCGGCCGAGACCACGCAGGATCTGACGGGAGGATGCGGCAACGGGAATTGCGCGCTCGAGGATGTCGAAGTCGCGCCCTCGGACGACAGCAAGGCGTACGCGCTCGCGATGGAGACCAACACGACGCTTCGTCCGACGGCGTTCAGCCTGATGACAACCAGCGACGCCAACGTGCAAGTGGACACAAACCATCCGGCAGGCGCGGCGTGGAAGGACGTGACGGCGAATCTGTGGCCGCTGGTGCTGCCCGACGAAACCCAGGCGACCGGAGTCGCGATCGATCCCTACGATTACGCGACCGCGTACCTGTCGGTTTCAGGATTCACGGCCGCGACGCAGATGGGGCACGTTTTTGTCACCCACGATTTTGGCGCGACCTGGGCGCAAGTCGATGGCAACCCGACAAATCAAATTCCGCCGCCAGCAAACGCGCTGCCGGACATCCCGGTGCTGCGGATTCTCGTGGACCGGACGGACTCGACCGGCAACACGATCCTCGCCGGGACCGATATTGGCGTCTTTCGCAGTGTCGACGGCGGCGCGGACTGGACGCCGTACAATCTCGGCGCGATTCCGGCGGTGCCGGTGTTCGACCTCGAGCAGAATCAGAACGGGACGATCTATGCCGGCACGTTTGGGCGCGGAGTATTCGAGATCGCCGGCGTCGGCGCCAGTCCGAGCGCCACTCCATCGTCCACTCCGACCGCGACCATCGCCGCGACGACCACGCCGACACCGACATCGACACCTACCGCGACGCCGACCGCAACCGCGACGATCACAGCGACGCCAACTGCGACCGCAACGCCGACGGCCACTCCGACCGCAACCCCCACCGCAACACCGAGCGCGACGCCGACCTCGACGCCCACGCCGGCGCCGGTCACCTCGGCGCTCAGGAGCACGCCGGGGCGGGTGAATTTCGGCAAGGAAGCAGTGGGGACGGCGGCGAGCGCGCGAAAAACGAGGAGGATCACGCTGAGCAATCCGCGCGGTGCGGCGATCTCGCTCGAGGGCGCATCGGTCAGCGGCGACTTTGCGATCGTCGCCGGCGCGAGCACTTGCGGCTCCGGGCTCGCGGCGCGGCAGCGATGCGAATATACGATCGCGTTTGCACCGACGGCAGCGGGGCGGCGCAGCGGCATCCTGACGATACTTAACGACGGCAGACGCGATCCGATTTTCGTCAAGCTCGCCGGCGTCGGCAGGTAACCGGGTTTGCTACGGCTTCAGCGCGCGGTACTCGTCGGCGAGAATTCCCATCACGATCGTGTCGCAGTAGCTGCCCTTGTGAAAACGCTCCTGGCGCAGCGCGCCCTCGCGTTTGAAGCCGCACTTTTCGTACGACGCGATCGCGCGCTGATTGAAATCATAAACGTGCAGCCACAGGCGATGCAGGTTGAGCTTGTCGAATCCGATCCGCATCAGCACGCGCATCGCGTCGCTGCCATAGCCGCGTCCCCAGTAACTTTTGTCGCCGATCACGATCCCGACGCCGGCCGCGCGGTTGTGCCAGTTGATCGCGTGGAACGCGACGCCGCCCAGATATTTCCGGTCGGCAAGCGTTTCGACAACGAATGAGCGGTCGGGGTCAGAGGCCGCGCGCGCCGACGCCGACTCGATGAATTTCATCTCGGCGATCGACGATTGCGGCAACGCGAGGATTTCGCCGCCGAGGAACTGGGTAACTTCCTCGTCGTTGATCCACTTCATCACCGCATCGAGATCGGTTCTTTCGTAGCCGCGAAGCCTGACCAGTTTTCCTTCCATCGGAGATATTTCCTTGCGCGGGTTGTCCGCGCGTCCGCCGCAAAACAAAAGGGCAGCCGGTACGGGCTGCCCTTTTTTCGCTTTTTCAAGCCCGCGCGTTCAATAGCCTTTGGGCAATCCGAGAACGCGCTCGCCGATGATATTATGCTGGATCTCGCTGGTGCCGCCGGCGATAGTCAGCGCCCGCGACGCCAGCATCCGGTACGACCACTTGCCCTTATCGACCGCGAAGGGCGCCTTGAACTCCATCTGCGAGTACGGCCCCAGCAACTCCATCGCGAACTTATTCATCCTGAGATTGAGCTCGCTGGTGCCGAGCTTGAGCACCGAGCCTTCGGGCCCCGGCGGTAATCCCTTGAGGCGGCGGGTCAACTGGCGATAGCCGGTATATTTGAGCCCGAGCGCCTCGCATGCGAATGTTCCGATCTTCTGGCGTACGCTCGAATGTTCCCATGCGCTGCGGCCGTTGATTTGCACTGCGCGCGCCAACTGCGCGAGATCCTTCACCTCGCCCAGCATGTCGCGTCCGCCGCCGATTCCCGACCGCTCGAACATCAGGGTGGTGATTGCGACCTGCCATCCCTGGTTCTTCTCGCCGACCAGATTTTTCTTTGGGACCTTGACGTCCTCGAAAAACACTTCGTTGAAATTCGCGTCGCCCGTGATCTGCACCAGCGGCCGCACGGTCACGCCCGGCGAGTGCATGTCAACCACGATATAGCTGATGCCCTTGTGCTTGGGCGCGGTTGGATCGGTGCGGGTCAGCAGGATGCAGTAATCCGCGTGATGCGCGTCGGAGGTCCAGACCTTCTGGCCGTTGACGATAAAGTAGTCGCCCTCTTCGACCGCTTTGGTCTGCAGCGAGGCAACGTCGGAACCCGAGCCCGGCTCGGAATAGCCCTGGCACCAGATTTCCTCGCCCGACAGGATCTTGGGAACGTAGCGCTTTTTCTGTTCCTCGGTGCCCCAGTGAATCAGGGTCGGGCCGACCAGCATGATACCAAGGCCGTTGACGAGCTGCGGGATGTTGGCCTTGCCCATCTCCTCGTTGTAGATGAGCTGTTGGGTAATGGTGGCCCCGCGTCCGCCGTATTCCTTGGGCCAGCTGATTCCGACCCATCCGCCCTCGTGCATCTTCTTGTGCCACTGGAGCCGGTGTTGCCAATCGTCGCCGCCCGATTCGCGCATCGGGCCGAGGTCGTCCTCGGCGGTGTGCTCGCGTTTGGGCGCGTTGGCTTTGAGCCACGAGCGGATCTGCTGGCGAAACGCCTCGTCTTCGGCGCTGAACTTGAAATCCATCGAATCCTCCGATAGCGGCCCCGCGATCGGCAATCTGATCATCAACCTGGCCGCGCACAGGCGGCGTCAGCCGGTTGGGGGCCTAACGGATGTTATATAAACCGTGCGCGGAAAGCAGCGCAAGCCGCGCCCGATGCGGCGCCGGCGCCCGAGCGGTCACTTCGCGCCGCCAAGATCGGCTCGGCGATCGTCGTGGTCCGGCGGGATTTCCAGATGCGATCGGATCAACGACGCGAGTTCGCGCGCGGCCGCGTCGCCGCCGCGCTCGAGGTTGCGCAGCGCGCCGAGCTGATCTTCGGCCGGGCGATTCTGGCCGAGCTTAAACTTGCCTTCGATTCGGTCGATCTCGATCTCGAAGCCGACGATCGCTTCGGTGAGTTTTGCGCGGAACTCGACCGGCAGGATTCCTGGCCACGGACGCGCCTGCCGCGCTTCGTAAATCGCGATCATCCTGTCGAGCAGGCCGGCGACCCACGCCGAGTCGTCGATAATCCGCGCCCTTCCGTACACATGCACCGCGGCGTAATTCCAGGTCGGGACGGCGGGCGCCGTCGCGTACCAGCTTGGCGAGATATAGGAATGCGGTCCGTTGAAGATCGCAAGGCACTGGCGGCTTGCCGCGAGCGCGCGCCAATGCGGATTCGCGCGCGCGAAGTGTCCCGCCAGCGACGGATGCGCGCCGCCAGCGTGCTCGAGGGTCAGCGGAACATGCGAGGCGAGCATCGCGTCCGCGTCATTCGAGACGATCGTGGCGAAGCTGTGCGCCTCGATAAACTGGTGCAGGATGCGCGTGTCGGTGACCTCGAAGGCTTTCGGGATGTACATCGCTCCTCCTTCAAACAGATGCGGCTACTTCGCGTCCGCGGATCGATTTCGGTAAACCCCGGGAGCCGCGCGCTCCATCAGGCGATCGGGGAATTGCGGCGCGTCGAAACCGAACTTGCGATAGAGCCCGTGCGCGTCGCGCGTTGCCAGCGTCCAGCGCCGCAGCCCCTGGAGATGCGGATGCGCCATCGCGGCCGCCATCAACGCTTTCGAAAGTCCGCGTCCGCGATATTGCTCGAGCACGAACACGTCGGCGACGTAGGCGAACGTCGCGTAATCTGAAATCACGCGCGCGAGACCGATTTGCGATTCTCCGTCATACAGGCCGAAGCACAGCGAGTTCTTGAGCGCTTGTGCGACGACCTGGCGCGGAACCTCGGCCGTCCAATAACTGCGGGTTAGAAACTGATGTATCACATTAAGATCGAGTCGCGCTGCGTCGGTCGTGATTAGAAACTCGCCGGCGCGCTGCGCGAAAGGCGCGCCGTCGTGAGCGAGTCCGGGCGCGCGCACGTCGGGCGCGCGGTACGCGAAGACGTGCGGCGGAAGCGGAATCGATGGATCGAGCCGTGGGTCAGCGACCGGAGCGGACGCGGCGAGGGTGAGCGGAATCACGCCGGCCCAGTGGGGCAGGGCGTAGTCGGCCTCGTCATCGACCGGGCCGCCGGTGCGGATTTTCGCCGACGCTTCTTCGATCGGCAGTTCCAGAATCAGCGTGGCGGCGATTTCCTTTTCACTCGGCGCGCGCGTGCCGGCCCATCGCCCGGGCGCCACGTGCTCGACCAGCGCGCGCATCGCGGCGAGCTTTTGCGCGGGGTCATCGACGCGCACGGCGCGGCCGAAAATTACGGCGGAGCGGTAATTGACCGAATGATGAAACGCGGAGCGCGCGAGCACCAGGCCGTCGATCATCGTAACGGTCACGCAGATCTCGCCGCCTGCGGCGGCGGTGCGGAGCATGTGGCTTGCGGCCGAGCCGTGCAGGTAGAGGCGCTCGCCGATTCGCGCGTGCAGGGTGGGGAGCACGGACGGCGCGCCGCCGCTTACAAAGCCGACGTGGCAAACCATCGCGCGGTCGAGGATCGAGTGGATCGCCTTGCGCTCGTAAACGGCGCGTTTGGCCATCCGCTTTACCGTGGTGCGGGGCGTGCGGCGGTTCTCTTCCATCGGGCGTTCCTTTATGCGATATGTAACAGTACAAAACTATGAACGTATCAGTACATTACCAGATTCGGGGAAAATCAGGCAACCAGATCGCCGCCAGCGTCGAAGACGCGATTCGCGCCGGACGGCTTAAAGTTAACGACCGCCTGCCGCCCATCCGCGCGCTCGCCCGCCGCCTCGCCGTAAGCCCCACCACCGTGGCCGCCGCCTACCAGACTCTGCGCGCGCGCGGATTGGTGCGCGGCAGCGGCAGGCGCGGCACGGCGGTCAATCATCGCCCGCCGCTGATGACGCCGTCGGCTCCGGCCGCGCCCGCCGGGGTGCGCGATCTTGCCAACGGGAACCCGGACCCCGCGATGCTGCCGTCGCTCAGGGAGGCGCTGTCACGAATCGAGTGCGGGCAATTGCTCTACGGCGGCGAGGCCAATCGCGCCGACCTGTTGCGGGTCGCGGCGCGGCAATTCGCGGCCGACGGGATCGGCGCCAAGTCGATCGCGATCTTGAGCGGTGCGATGGACGCGCTCGAACGAATTCTGGCGGCGCATCTGCGTCCGGGCGATATTGTCGGCGTCGAAGATCCGAGCTACAGCGGCACGCTCGACCTGATCGCGGCGCTGGGCTACGCCGCCGAGCCGATCGCGATGGACGAGTTCGGCGCAACTCCGGCCTCGATAGCCGGTGCGCTGCGCGCGGGCGCGCAGGCGATTGTGCTGACGCCGCGCGCGCAGAATCCAACCGGAGCCGCGTTCGACCGCCGCCGCGCGCGCGAACTGGCGGAGGTTCTAGCGCGGCGCCCGGAGATGCTGGTGATCGAAGATGACTTTGGCGGCGCGGTGTCCGGCGTGCCCGCGGTTTCCGCGATCGATCCGCGGCGCGAAAAGTGGGCGGTGATTCGGTCGGTCTCGAAGGCGCTCGGTCCCGATTTGCGGATCGCGATCGCCGCCGGAGACGCGCTGACGATCGCCCGAGTCGAAGGAATGCAGCGGCTCGGCCCGCGAGGGGTTAGTCACGTGCTGCAGGAACTGCTGGTTGTGATGTGGTCCGACCCGAAAGTCGCCAAACTGGTGCGCCGCGCCGCCGATACCTACACCGAGCGGCGCCGTGCGCTGATCGACGCGCTGGCCGCGCATGGAATCAAGTCATTCGGGCGCTCGGGGTTGAACGTATGGATTCCGGTGCAGGACGAGTCGGGCGCGATCCAGTCGCTGCTCGAATCGAAGTGGGCGCTGCGCGCGGGCGAGCGATTCCGGATTCGCGCCGCGCCCGGAATTCGCGCCACGGTCGCCGCACTCGCGGCCGAGGACGCCCCGCCGCTTGCGCGCGACATCGCGGCGGCGATCGCGCCGCGTGCACTCGCCAGCGCGGTATAAAAAAACGGGGCGATCCGAAGATCGCCCCGCGATACGCCAGTTCAGATCAGAGCCGAGTTATTATCCCTTGGGCAGGCCGAGCACGCGCTCGCCGATGATGTTGTGCTGGATCTGGTTGGTGCCGGCGTAGATTGTCGGTCCGCGCGCCGCGAGCATCCGGAACGACCACTTTCCTTTATCGACAGAAAACGGCGCGCCGAATTCGAGTTGGCTGTACGGTCCGAGCAGCTCCATCGCGTAGAGTGCGATTCGCAGCCCAAGCTCGGTGCTGCACAGCTTCATCATCGAGCCTTCCGGTCCCGGCGGCATCCCCTTTAGCTGGCGGGTCAACTGCCTGTAGCCGGTGTACTTGAGCGCGAGCGCGTCGGCGGCAAACTCCGCCGCCTTTTGCCGCACGCTCGAATCGTCCCACGCCGTGCCGCCATCGCGCGGAAGGCGCTTGGCCAGCTCGACCAGCTCGTGAACTTCGCCGATCGCGTTTTCGCCGCCGCCGCCGCCGCGCTCGAACATCAGCGTGGTCATCGCGACCTGCCATCCGTTGTTCAACTCGCCGACGATATTTTTGCGCGGCACGCGCACGTCTTCAAAGAAGACCTCGTTGAATCCCTTGCCGCCTGTTATCTGCACCAGCGGACGCACGGTGATGCCGGGGCTGTGCATATCGACCAGCAGGTAGCTGATTCCTTTATGCTTGGGCGCCGCGGGGTCGGTGCGCACCAGCAGAAAGATCATGTCCGCATGCTGCGCCATCGAGGTCCACACCTTCTGTCCGTTGACGACGAAGGTGTCGCCGTCCTCGACCGCGCGGGTCTGCAGGCCGGCAAGGTCCGAGCCTGCGCCGGGCTCGGAGTATCCCTGACACCAGACTTCCTCGCCTTTTTGAATCTTCGGCAGATGCTTTTGCTTCTGTTCCTCGGTGCCCCAGTGCATCAGGGTCGGGCCGAGCAAGCTGATACCCATGCCGATGAACGGTTCGTTGATTCCAAGGCGCGAGAGTTCCTCGCGGTAAATCAGGCGCTGCATGACGCTGGCGCCGCGTCCGCCGTATTGCTTGGGCCAGTTGACGGCGACCCATCCACCCTCATTGAGTTTCTTGTGCCAGCGCACGCGGGCTTCCCATTCGCCCTCGCCCTCGTTGGCCAGGATATTGCTGGGCGCGGGGGCAAACTGCTTGTTGGCCTCGAGCCAGATGCGCAGCTCGGCGCGAAACGCTTCGTCTTCAGGCGTGTAATTAAAATCCATGGTTTCTGTTCCTTCGCGAATTGGTAGCTCGCGGCGACTCGATATTGGCCGCTGGGCCGCTCGACCTAACCCCTGTCCCCTTCCCGCACAGGAAGGGGGACGCGGATTCCTGACCTCGGGGACGAATCAACGAGCGGTCCGATCTCTCGTTTCTTAGCACATGCCGCGGCGATAAGCGCCTAGCCCTTGGGTAATCCGAGGACGCGCTCGCCGATAATGTTGTGCTGGATCTGATTGGTGCCGGCCGCGATCGTACCGCCGCGCGCCGCGAGCATCCGGAACGACCACTTGCCGTGATCGATCGCCATCGGGGCGTGAAATTCGAACTGCGAGTACGGTCCGAGCAGCTCCATCGCGAATAGCTGCATGCGCAAATTCAGCTCCGTGCCGCACAGCTTCATCATCGAGCCTTCGGGACCCGGCGGCATCCCCTTGAGCCGGCGCGTGAGCTGCCGGTAGCCGGTGTATTTCAGCGCGTACGCCTCGCACGCGAACTCCGAGATCTTTTGCCGCACGCCGGCGTCGTCCCACGCGGTCTTGCCGTCGCGGGGGAGCTTTTTGGCAAGATTCACCAGCTCGCGCACCTGGAACATCGCGCCGCGGTCGCCGCCGCCGCCCGACCGCTCGAACATCAGGGTCGTGATCGCGACCTGCCATCCGGCGTTCTTCTCGCCGACCAGGTTTTTCTTCGGCACCCGGACATCTTCGAAGAACACTTCGTTGAAGCCTTTGCCGCCGGTTATCTGCACCAGCGGACGCACGGTGACGCCGGGAGATTTCATATCGACCAGCAAATAGCTGATGCCCTTGTGTTTGGGCGCGGCGGGATCGGTCCGGGTGAGCAGGAAGATCCAGTCGGCGTGATGCGCAGCCGAGGTCCAGACCTTCTGCCCGTTGACGACGTAGTCGTCGCCGTCTTCGACTGCGCGGGTTTGCAGCGAGGCCAGGTCCGATCCCGAGCCGGGCTCCGAGTAACCCTGGCACCAGATTTCCTCGGCCTTGAGGATTTTCGGAATATGCTGCTGCTTCTGCTCGTCGGTGCCCCAATGAATCAGCGTCGGGCCGAGCAGGTTGATGCCCATGCCGATCATCGGAGGCGCCAGGCCCAGGCGCGCAAGCTCTTCGCTATAGATGATCGTCTGCATCACGTTCAGGCTGCGTCCGCCATATTCTTTGGGCCAGTTGACGGCGAGCCATCGCCCCTCGCTGAGCTTCTTGGCCCAGCGCACCTGCGCGTCCCATCCGCCGGTGCCTTCATCGCCCATGACCTCGGCGCGATGCGGTGCGAATTGCTTGTTGGCTTCGAGCCAGGCGCGGAATTCCGAGCGAAAGGATTCGTCCTCGGCGCTGTAATTGAAGTCCATGCTCACCTCCTGGGGTGGCGAAGTTTGCGTGTCGCCTGCCCCGGAAACGCGGGTTCCCCCGAATCCGATGCATAGAAATCGCACACAATGGGCCGCTTCGCCAAGAGTCTCTGGGTGGTTAATCAGTGTGAAAATTGACGGCCCGCGTCGCTGAGGTGTCACTCGCGCGTGTGGCTGCCGCGCGAGGAATCCCGGACGAAGGGCCGCTGCATGTGGCATGGAGGGGAGCATGGACGCCTCGGGATTTCTCGCTCGGGGCTCGAAATGACGGATATGGGCCTATGCATGAGTATCGAAGCCTCAGCCAACCCCCCCCAACCGTCATTTCGAGCCCCAAGCGAGAAATCCCGGGCGCACCGGCAGTGATTCACGGCGGACCTCTGGCGGACTGGCGGCGAGTTTGACTTCATTTTGGCAATCGCGGAAAGTCGGGGACACAACCGCTATGGAGCTAAAAATCGATTTGCCGGCCGACGTCTTTGACGATCAGTTCACGGAAGCCGAGTTTGGCGCGCGCGTGCGTGAACTTGCGATCCTTGATCTCGTGCGCTCGAAGCGGCTGCACGAGCATGAAGCGCTCGAGCTGCTCGCGGTCGGGCGGCGCGAGCTGATCGAGAAGATGAAAGCGCAGGGCTTTGCGCCGACTGAGGATCTGTTCAACGAGATTCGCGGCGCGCTGGACAAGGCGATCGCCGCGCGGCGCAAGCCCGAAGGCGCAAAGAACAAGAGGTGAGGCGATGCGTCTGCTGCATACGATGATCAGGGTTGCGAACCTGGATGAATCGCTCGATTTCTATTGCAACAAGCTCGGCATGAAGCTGCTGCGCAAAAATGATTTTCCCGGCGGCGAGTTCACGCTCGCCTTCGTCGGCTACGGCGAAGAGCGCAATCAAACGGTGGTCGAGCTGACCTATAACTGGGGCATCGCGAAATATGAAATCGGCACCGCGTTCGGGCATCTTGCGATCGGCGTGGACGATATCTATCAGACCTGCACGGATCTGAAGGCCAAGGGCGTAAAGGTCACGCGCGAGCCGGGTCCGATGAAGCATGGCTCAACGCCGATTGCGTTTATCGAGGATCCGACCGGATACAAGATCGAACTGATCGAGCAAAAGCGCGCCGCCGCGTGACGCGCTGAGGGTAATCAACGATGAAAGCCGCGGTCTTCAAAAGACAGAATGAGATGTCGGTGATTGACGTGCCCGCGCCGAAAGCGGGTGCCGGCGAAGTCGTCCTGAAGGTTCACAACTGCGGCATCTGCGGGTCCGACCTGCACGCCGTGCAGTACGGAATGGGGATGCGGCCCGACACGGTGATGGGTCACGAGTTCTGCGGAGAGATCCACGAACTCGGCGCGGGCGTGACCGGCTTTAGCAAGGGCGAGCGCGTCACCGCCCTGCCGTTCATCTCCTGCGGCGAATGTGAGCGATGCCGCCGCGACGACGGGATGCATTGCGAGCGCACCCGCGGACTCGGTCTTGGTCAACTGCCGGGAGGCTACGCGGAATTTGTGATGTGCGGAGCCTCGAGCCTGCTCAAGCTGCCCGACAAGGTCAGCTCGCGCGAGGGCGCGCTGGTCGAGCCGCTCTCGGTCGGACTGCATGGAGTCAACCGCGCCAATCTGAAACCCGGGATGGGCGTGGTTGTGATGGGCGCCGGACCGATCGGGCTATCGGCGGCCATCTGGGCAAAAGCCAAAGGCGCGACGGTGGTGGTTTCCGAGCTGGCGGCGGGGCGCAAGGACCTGGCGATGAAACTCGGCGCGTCGGCGGTCGTCAATCCGAAGGAGGAAAGCCCCGCCAAGAAAGTCGCCGAGCTGACCGGGCGTTTGCCGGATGTCGTCTTCGAATGTATCGGCGTGAAATCCACGCTCAGCTCCGCGATCGAAATGGTGGGGCTGCACGGCCGCGTCGTCGTTCTGGGCGTGTGCATGGAGCCCGACCAGATCAGCCCGCTCGCCTGCATCTTCAAGGAAGTGGGGATCGAGTTTATCGTTGGATACAACCGTGCCGAGTTCAACGAAACTATCGCGGCGATCGCATCGGGGAAAATCAACCCCAGGCCGATGATCACCGACGTGGTTACGGTCGAGCAGGTTCCCGAGATGTTCGAGGCGCTCCGCAATCCCGGCGGGCGGGCCAAAGTGATGGTCGAGTTCGCGCACTAGGACGGCGACCGAGGTCGCAGGTATTTCCGCACGGCGGTTTTCCCAAGCGCGATTCGCCGGGCGGACCGCCGTCACCGCCGACGTGGCTCGAGTTCACGGCGCCCGAGCGCGTGATCGCGATCGATCCTCCGGTGACCGACGTGCAAGCCGAGTTCCTCCGCGCGCCCGACGGCCGAGTGCAGTGGTTGCGCATCGGCCTGCGAATTCACGGCCGGGAATAATCGCTGGAACCGCCCGGGCCGGGATTCAATCCAGGTTGTAACGCTTGCGCTTGCGCCACAGCGTGGCGTCGTCGATCCCGAGTATTTCCGCCGCCTCGTGCACGGTTTTGCTGGCGGCGAGCACTTGCCGGATATGTTCGCGCTCGATATCGCACAGCCGCGCCGAGCCGGCCGCGGCGCCCGCGAATTCCTCATCCGCAGCGCGCGAGTTCGAGAAGCCGTTCCCTGAGACGAAAGCTTTCATCAGTGCGCGCAAGAGCTCGGGCGCTTCCCGGCGCGCCCACTTCAGAAGGGTATAGCATCCGACTTCAGTCAGATGCTCGACGAAGCGCTCGAGCGGCAGATGCGCGGTGCGCGCGTCGCGCGGATTGGGTTCCCCGGCGCGAGAGACCGTCGCGGTATCGGTATAGGCCATCGTCGTCACGCGGGCTCCGGGCTTGGCAGTTCGGCCGGCGCCCGCTCCGGGTCGGGCTCGGCCACGCGCACTGGCAGAATCACCAGGCTCAGCCCATGCAGTTGGAGCCAGTGCAGAAGGTCGAGCGCGGTATGGTTGTGAAGGAAGCGGCTGAAAAAACCGCTCAGCTCTCCGGCGAATACCAACTGGCCCGCGAAGAAAACCGAATGCGGAAACTGCTGCGACACCTCAAGGCATAAGCGGCGCAACTCGAACACCACGTCGGTGCCTATGGTAGCGCGCAGTTCCGCATGAAACCCCAGGTTCGCCGCCAGTTGGCAGTACTCATTCATGTCGTCGGTAACGTCGCGTTCGAGCTGGGCGACTTCCGCGTGTCCCTTGAGCAGCGAAGAATCGACTTCCCCGACACTGATGAAAACGATGTTGCGGAACTGATTATCGAATAGCCGCGCCACTGAGGTCAGAGTCGCCAGCCCCAGCCCGTTGAAGCCATTGACCAGCAACACGGCGGTCGGCGCGGAATTATCGCCCGGCTCCGGCGTGCGCGCGGGTGCGCGGAAGATTTGTGGCAGGATATCGATTTCGAGCTGCTCGACCGCTCTTCCCACCTGCTTATAGTGGCGCTGCACCGCAAAGCAGACCGCAATCACCGCACCCGTCATCGCGACGGTAACCCATCCACCCTGGTCAAATTTCAAGACCAGCGTCAGAACCAAGATCATCGCGGTGAAGGTGCATCCCACGCCGTTGATCAGGAGCTTGCGAATCCAGCGCGGCTCGGATTTCCGTTCGCGCCACCACAGCACGCTCATCCCGAACTGCGAGAGCGTGAATGTAACGAACACATTGATCGCGTACAGGACCACCAGGGTTCCAACCCGCGCGTGCGTTCCGATCAGGATGAGCCCGGCCGCCAGGCCCATTGCGAGCACGCCGTCTTGCGTGACGAGCCGCTCACTCAGGCTCGCAAACCGCCGCGGAACCCAGCGATCCACCGCCATCGTCGCCAGCACTCGCGGACCGTCGATGAACCCCGTTTGCGCCGCGACGAACAGCAACGCGCCTTCGGTGATCAGGGTGAAGGTTACCACCGGCACGCCGATCGAGGTCGATCCGATATGCCATCCCGCCGTCAGCCGCTCGAACAGCACCGCGTTGAGGGTCTGGCCCGCCTGCGGCTGCACGTCCGCCAGCAAAAAAGCGATCATGATGCCGCCGGCGACCGAGGCCAGTGAGATCGCCATGTACATCATGGCCCGCTTGCCGGTTACCGTGCGCGGCTCGCGCAGGATTGGCAGGCCGTTGCTGACCGCCTCGATTCCGGTGTAGGTGCCGGCGCCCATGCTGTAGGCGCGGAAAAAAATTGCGGCCAGACCCAGCATCCCGACGCTGCGGATTCCGTCGTGAACCTCGGCTACCGCCGCGTGCGCGACCATCGGGATGTCTCCGGCGCGGCCGATAAATGCGTAGCCCACCAGCAGCGCGTGCATCGCAAGGAACGCCAGAAAAATCGGCAGCAGCGACAGCACCGACTCCTTGATCCCGCGCAGATTCATGCCGACCATCACGACCGCGACCAGCAGGCACGCGTCAAGCTTGTAGGCGAGGATCGAGGCGGGCATGAAACTGAAGATTGCGTCGGCGCCGCTCGCGATCGAGATCGAGATCGTCAGCACGTAATCGACGATCAGCGCGCATCCCGAGACCAACCCCGCGTATCGCCCGATAAGTTTGGTCGCGACCACGTAGCCGCCGCCGCCGGTCGGGAAGCGATCGATAGTCTGCGAGTATGAAGCCGAAATGATGAACACGGTCAGCGCCGTGAGCATCGCGAGAAACACCGCGAGGTAGCGATGCGGCCCGAGGGCCAAAAACGCTTCCTCGGGTCCGTAGCACGACGAGCTCAATCCGTCAGAGCCTAGGCCGACCCACGCCAGAAACGCGACCAGCGAAAGATTGTGGAAGATTCCAGGATCGCGGAGGTCGCGCGCGGGACCGATAAGAACCTTGGTCAGCGTGCGCTTGCGCGTCGCGAATTCCTCGGTCCTTTTGGCGGCGGATGCCATAAATCCTGAAGACCCTCGGCGCGGAACTTTCAAAGGGAAGGCTGGCCAGTTCCTCGCGGAACTGGCCAGCCGGTTGGCAATCTCAGGCGACCTTTCGCTGCTTGCTCGGCCGCGCCATCGTGCGCCGGCCGATAGGCACGTCGTCGATCGTTTTCGGGCATCCGTCGTCGCCGGTTACTACATACTCCGGATACGCCGGGAAGCCGTGCTCGTGCAGGTCGAGTCCTTCGATCTCGCCGTCGGTGGGAATCCGCAGGCGGAACGCGAACTTGACCGCATACATCAGCGCCATCGCGCTGACGAAGGTCGCGATCGTGATCGAAAAGCTGCCGATTGCCTGCGCCTTCAGCACACCCATTCCTCCGCCGTAGAACAGTCCGGTGACCACTGAACTGACGTCGGCGCCAGTGGCGGTGGGCGAGCCGTATTTGCCGGCGGCGAATAATCCGAGCGACAGCGTACCCCAGATACCCGCCACCGCGTGAACCGGAACCGCGCCGATCGGATCGTCGATGCGCAGATACTCGAGCAAGTCGATTCCCCAGACCACGACGATGCCGGCGCCGATTCCAATGAGAAACGCGCCCTCGGGATCGACCCAGTAACAGGGGCAGGTAATCGCAACCAGGCCCGCAAGGAAGCCGTTAACCGTCAGTGCCAGATCCCACTTCCCGCTGGTCTTGTAATAGGCGTAGAAAAGCGCGGTCAGACCCGCTGAGCAGGCGGCCAGCGTGGTGTTGAACGAAACCCGTCCTATTCCCTGCGCGTCGAGCGCCGACAGCGTGCTGCCCGGGTTGAAGCCGTACCAGCCGAACCACAGGATGAGACCGCCGGTCGCGCCGATAATCAGATCGTGCGGCTTCATCGGAGTTCCGCCGTCGCGCTTGAAGACGCGGCCGAGCCGGGGTCCAAGCGCAATCGCGCCCGCAAGTGAAATTACGCCGCCGATGGTGTGGACCACGGTCGAACCCGCGAAGTCGTGGAATGCAACCGGACCCATGTTCGCGAGCCATCCATCCGGACCCCACGCCCAGTGGCCGATGATCGGGTAGATGAAGCCGGTGACACCGACGCTGTAGAGCAGGTCGCCGATAAAATCGCAGCGCCCGATCATTGCGCCCGAGGTTACCGTCGAACAGGTATCCGCGAATGCATACTGGAATACCCAGTAGGCCAGCAGCGGAACCCCGGTCGTGCCGTAGGTCGCGGGCAGTCCGTGCAGCATGAAGCCGGTGGTTCCGATCCACGGGGTTCCCGAGCAGAACATGAAGGCGAATCCCCACAGCCAGAACGTGACGCCGCAGATGCAGGTGTCGGCGATTCCCTCGACCAGGATGTTCACCGTTTCGCGCGAACGGGCGAAGCCCGCTTCGAGCATCACAAAGCCGACCTGCATGCAGAACACCAGGTAGGCCGCGACCAGCGTCCATACCGTGTTGATCGCATTGATGTGCGCCGGGAAGGTCGGGACCGCGTCGGCGGCGCTCACGTCGGAGGCCATGAACCATCGCGTCATGATCGTGAGCACGATCGCCAGGCCGATCGTCTTGGCCAGCAGCAAGGTTGCCGCTTTTTTCCGGATCTCCGGATCTCCCAGTGCCTCACGCAACCGCGTGAGGATTCCACTTCGTATCGGTACGCTCTCCATTCTCTGATCCTCCAGTTTGCTGTTGGCGCGATTTCACGGCGATGCGTGCCGGCGCGTGAGCGCATAACTTATGCAACGACGCGGAAACCAACTTTCCTCGCCGGGCTATCAGCAATGCCCGTGCCCTCGCGCGCCAACCGCGGCACTCAATCTCGCGGCGGATGGAGGCTCAAGGTATGGATGGATGCGTTCTCCATCCATCGATGGAGAAAAAACCACACCGAACGCGATCGCGCTCCAGCAGCCCATCGCGCGCGTTGCCCAGCAAGGCAGCACTGCTCGCCGCAGTGGCACCGGCATCAGGCGGGGAGCCCGGCGCATCGGAGATTGGAGAGCGATCGAAATGGAAGATTTAGCTAGTCGGTGGGGAACTGGCTATCTGGTCTCGTCGCGCATGCTGATAAGCCCGCTCTTGACGGCGTACATCGCCAGCTCGACGCGATCGCGCACGCCGAGTTTCTGAAAGATGTTATTGAGATGGGTCTTGACGGTGCTCTCGCTGATCGAAAGCTGCGCGGCGATTTCGGCGTTCTTCGAGCCCGCGGCGACCGCGCGCGCGATTTCGATTTCGCGCGCGGTCAGGCGCTCGCCCCGCGGCGTTCCCCACTGAGTCATGACTTGCGCCTGAATCGCGGGTGGAATCCAGACCAGGCCGTCGGCGACCGCGCGAATTGCTTCCATCAGGGTTTCCACGGCGAAGCGCTTCTGCACGATCGCACGCGCTCCGGCGCGCAGGGCGCCGAGCGCGTCTTCAATCCGCTCGCTGGCGGTCAGGACGATCACGCTCGTGCAGGGGACAAGGCTTTCGATTTCGTCCGCCGCCCAGCGGTCCATCTGCAAATCGAGCAGCACGATATCGGGATGCGCCGTGGCGACGGCGGCGGCGAGCGTGTCGGCGCGATCGATCTCGGCCACCACTACGAGCTCCGGCTGCAGATCGAGCAGCGATTTAAGTCCCTGGCGAAAGAGCGCGTGATCGTCGGCAATTAGTATGCGAATCGGAGTATTCAATTTCTATACAGCGGGCAGTTCAATCTTGAGATGCGCTCCCGCGGGATGTTGATCGTTCATTGTCAGACGGCCGCCGAATTCCGCCACGCGCGACGCTATCGCCCACGGCGGCGGGTCGCTCGGCGCGAATCCTACGCCATCATCGTCAATCTTGACACTGATTATTCCGCCGATTTCCTCCGCCGTGATAGTGGCTCGCCGCGCGTTGCCGTGGCGCAGCGCGTTGCGCATCCCCTCGAGCATGATCTGGATGATCTGCTCGACGATCAGTCCGCGCGCTTCGAACGCGGCTTGAATCCGAATCCGGGTTTCGCCGCGTCCGGCATCGACCGCTTCGGTTGCGCGCAGTTCGAGATCGGCCAGCGAGCGGACATAGGCGCGCACCTCGTCGAACTCGCGCGATACTCCGCTCTGCAACTCGGTTATCTGCCTGAGGCTGTCGTCGGTGCGTCCGCGCGCGAGCAGTTCGCGGCAGGTCTCGAGCCGGAGCGCCATCGCGGCCAGAACCTGGATGTATCCATCGTGCAGCGAACGGGCGATTCGATGGCGCTCGCCGATCGTCTCGAGCTCGCGCACCCGGGCTTCGTAGTTTCCGCGCTGCTGGCCGATGAATCCAATCAGGTAGCCGGTAATCGCCAGATACGCCGCGCGCATCGCATACAGATGCCGCGCCGCGCCGCCCGAAAACACCAGCAAGAGGAAATATAGCAGCCCGCTGCAAAAGGTCACGGTCAACGTCGCGCGAAATCCGGTGCGGCAGTCCACCGCGATTATCGCGAACACGAAAAAGATGTATGAAGCGCTGGTCGGACCCTCGGTGAAAATCGCAACCGCCGCCGCAAACAGAACATCCATCGCCGTCGAGACCGCCGGCAGTCGCGCCGGCGCGCGGCGATAGCGAAGCGCAAGCCATGTCGCCGAGCTGTAGATCAGATGAAGGGTCAGCGTGATCAAGGCATAGCGGCTGATAAAGAAGATGCCGCCGGTGGCAGGGTCAATATAGACCGAGAAGAGCGCGACGAGCGAGAGAATCACTCGCGCGCGCGAGATGTTCAAGTCGAGATCGCTGAAGTCAGGAGAATTGGTCATCGCGAAAACCTCCGGGGGCAAGCCTCCGGTTCGATTCAATAGAATCGGCATCGTGAATTAGTGATGCAATATTGGCTCCAAGCAAGCCTGCGGCAAACGCGATGGAATTTGCGGCCGCGCGCCACTCTGATGCTCAGGAATTCGGCATCGCAGCGGCGCCCGGGCCATTGCCGGACGCCGCTGCAGTTTCCAATTGGATCGCAGACAGGAGGCCGGCGGAGGCGGTCGATTCATCCGCTCCGCGCCAATTATTGCGATTTGCGGCGGGCGCGGACCGCGTTGGCGACTCGCTCGCCGTAGTCCGGATCGGCTTTCGTGAAGTGCGCGATCGAGCGTTCGACGATCGCGTCGATCCTCACTTGCGCCAGCCCAACCGCGAGATTATCGACCAGACGCCGGCGCTCCTCGGGACTCATCAAGCGGTAGAGATTTCCGGCCTGGACGAAGTCGTCGTCTTCGCGATGGCGCTCGGCCGGGTGACTGCCCGCCATCCCGCTCACCGCGAGCGGCGCCCACACCGGCTCGCCGCTCTGGAGGGGACCGCCGAAGCTGTTGGGCTCATAGTTCTTCGCGCGTCCGTGATTGCCGTCAAATCTCATGGAGCCGTCGCGCGAGTAATTGGCGGCCTCGGCCGCACGCGGACGATTTACCGGCAACTGCATATGGTTCGCGCCGAGCCGGTAGCGCTGAGTATCGCCGTACGAGAACAGCCGCCCTCGCAGGACCCGGTCTGGCGACGGGCCGATTCCGGGAACAAAGTGGGCGGGATTGAACGCCGCTTGCTCTACTTCAGCGAAATAGTTTTCCGGATTGCGATTGAGTACCAATTTACCTATCGGGATCAGCGGGTAATCCTTGCTCGGCCAGACCTTGGTCAGGTCGAACGGATTGAACCGGTAGTTGGCAGCGTCCGTCACGGGCATTATCTGCATCTTGAGCGTCCATGACGGGAACTCGCCGCGCTCGATTGCGCGCATCAAATCGCGTTGATGATGGTCCGGATCCTGTGCCGCAATTTGCGCCGCATCTTCCGTGGTCAGGCACTTGATCCCCTGATCGGTCTTGAAATGATACTTGACCCAGAAACCCTCGTCCTTTGCGTTTACCCATTGATAGGTGTGCGAGCCGAAGCCGTCCATGTGGCGATAGCTGGCCGGGATGCCGCGGTCGCCGAACAGCCAGGTGAACTGATGAGTCGCCTCGGGGCTCAGTGAAAAGTAATCCCAGACGTTCGCCGGTTCCTGGACGTTGGTGTGCGGATCGCGTTTCTGGGAATGAATAAAATCCGGGAACTTCATCGGATCGCGGATGAAAAAAACCGGCGTGTTGTTGCCGACCAGATCGTAGTTGCCGTCTTCGGTGTAGAACTTGATCGCGAACCCGCGCGGATCGCGCACCGTGTCGGCGGAGCCCTTCTCGCCCGCGACGGTCGATAATCGGACGAACACCTCGGTCCGTTTCCCGACCGATTGCAGGAACCTGGCTTTGGTCCATCGTGAGACGTCGGCGGTGGGCTCGAAATAGCCATAAGCGCCCGAGCCTTTCGCGTGAACCACTCGTTCGGGAATCCGTTCGCGATCGAAATGCGCGAGCTTTTCGATCAAATGATGATCCTGAATGAGTATCGGACCGCTCACGCCAGCGGTTTGTGAGCTTTGATTGTCGGCGACCTTTGCACCGGCATCGGTTGTCAAAGCCTTCTTGGATTCCATCAACTGACTACTGTGTTCCTCTTCTGATATCAGTGCTTTCCGTAATCGAGCGGCACGCCCTTGCGCTGCGCCAGAATGTAAGCCTCGAGCGCGCGCATCTTGGGGTCGTTCGGATCGAGCGTCTTGCCCTTGACCGGATTCTCGATACACCAGTCGATCATGTCGCGCAGCAGCGCCACGCGCTGAAGTTGCACCTGGTACTTCGGATAGGTCTCCGGATGCGTATTGGCGGCGTTGGGATGGCACATGTCGCAACTCACGCCGATTGTGCCGCCGAGCAGCTTCGCGGAGTGAAAAATCTGGTTGCCCTGTTCGACGAATGCGTCAGTCTCGGTCTTCCAGATTTTGTAATCACGATCGTGAAAGCTCGCGTAGGTGTCGCCCTGCTGGCTCTTGAGCTTGGCGCCTTGCGACGCGCCCGGTCCACCGATGCTCTCAACCGCACCGGTACTGGCCGGCGTCCCGGACTGCGCGGCGGCGGGTGCGGGCTGGTCTCCGGCTTGCGCCATTACCCATTTCTCGCCCGGATGCTTGCGCTGCCATTCGGCCATCAGCTTGCCGGTGACAGCAAGCGCCTGCGAATGGCTCAACGGCTGGCCGGGTTCGAGACCGGTCACTTCAGTGTGAGTAACGCCGTCGCATAGTTCGACGACTATCCCGCCGTGGGTGGCGGCTGGCGCCGGGTGAGTAGGCGCGGATTGCGCGAAAGCGGCCCGCGCGCCGAGGTGGAAGTGCGGAAAAACGGTCCCTCCGGGAATCATCGCACCGCCAATCATTGCCCCACCGGCCAGCGCACTGAGTATCGCGGTAGTAATCAACTGTGGTTTAGCTTTCATGGTTCCTCCCCAAGCGCGCGTCCCTTCGCTAGTCGAAGTCGGTCGAGCCATCGCCTCGTCTTAGTAGCTTGCGAACTGAGGCGCGGGCGGACGGTCGAGCGTGCCGCGCGATACCAGGTAGCTCGCTTTGACGGTGACGGGATTGCGATCCCATAGGTTGTAGATGGTATCGACCAGGGCGTCCGCGCGCGCGGTAAACTGGCCGTCGCCGCATCCGTCGAACTGGTCGAAGGGATCGGCGCGGTTCATCTGGATCGTGAGCGGTGGCAGTCCTTCGGGCGCGTACGGCCACGGCCACGCCGTCGAAAGCATCCCGTAAAAACTGATATTCCCGATCTGGTTCAGAAGCATCTGATGCGTATGCCCGTGAATAACGGTTACTTTGTCGTAGGGGCGCAGGATTGCCTGAACCTGCTCGGCATCTTCGGTCCAGAAGTTCCAGTTGCGATAGTACTTGTAGAGCGGCGAGTGCGAGAAAACGATTAGCGGCGTGGTGACCGGAACTTTCGCGAGGTCCTTCTTCAGCCACTCGCGCTGGGCGCCGCCCACCTCGAAGCGCGACTGGATGCCGTTGTCCAGGCCAGCGACTGTCTGCATTCGTTCCTCGGGCGTCATCTTGCGCGCGGTCCAGAAATCCTTTTCGTACACACTTTGCAGGACCGCAAAGTGAACGCCCTTCCAGTCGAACGAGTAGGTCGGCGGACCGAACAAGTCCTGCCACTTCTCGCCCAGGTCGAGAAACCAGTCATGCTCGCCGACCATCATTTTTACCGGAGCTTTGAGTCCGCTCAGAATCTGGCGGCCCATCTCGAGCTGCGCCGGACTGCCGAGTTGCGCCAGGTCGCCGCCATAAAGCACAAAGTCGGGCTGGGGATCGAGCGCGTTGACGTCGTCGACGGCCTTGACGATCGCGCGCACGAAGCGCTGGTTGAGCGTGCGCTCGTACAGGTGCGCATCCGAGATATAAGCGAAACGAAATGGGGTCGTACCTTGCGCGCCCGCGCTCTCCCATCCTTTGGTCACCGCCGCGTTGGCGACCTCGACCAGTTGGAACGTATGCGGCGGCATCAGGCCTTTGGCCATCACCGCGCCCATCGTGGCGGCGGTGATCTTCAGAAACGTGCGCCGATCGCAGTTGCGCAGCGCCTTCATCACACGCTCGCGATCTTCGTAAAATTTGGTTTCAACGCTCTTGTGCCGGATTGCCATGATCTTGTCCTCCCCGAAGGAACGCGTCCCGATGGGCGTGTCCCGATGAACGCGCCGTTTCAGTCTCCGCCAAGCTGCGCGGGGTTTTCCTGCATCGCGGCCTGTCCCGGTCCGATATCGCCAAACGGCCCGGCGAACCCCGGTCCGTTGCGCCCGATCAGGCCCATCGCGGCGGCGGTGTCGCGCTGCGGCCGCGTGGTGCGCGAGATTTTGAACTGGCGCTCATACTCGGCTTTGGCCTGCGCCATGTAGCTGCCGCTGGTAAGCGAGAGCAGGAACGCGGCGAGGTCGTCTTCTTGCGCTTCGCTGAGCCCCAGCGCAACGATCCCGCCGTCGAGGTACGGGTTCTGCACGCCGCCCTTGTTGTAGTGATCGAGCGTGTCCCAGATGGTGTTCTGCGAGCCGTCGTGGAAGTAGGGTTCGGTGACGAACAGGTTGCGCAAACCCATGGTGCGGAACGCGCCGATATCGTGCGGCTGCTTGGTCACCAGGAAGCGTCCGACCTCGCTCATGTTGGTCGATATCGCAAGCTGATCGATTTGCTGCGCTCCTCCGCCTCCGCTCGCAAGCAACGCCAGCGCCTGGCGCGCGTGCGGAACGAACTGCGCGCTGTGCGCGGAGACGCCGATATTGTGAAAGCGATCGTCGGTGAACAGCGGCCGGGTCGGGTTCCATCCGTGGCACGACATGCATCGCCCCTGGCCGTTAAATATCTCCCATCCGCGCTTCTGTTGCGCGGTCAGCGCGCTTTGGTCGCCGACGATAAAGCGATCGAATGGCGAGTCGAAAGCAAGCTGGGTTCGTTCATACGAGGCGAGCGCCTGCACCAGGGTCACCTCGGTCGCGGCGGCGCCGAAGACCTGCTGGAACTGCTGCTTATAGTCGGGAATCGAGTTGACCTTGGTAACCGCGGTCTGCAGATCCGGCATCCCCATCTCGACTGGATTGGTGATCGGCTGATCGGCCTGATCTTCGAGGTCGGCGGCGCGACCGTCCCAGAACTGCTCGATATTGAACGTCGAATTGAGCACCGTCGGAGCGTTGCGTTGGCCGAACTTGCCGTGCACGCCCATCGAGGTCGGCAATTGATCGGTGAAGCCCTTGTCCGGATCGTGGCAATTCGCGCACGAAACGGTGTTGTCCACCGACAGGCGATCGTCGAAGAACAAGGCCTTGCCGAGCGCAACTTTGGGCGTGCTCTGCGGATTATTGGCGGGGATGCCCCATTGATAGAGCTTGGCGGGGAATCCGGTCTGGCTGGTGGATTTGGGATCGGCCGATGCGCCCGGCGTGGGCGGCGGCATCGTGGCGCGCGCGGACTGCGCGGCGGCGAACGCGAATGCAGCGGCGGCAATGGACATCACGGTGAAAGCTTTTGCGGACATCGCGCACCTCCCCGGGCTGAAACTGGCAACCCCGCGCCTGTCTTCGGTCATACGGACCGCCGGGCGGTCCGTGCCGAGACCACTTTACTTCTAGAACCGTTCAAAGTCTAGACATCGTCTAATCCCTGATCGAAAAAACTAACGCGCCCGCCGCGCCGCACTCTTTACCTGGCCGCGCATCACCACGTGATAGTCGCGCACCTCGAACCCACCGAGCGCCTTCAGCCTGGAGACCGTCACGGCGTCCCATGGAATATCGTAGATCCGGCCGCTCGGTTCGTCCACGAAATGGTGATGCCGGCCGACGTTCGCGTCGAACACGGTCTTGCCGTTATCGAGTACGAACTGCCGCAGAAGCCCCTTTTTGAGCAGCAGGTTGAGCGTGTTGTAAACCGTCGCGCGCGAGATCATCGGGAAGCTCTTCTTGACCTTCGACCAGACCTTGTCGGCGGTGGGATGCTCGCAGGTGTTGAGCACGTAGCCGGCAACCGCCACGCGCTGCGCCGAGGGTTGCACTCCGTGCTCGCGCAAAGTTTCGGGCAGGTCCGGACTCATTGGATTAGAATAAGTCTAAAGATGGACGAATGGCAAATGCGCCAGGCTCCGCGGGGTCAGAGCTCCAGAAATTTGGCGAGCGCGGCTGCCGCCTCGGGCTCGGCGAGCGACGGCGCGTGCGCGACCCCCGCGACCTCGACGATCGTCACGCCCGCGTGCGTCGTGCCCATTTGCGCCGCCGTGCGCCGCGACAGGATGTCGCTGTCGGCGCCGCGCACCACCAGTATTGGGCACGTGATTCGCGCAAACGGCACCCACAGGTCCAGCCGTTGCTGCGCCGTCGCACCGCGGATAGGGCGGCGAATGGCAGGGTCGAGCTTCCAGCCGAGGCCGCCGCCGGCAAGCTGCTTGACCGACCATTTGACCGATTCGCGCAACTCATTTTCCGGCACAGCGGCGGTTGCCGGATAGGTCTTGCGATAGTACGCCGCCACCTCGCCCAGATCGTTGAAGCGATCGGGTGCGATGCCCATGTACGAGCCGATTCGGGCTGCTCCGGCCGGGTCGATTTCGGGACCGATGTCGTTGAGGACCAGGCGCTCGACCCGCTCGGGCCATCCGCCCGCGTACATCATCGAGATGATCCCGCCCATCGAGGTGCCGATGAGTGTCGTGCGCGTGACGCCAAGCTGCCCGAGGATCGCGGCCAAATCCTCGACGTAATGTTTCGGCAGATATTCGGTTGGCGGTCCCCACGCGCTGTCGCCGCGTCCGCGCACGTCGATCGAAATTACGTGAAAGCGCCGCGAAAGACTGCCAACGATCGGATCGAAGTTATGCGCGTTGCCGCTAAGGCCGTGAATGCAAACCAGCCACGGACGCCCGTCGCCGCCGAAGTCGAGATAGTGCAGGCGCAGCCCATTGGCTTCGATGAAACTGTCACTCGGATGCGGCGCAGGCATGGAGTCGGCCATTGATTTAACCCTCGATAAAAATTACGGCTTCGCGCCGCCTAGGATTGAGCGATCTGATACAGCTTCTCGGGGACGATTATCAATCGCCGTCCCTCGCGCAAGATAATCCCTTCGCGTTCGAACTCGATAAGCTGCTCGGTGATCCGCTGGCGCGACGCGCCGACCAGCTCCGCCAGATCCGCATGCGTCAGCTTAAGCGTAAGCAGCGTGCCGCGTGAGTCGCGCACCCCGAACTTGGTTGCCAGCTCGAGCAGCGCGCCCGCCAGCCGCTCGCGCAGCCCAAGGCCAACGAAATTCGCGTACCGCAGCAGCATCGACCACCATCGCCCAACCGTCATCTCCAGGGTTCGGGAGAGACCTTCGAGCGGCACGCCCAGAACGGTCTCGATGAACACCTGCGGTTTGATGGCACCGACCGTGCAATCAGAAAAAGCGTCGCATCGAAACGGGCGGGTGGCTTCGGGCAACAGCGACGACGCGCCAAAGACTTCGCCGGGACCGACCAGTCCGACCAGCACGCGTTCGTTGGCTTTAAGGAAAGAGAGCTTGGCAACGCCTGAAATAAGCACGTAGACCCTGCTCGATGCCTCGCCCTCATAGAAGATGCTGTCGCCGCGCTTGATGCGCGTCGAGGCGGCATTTGCCGCCAGAATCGTCAGCTGCCCGGCGTCGAGCCAGGCGAAGTTCTTGAGCTTGTGCAGGGCCTTGGGATCAAGCGGATGTTCAGACGCCACAGGCGAAAGTTAGCACAGACGGTCGGCAATTGTCGCCATTGCGACAATTGGTGCCGATTTGTTCCACGGAGTTCATGCTTTTGTCACCGGTGCGACAACTGTAAGAAATACTAATGCTTGCTCCAGCGGAGATATCAGATACTCTACTGAAACAGAAAGTTTACAAAAGCGGGAAGCATCAGGGGAGAATTCAGATGGGAACCAAGCCGCAGACGACAGACGCATCGAACGCGGACACCCTTTCCAAGGGGATGCGCAGCATGGTCGATTTCGCCGAGGCGATCATGATCGACCTGCCGATTGCGGCGGCAAAGCGTCTGCTTGCCCGCACCGATGAACGCGAACTGAACGAAGCCGGATGGAAGGCGTATGACGCGGTCGTACAGGTCGCCAACAACGCCACCAGCCGCGTCTACTCGAACTCGGCCTTTGGCCGCGCGGCAGCGGGCGCGATGGAGTTCGCGGTAAGGGTGCAGCGCCTCAACGTAGCGCTGTCGGGCGCGATCTTCGCCAATCTGTGGCCGGCGATCGGCCTGCCGGCCGCCGCCGAAGTTGAGGCGATCCGCCAGGAAGTGAGTGCCTTGCGCAGTGAGATCGCCGACGCACGCGCAATCGCGGGTCTTGCGGTTCCCGCCGAGCTTCGCGACCGCCACGAGCATCCGCGCTTTGACGTCGAGACCGCGATGATGGCGACGTCGGGCGTGTTCCAGCGACCGATGTACGCGGGATGGACGATGCCCGAGGCGCGCGAAACCGGATCACGCGAGGTCAAGCCGAATGTCAGCAATTAGCTCAATCGCCGGCTTCTGGATGGAGGGTGCGCTGCGCACGCTCGACGCCTTCACGACCGGCTTCGGCTCCAAGAGCAATGATCCGGAAACCGCCACTCCTTATCGCGTAATCTACGAAGGCGGCAAGGTCCGCCTGCGCCACTACGAAGCGGTCGGTGCGGCGCATCATACGCCGATCCTGCTCATCTACTCGCTCATCAAGCGCCCGTTCATTCTGGACCTGATGCAGGGGCGCAGCGTGGTCGAGAATCTTACCCGCCAGGGCTTCGACGTTTACCTGATCGACTGGATTCCGCCGGTCGCCGCCGACCGCAACCGCGGCTTCCACGAATACGTGGACCAGGATATCGCGAACTCGGTGCGCGCGGTGCAGATTCATCGCGGCGTCGAGAAAATCTCGATCATCGGCTACTGCTTCGGCGGATTGCTGGCGCTGCTCTACGCGGCGCTGCATCCGAAGAACGTCAAGAACCTGGTCACCCTGACCCTGCCGCTCGACATGAGCACGCGCGACCTGCCGATAGACTACATGTCGCGGATGCTCAGCCGGCGAGGCGCCGAGATGCTGGTCGAGACCTACGGCAACGTACCGCCGTGGATGATCTTTTCATTTTTCAACTCGCTCGCACCGGCGCATCACCTGCTCGACAAGTTCGTCGGTGCGCATCGCAGCACCGCGCGGCGCGGCTATATCGATATGTTCCGGCTCTTCGAGCAGTGGCTGCACAGCGACGTTGCGTTCGCGGGAAAAATCTTCCTCGAGACCAACAACGATCTCGGAATCGACAACGCGCTGATGAAGGGCGAGATGAAAGTCGGCGGCGTGACGGTGGACTTGAAGCAGGTCGTCGCCTCGGTGATGAACGTGATTGGCGACCTTGACGATATCGTCAACCCCAAATCGAGCGA
>DATLTX010000065.1:0-10332 GCA_035533435.1 Binataceae bacterium (SeqCode)
CGCCGATTCTCAGGATCGACCCGCGCAACGTAGGCGGGAAACTGGTTCCGCCCCAATCCGATATCGGTGCGCGCGTCGCAGCCGCATCGCGCCGCCAGCCCGTCGTTGATCGTCGCGAAGCGGTCCAGATGCAGCGCCGCAATCGGCAGCGAGTCTTCGGCGATGCTCAGGCGCAAGATACCGTCGTCGCCGAGCACCGGACTTTCGACCATCGGCGTCCCCGCCACGGTTGCGGTCTGGACGATCCAATTGCGGAACTTGTCGTCGCTCATCCGGCCCGCGTGGGTGTTCTCGCGCTGCAACGCGCTTATCGCTCCCTTCAGGGCCGACTTCGTCGCGCGCGTCGGATGCGACCGCTTGACGTTCACCAGCTTCCACATCCTGCCGGACCATCGCGCTACTTCCGCGTGGCTGGCGCCGGGCGTTGCTTCATACTCCTCGGCCGCCGACTCCGCGCCCGCCAAATCTCCACTCTTGAGCGCGCGCTCGACGCGTTCGGCGTCATCCTGCGCCATCGAGGAGTTTATCCGCGCAAGCATTGGCCCGCTGACGCTGCCGGGCTCGGCCGCCGCGTCGGCGCAAGCTTGCTGCTGCTCGCTAAGCGGAAAAGAGGGCGCGCCGATCGTGAAGTCGCTGATGCATAAGTCGTCCTTCACCTCGCGCAATTCGGCGGCGGAAAGCTTTTCCGGATGCGCCGAAAGCGCGAGCAGATCGGGACGCGCCATCGCGTAGTTTCCCGCCTTCATCTGGGCGCGAGCAGAGGTGAGCGCGCTCGGCGCGCATCCTGCGGCCAAAAGCATCGCCGCGCACCCCGCCGTCGCGCTCGCCAGGAACCCGATTCGCGAGAAATCGTTCACGCCTCGATTATGGACCTGAATGGGAGGTTAATGACAATGGTTTTTTTTTGCCCCCGCCAGCGCCTCTCACGCCCTGCGCGCCGCGCGCCGTCAGCAAGGTGCTCCCGCCGAAACGACCGGCACGCTCGGGATCCGAAATCGTCCACGAGTTGCGGCGGCGCACCTGATGTACCACGTGGTGACCCGAACCGCGTCGCGCTCTTTGCGCAGCGGCCCGAGATGAGCGTGGGCGGCCCGTCCTTATCCGCGGCGGTATCCAGTCAGCAACGACAGGCTATTACAGGCAATACTACTCAAACGCAAAATAGTATTCGCATCGAATTGAAACACTATTCAGTGACGCGCCCGAAGTGTTGTACCACTCACGGACAGCGGATGTCTCATTCGCGCGCAATCCATCGTCCACGCTTCAAAAGCACTCGCTGCCGGGCGGGCATTCGCCGTGGCATGACCTCTGCAATTACCCCCTCTCGAAGGCTGTGAAACACGGAGTTTATCTCCAAATCAAAACCGAGCTCAGGCTCGAAGAGGGATGGACAGAGTCATGAACAACTGGATGCGAAAGCTGTATGTGCGAATCAACACCGCCAAGGGCCAGACGATGACCGAGTATGTGCTGATCGTAGCCGCGATTGCGGTCGCCGGATACGTGGCCTACGAGGGCCTCGAAGGCGGCATCAACACCATCATCACCAACGTCACCAACACCCTGAAGGGCGCGTAATGCGTCATGCGGCCGGCGGCGGGCGGACGAGATCTTCCCGCTGCCGGCAAGCGACCTGAACGTGAGAAACGAAACGGTGCCACCAGGGCGGTCTCAGCAGGGACCGCCTCCTGCGACTGCGGAGAGATCGGCAACAACCAGAGCGCCGAAGTTGTGATGCGCGAATAGCCAGGTGCCATAGAGAGGATATTTTTCCAAACCCCGGGCCGCGTGAGCGGGCGGAACGGAGGGGAGAATGACACGACCATTGATCTTCGCGATCCTGGCGGGATTTGCCGCAATCCTTGCCGCAGTGATCGTATTTTCAGCCCTTAAGCGGCGTGAGGCGGAAGTGCAGAAGGCGCTTGCGAGCACGGTCGATATCGTGGTCGCCGCCCATGATCTGCCACTCGGAGAGCGAATCGATTCCAGTGCGGTCAAACTCGCGCGATGGTCGCGCGAGAGTGTTCCGTCGGGCGCCTTCACCGATCCCCAGGCGCTGCTCAATTCATTTGTAAAGATTCAGATCGTAGCTAATGAACCGGTCGTTGCCGCCAAGTTGTTCATGGGCGAAAAGACCGGAGGCGTGATGCCGCTGCTCATCCCGGACGGGATGCGCGCGATGGCGGTGCCGGTTGATGACGTCAGCGATATCGCGGGATTTGTCCAGCCGCGCGCGCACGTCGATGTGCTCGTGTCGGTGTCGGGCTCGGGCCGCGACGAGCCGTCGTTTTCGAAGATGGTCTTGCAGGATATCGAAGTCCTGGCGGTCGCCCAGGAAATCGAAAAGAAAAACGACGAGCCCGAGCTGGTCAAGGTCGTAACGCTGCTGGTGACTCCCGAGCAGTCTGAAAAGCTCGCGCTGGCCAACCACGAGGGTCAGCTGCGCCTGGCGATGCGCAATTTCAGCGACAGCAAGATCGTGATGACCAACGGCGCCGAGATGCACGATCTGCATGGCTTCGAGGCGCCCGCGATCCACGACCAGCTATCAGTGGCGCCGATGCGCGAATCGCGCCGGGCGCCGGTGCGCGCGCTCAGCGTCCAGATCCTGCGCGACGGCAAATCCGACGAGTCGGTCACGTTCGTGAAAACCGCCCTCTCGGCGCATCGCACGAGCCTGATGCGCGCGTTGCGTCCTTCGGTCGCGGCCGAATCCGCGCCGCTGCCGTCCGCTCCTGCCGCTGCCGGGCGGGGACTCTCGTCTTCGAGCGCGCCGCTTTCACCGCGGGCGTCCGCCACGATTATGGCGGCGCCGGTTCTGGCCGGAGCGCTGGGACCAAACGTGGACGCCTCGGCCGCGCCGCCAATCGCGCCGGTATCGGATCCCGCCACGGCGGGGTACGTACCCGCGCCAAAGACGATTGCGATTCCGTGACCGCACGAAAGCAAAGGGGAGCATCAATGCAATCGCAAATTTCAACTCGAAAGACATTCGGACTCTGGACGGTCGCGATCGCAGCCGCATGGGCAATCGCGATCGCCGGAGCCCGTGCCACTTGGGCCGCCGCCGACCAGCCGATCGCGCAAGTCCCGCTCACGATCGCGGCCGGCGAAACCTACGTCATCGATAACCTGGCGCCCGGCGCCGTCCCCGCGGTCGAGGTGATCGATAACCAGCATGCGCTCGTCATTCACGGCGAAATGCCGGGCAAGCTGGTCCTGCTTGGCGCCGAGCGCGGGCGCTGGATCGTTACCGTCGCTCGCGCCGACGGCCAAAAAGCCGCGTACGACGTCGTCGTCAACAGTGTCGCAACGCCCGGTGCTCCGCTCGAACCGGGCAAGAGCCCCAATGCGACCATCGGTGAGGGGCTCACCGGCGCGCGTGCGGCCCAGTCGCCATCGTCGGCACCGTCGATGGGATTGGCCGCCGCGCCGCCGGTCTCAACCGCGCCAAGCGAGATCGTGCCGATCGCAGGTGCGAGCGCCCCGCCGATTCCGGTGGCGAACGCGCAGACTTTCGGCTTCGCCCCGGCGCCAACCACGGCGGCTCAGAAAGCTTCGGGCGAGGAAACGCCGCTCGGCAAATGGCGCAGCAATCCTGCCGTCGCCAGAGCGGGCGGATACACCTCGCCCTCGGCGTCGGGCGGGCCGCGCGCGCCCAACTATATGTCCGACGATTCGATCGTCCTGATGCAGGGGACCTCGCAGGTGCTCGATTTCCGCCGCCGGCTGATCCGCGTGTCGATTGCCGACTCCAAGATCGCCGATATCCAGGTGATCAACCCCTCGCAAATTAACCTGGTCGGCCACGTCCCCGGCTTCACCACGTTGGCGGTCTGGGATGACCAGGGCAATTACCAGGAACGTCAGATCCGCATCGATACCGGCGGCAAGCAGCAGGTGATGCTCAACTGCGTAGTCGCCGAGCTGGACGTCTCGAATCTTGAAAACCAGGGCGTCAACCTGTCGCTCGCGCTTTCCAATTACGGCTTTTCGCTGGTCGGATTGCCGGGTGCGGTGGCGACTCCGTATAACTCGGCCTCGCAGTTGGCTTCGTCAACCACGACCAGCACTTCGGCGGGCGGAGTTCTGGGTCCGGCCGGCCAGCTCATCCCGCTGGTCCTGTCGCAGAATCTGACCTACGGGCTTGCGGCGGGAAATTCGAACGTCCAGACCCAGGGCTTCTTTCAGTTTCTCGAGACCCACAACCTGGCGCGGATTCTGGCCGAGCCGCATCTGCTCGCGAACTCGGGCGAACAGGCCAAGTTCCTTTCCGGCGGCGAGATTCCGATCGTAATCGCACAGGCGCTCAACACTTCGATCGTGTTCAAGCAGTTCGGAACCTCGGTTGAATTTCTGCCCACCGTCATCGGCCGCAACACGATCGAGCTGTACGTCAAGCCCGAGGTCTCGCAGCCCGACTACGCGCATGGGGTCTCGATGTTCGGTTTTACCGTGCCGGCGTTCGTCACGCGGCGGGCGCAAACGATGGTGACGCTGCGCGACGGGCAGACCCTCATCCTGGCCGGATTAATCCTGCACAACCCCATCGCGACAATTAACAAGGTGCCCTATCTCGGCGACGTGCCTTACCTCGGCGGACTCTTCCGCACCACCTCGCACACCACCCAGGAGACCGACCTGGTGATGAGCGTAACTCCGCAGATTGTCAGGCCGCTCCCCGAGGGTGCGCGGGTCGATCTGCCGCAGGGCAGCAGGATGGCGCCCGAGGACATCAAGACTCGCGAAATCACTCCACCCGACGCGTCGCGGCCGCGTTTCTAGGCGCCGCACAGGAGGCTATCGTGTCAGTGCTCGGAGCAAATAACGAAACCCGGCGCGGAACGCTGCGCGTGCACCTGGTGGGCGATAACGCCGAGCTGCGCGGCGCCGCGAAAAGCGCGCTGCTGGCGCTGGGCGATCCGCCGCTCGAGATCGAAGAGTCCACGCTCGGCGCGCCGCCCGCCGCCGGCGCACCCGACGTCCTGATGGTGATGCTGGCGGGCAATGAAGAGCAGGGGCTCTTGCGCCTGCAATCCCAGGCCGCGCAAAATTCGCGGCCGGTAATCTTCGCGCTCTCGCAAACCCGTTCGCCGGGCCTGATGAAGCGCGCCCTGCGCGCCGGCGCCGACGAATTGCTGTTCATGCCGCTGGACCCCGGCGATGCGACCCGCGCGCTCCTCAAGATCAGCGAAGCGCGCTGGCGCTCGGACCGCCACGACGGCGGCGTGGTCTGCTCGTTCGCGAGCGTGGTCGGTGGCGTCGGGGTCACGACCCTGGTCGCCAATCTGGGCCTGGCGCTGCGCCAGACCGGAAAACGCGTCGCCTTGATCGACCTCGACCTCCAGACCGGAGGACTCGCGGTGGTGCTGGGGCTCGAGCCCGAGGTCACGATACTGCCGCTCATCCGGCTCGACCGAAAACTCGACTCGCTTCAGCTCGAATCGGCCCTGACCAAGCATCCTTCCGGCCTCTACCTGTTGGCCGCGCCCAAACGAATCGAGGAGGGCGAGCTGGTCAGCGACGTGACGGTGGGCACGGTGATCGACCTGATGCGGCAGCTATTCGACTTCGTGATTATCGATTGCGGCGATCATATCGACGAAAACGCGGTCGCCGCGTGGGAACGCTCCGAGCATCTGTTCTATGTGCTCGAACAATCGATCACGTCGGCGCGATGCGCGTGGCGATTCGTCGATCTGTTCGAGCGCCTGGGGCTTTCTTCATTGCAGCCGCGCTTCGTGCTCAATCGGCATCGCCCGATGCATCCGATCACCGACAAGCAGATCGAAACCACGCTCGGACGCGAACTCTATACGCGAATTCCCGCCGACGACCGTGCGCTGGAGCGCGCCGAGGTCACCGCCAAAGACCTCTGGCAGGTCGCGCCGGCGTCGCCGCTGGCGCGCGCGCTCGAGGATCTGGCGCGGCGTATCGCGCCCAGCGCGGCCGCCTCGGCGGCCGAACCCGATACCGGATTTATCGCGCGGCTTAAGTCCGCGTTTGCCAACCACGCTTGAGGTTTGAACCATGGGACTTGCGCAACGATTGACCAATGCCAACTCAGGCGCGGCTGCCGCCGAGGCCGGGGCCGCCGCCGGTTCCCTGATCGGCGGCACCGTCAGGCGGCGAAAGGACGCACTCGCCGACGGCTCGCGACGGCTCAAAATCAAGGTTCACAATCGCCTGTTCGAGACTATCGACGTTTCCAAGCTCGAGACCCTTGAGCCGGCGGCGATGTCGGGAAAAGTCACCGCGGCGATCGCCGAGATTCTCAATGAAGAGGGGCGCCTTCTGACCGACGCCGACCGCGCCCGCCTGGTCGAGGAAATCAAGAACGAGCTGCTCGGTCTGGGTCCGCTCGAACCGCTTCTGCGCGACGACGATATCACCGATATCCTCGTAAACGGACCCAATCAGGTCTATGTCGAACGTTTCGGCAAACTGCATCCGGCCGACGTCGCGTTTCAGGATGATCAGCATCTGATGCTGATCATCGATCGAATCGTTTCACGGGTCGGACGCCGCGTCGATGAATCCTCGCCGATGGTCGATGCGCGCCTGCCCGACGGCTCGCGCATCAACGCGATCATCCCGCCGCTGGCGCTCGACGGACCGTCGCTGTCGATTCGGCGCTTCGGTCACAAGCGCTACGACATTTCCGGACTGGTCGAAAAGGAATCCATCACCTGGGAAGTGGTCGAGTTTCTGCTTGCGGTGGTGCGCGCGCGGCTCAACGTGATCGTCGCCGGCGGCACCGGGTCGGGCAAGACCACGATGCTCAACTGTCTGTCGGCGTTCGTGCCCGAAGACGAACGTATCGTCACGATCGAGGACTCGGCCGAGCTTTCGCTGCAGCAGCCGCACGTGGTGCGGCTCGAAAGCCGCCCGGCAAATCTCGAGGGCAAGGGCGAGATCACCCAGCGCGACCTGGTGCGCAACTGCCTGCGCATGCGGCCGGACCGGATCGTGGTTGGCGAGGTGCGTGGCGCCGAGGTCCTGGACATGCTGCAAGCGATGTCCACCGGACACGACGGCTCGATCTCGACAATTCACGCCAACTCGACGCGCGAATGCCTGGGACGGCTCGAGATGATGATGCTGCTTTCAGGCATATCGATCCCGCAGCGCGCGATGCGCCAGCAGATCGCGTCGGCGGTCAACCTGATCGTTCATATCAGCCGCATGTCCGACGGCTCGCGCAAGGTGATGAAAATCTCGGAAGTTACCGGAATGGAAGGCGACATGATCATGATGCAGGATCTCTACGAATTCGCACGTGGCGAGCCGCGTTCCGACGGAAAGGTCACCGGACAATTGCGCTCGACCGGCGTGCGCTCGAATTACGCTACGCGGCTCGAAGCCGTCGGTTACAAAACCGACGCGCGTCTGTTCAAGGCGGCGCGGCAGTAGGGCGATGGATCTCGTAATCACTGTCGCCGCCTTCTTGCTGGTGCTGCTGCTGGGCGCTTTTGTTATCGCGCGTCACCAGGGTCGTCCAGGGCTCCATCGCAGCGTGCTGCGCCGGATGGCGCCGCCCGAGGCTCCTTCCGGCGACGACATCTTGCGCACCGGCCGCAGGCGCAATCGGGAAGCCGCCACCCGCATCCTGGCGCGCCTGATGCGCATCGACCTGCTCCAGCGGCTCGAACAGATAATGTGGCAGGCGGGAATCTACGCGCCGGTGGCCGATATTCTGTTGCTGATTGTTTTGCTGGCCGGTGCCGGGATCATCGGTGGCGGAGCGATCTCAGACGAACCGCTGCTCGCGCTGGGGCTGGGTGTCGCGATGGGCGTGCTGCCGCTGCTGTATATCAAGGTCCGTCGCCAGCGGCGCCTGAAGGCGTTCGCCTTGCAACTTCCGTACGCGCTCGATCTGATCAAGTCCTCGATCGAGGCGGGCCATTCTCTGCTCCGTGGCTTTCAGGTCGTCGTCGCCGAGTTCGGCGATCCCATCGGCGGCGAGTTCCGTTCGGTGATCGAGCAGTCACGCCTGGGACTGCCGTTGCCGCGCGCGCTCGAGGAGATGCTCGAGCGCGTTCCGGTCGAGGATTTACGCCTGCTGGTGGTCGCGGTGCGGGTTCAGTCCGAGGTCGGCAGCTCGCTGGCCCAGATCGTGGGCCGGCTTTCGGAAATCGTCCGCACCCGGCAGCGAATCCAGCAGCAGATTCGCGCGCTGACCGCGCAATCGCGGATGAGCGGGATGGTGGTCGGATTTCTGCCGATCGTGATGCTGGCGGCGTTCAGCGTGATCCAACCGGCATACGTGCACACGCTTTTCTACGATCCGTCCGGACGGACGATTCTGAAGATCGCCGCGGGCCTCGACATCATGGCCTTCGTCACAATCCGAAAACTTCTCAAGGTGGAATTCTAATATGTCAGCGCTGTATATCACGCTCGCGTTTGTGCTGTTGATGGGCGCCGCGATGCTGGCGGTCTATGCCGCAATATTCGGCTCCCCGCGCGTGCTCGACGACCGGATTACCGACATGGCGGTCAAGATGCGCGTCAGCTACGCCGACGGCGGATTCGTCAAGGACGGCGATTCTTCGCTGTCGCGCGCGTTGTTCCGCTGGGTTGCCCAGCGTCTGCCAGCGCCGCGGACCGATACTCCGCAGGCCGAAAAGCTTGCACATCTGCTGACGCAGGCGGGCTTTCTGCGCTCAAGCTCGATCCGGACGTTCCAGGTAATCCGGATCGCCGCGACCGCCAGCGGCGCAATCCTTGCCCTGCTGATCGCGATCGCCACGCAGCGATCCGGCGCGATGGTGATTATGGCGCTGGCCGCCGGGGCCGGCGCTGGCGCCTTCGTCCCGAGTTATTATCTCGGCCGCAAGGCGCGCAAACGCCAACGCGCGATCGCCAGCCAGCTCTCTGACGTGCTCGATCTGCTCGTGGTATGCGTCGAGGCCGGCCTTGGCCTGTCCGAAGCGATCAAGGTCGTTGGCTCCGAGGCCGAGCGCCAGGGCCAGGAGATCGGAACCGAACTCGCACTCGTCTCGGGCGAACTCGCCGCCGGCTCGAGCCTCGGCCAGGCGCTGCGGCAGTTTGCGGATCGAACCGCGGTGGCCGATGTAAAACCGCTTGCCGCGACTCTCATCCAGAGCGAGGAGATTGGCGCGCAGATGGGTCCCGCGCTGCGCTCGATCTCGAATTCGATGCGCGACGCGCGCCGGATGCGAGCCGAAGAAGCGGCGCAAAAGACCACCGTTAAGATCCTGTTTCCGCTGGTCCTGTTCGTTCTGCCCGCCATGATGAGCGTGATTGTCGGTCCGGCGATGATTCAAATCATGCAGACCCTGTCCAAGTGACGCTGTGGGACCCGCACGGACCTGGCGCGCGGACTTGACGGGCGGCTGCTATCGGCTTGCAATGGAGCCAGGGCACCGCGATGGACGAAACCGCGCAAAAGACCCGGGCTCTCGAACTCTTTAATGAAGGCGTGCGGCATCATCAGTTGCTCGACCTCGACGGCGCGATCCGGCTCTACACCAAATCGATCGAGGCCTTTCCAACCGCCGAGGCCTATACGTTTCGCGGATGGGCGTATCAGAGGATGGGCCGGCTCGACGATGCGATCGCCGAATGCAAGCGCGCGATCGCCGTCGATCCCGCCTTCGGCAATCCCTACAACGATATCGGCGCCTACCTGATGGCCAAAGGCGAGCTCGATGAGGCGATCGGATGGCTCGAACAGGCCAAGCTCGCGCCGCGCTACGAGCCGCGCCATTTTCCACACATGAATCTTGGCCGCGTGTACGAGGCCAAGGGGATGATCGCTCGCGCGATCGCGGAATTCGAGCAGGCGCTCAAATTCGAGCCGAACGAACCGGTTTGCGCGGCGGCGCTGCAGCGGTTGCGCGTGATGCTCAATTGACTCGCGCGCACTGCCGGGCCGAGGAGAATAGCAATGCTCAAGGTTGGCGATCCGGCGCCGGATTTCACGCTCCCCGCCCACGACGGCCGGGTAATCTCGAGCGCCGATCTGCGCGGACGCAAAGTGCTGCTATGGTTTTATCCCGCCGCGAACACGCCCGGATGCACCACTGAAGGACGCGGCTTCCGCGACCATCAGAGCTACTACGATGAAAACGAGATTCAGATTCTCGGCGTAAGCTTCGACAGTCCCGACGCGAACGCGGCGTTTGCGAACAATAACGGATTCAAATTTCCCCTGTTGAGCGATCTCGCCCGCCAAACCGCGCTCGCCTACGGAGCCTGCGCCGATCCCAAGGCATCTTCGCCAGATCGGATTAGCTTTCTGATCGACGAGCAGGGGCGTGTCGCGCGAATCTACGATCAGGTCGATCCACGCGACCATCCGGC
>DATLTX010000066.1:0-20508 GCA_035533435.1 Binataceae bacterium (SeqCode)
TACGCCGCGATTTCAGTCGCCTGCTCGCGCGAGAACATGAAGTTCGGCATCCGGGTGTGCGGATGAATCAGATGCGGATTGGTAATCCAGCGCACGGTCCACGACGGGTCGAGCTTCGCCGAGGCGAGCTTCAGATACGGACCGATCTTGGGCAGGTCTTCGTAGCCCGCCGCCAGATGGCATCCGGTGCAGCCCATCTGCTGAAACAGGCGTTCGCCCCGGACCCAATTGATCGCGATTTGCTTGTCGTCCTTGCCGCGCAGCGAGCCGACATCGGTATGGCACTTGATGCATCGCGACTGCATCTCGTCGCCGGTGAGCAGGGGATACTCCCAGTGCTCGATGTCGCCGTGCGCCATCGCGATCGAATTGACCGCCGGGCCCTGCCCTTCGTGGCAGGGCGTGCAACCGAGCTTGTCCGTGGGATGCTTGCCGATGATCGCGTCGAAGTTGGAATGAGTGCGAAACGGCTGTTTCGCGTTCTCGAAACCTTTTTTGTCGATCCCCATGTGGCAGGACTGGCAGCGATCGACGCGCGCGATCGCCTCGTCGAAGGCATTGCGGTCGAAGTCGTCGATCGCGGTCTGCTGAATTTTGGGAATCTTCGGGTAGCGCAGGATCACGCGGCCGGCGAACTTTACCGGAATCATGTAGCCGTCGGCCTTGTCGGTCAGATCGTCGCGCTTCTTGGTCAGAGTCTTGAGCTTGTCGGTGACGGTATCGACCTGCGAATTGAGCGCGTCGATCTCATCTTTGACTTTCTGAAAACGCGCCTTGGCGTCATCGGAGATTTTCGTCTCCTGATCGAGATTCCTGTTCAACTGATCGATCTGATTCTTATATTCAGTCGGATCCTGCTTGGTCTGGATTGCGTGATTGTAGTCGTACCAGCTTTCCGTCAAGAATGACTTGGTAAAGCGCGCCGCCTGCTCTTTTTCATCGGCGGTGACCTTCAGGCCTACCAGCTCCTGCTTCAAGGAAGCCAGTTTGTCCGCGGTCTCGCCCGAATTGAGCTGGCGCTCATCGGCGGCAAGGTCTTTGATCAGCTTTACATATTCAGGATTCGCGTCGAGCGTTTTCTGCTCGTCGGCGGCGTCCTGCATGTACTTGTCGTAAGCGAGTCGGTCGAACTCGACCTGGTACTCTTTCCATGGCCGGCGCGAGATATTGTCGTCCCAAATCGACCACACCGCGACCACGAGCAAAAGCGCGACCATCAGGACAAACAGCGCGCTGTACGACTTGCCTTCCTCAGTGGGATCAAGCCCCGGTCTGCCAGCCATCTATCCTACCTACCCGCCCTCGAATCAGTTGATCGCGCCGCATGCCGCAGCCGCGTGGTTCTTCACGTTCAGGAATCCGCGCCGGAAAAACTCTCGGCGATATAGCCAACCAGAAACACCAGGATTCCGATCCCGGTCAACTTGTACTCGTTGCCCATTGCGTGCGTTTGCGTGATTCCAACGAACAGCGCGAATCCCACATCGGCGCATCCAAGCGCCTCCAGAACTTTGCCCAGAATGTACACGCAACCCGGCGCCTCTCAGATATTTATCCACGGGGTCACGAGGATGTATTTGATATTGAGCGCGTGGCGCAGCATCATCTTGATGAATACGCCCATCATCGCGATCAACAGAAAGCCGGTAATCCCGAACCGCACCGGTCCCCATTTTTCGAGCAACTCGCGCCCTCCGCCGGGAAATGCCGACCATGGATCGTTCGCCGGTCTGGCGCGAACCCATAAATAGAAGACCATATATCCGACCACGAAATAGCCAACGATCAGCGAGAACCCGAATATCGCCGAGGCAAGGTAGTCGCGGAATCCAAACAGGTACGGCAGATCGACGTTGGTCAGCGATTCGACCAGATGCGGATCCCAGACCTGGCCCGGCCAGAACCAGTTCCATCCCGGCCCGCGGAAAAAAGTTCCGATGATGATGAACGAAACCCACAGCACGTGGAAGCCGAGAAAGAAGCTCAGGATTTCGAACATCCGCTCGCGAAACGTGTAGTAGCCATTGCCTTTGGGGTTGATGTCGAGAAACGGAATCAGCATCAGCCCGACGATAATGAAGCTCGGCAGCACGACTCCCGCGTACCACGGGTCGAAGAACACCAGCATCTCCTGCAGGCCGAGAAAGTACCACGGCGCTTTGGACGGATTTGGCGTGCGGGTCGGATTCGACGGCTCCTCGAGCGGGGCATTGATCGTGAGCGACCAGATGGTGAGCACCACGATAATCAGCAGCGACATGAGAAACTCGCTGCGCACCAGGAACGGCCAGGTGTGCAGTTTTTCCTCGACTCCGCCGCCCGCCTTCTTGATCGGGACTTCGATCCGCTTGCCGCCCGCCCCTGCTCCGCCAGCGGGAGCGCGCGCGGGAGCACCCGCGCCGCCGGCCGCCGCCATCATCATCGGAGAAGCGTTGCCCGGAGTATTTCCTTCGTGGCTCGCCATGCTTAAACCCTTGTCGATTCCATCGGCGATAGTTCGCCCGCCTTGGTTCGCGCAGTCGAATTAACTCGCACACGCATGGATCTAGCGCGCGCCGGCGTCATCGTCTTCTTTCCACGGCGGCGGCGCCGCGGCGCGCCAGATGAGCCACAGCGCCAATCCCATTCCAGCTGGCACCGATAGCACGCGCACGATTCCCATGTGCGCGATATAGGAAATCAGATCGCCCATCGCCGTCCTCTCTCCAAAGCCTAGAGCGGCCCCGACATCCCGTCACGCCGGATCCGCCAGAAGTGCACCGCCATGAACAAGCTGGCCAGCAGCGGAAAGAAGATGCAGTGCAGGATGTAAAACCGCAGCAGCGTGTGCGGTCCGATTTCCGCGCCGCCGAAAATAAACGCGCGCGCGTCGTATATCGGATTGACGCCCAGCACCTCGTGGAACGGTCCGCCATGACCCAGAAGCGGCGTGGCGCGCGCCATGTTCGAGCCGACCGTCACCGCCCAGATCGAGAGCTGATCCCACGGCAGCAGATATCCGGTGAACGAGAGCAATAGCGTCAGCACCAGCAGAATCACGCCGACCACCCAGTTGAACTCGCGCGGCGGCTTGTATGAGCCGGTCATGAAGACCCGGAACATATGCAGCCAGACCGCGATCACCATCCCGTGCGCGGCCCATCGATGCATGTTGCGCATCAGCATCCCGAACGGCATGTCGAATTCGAGATACTTCATGTCCGCGTAAGCGTATTCCGCGGTCGGCCGGTAATAGAACATCAGGTACACGCCGGTGATGACCGTGACCAGGAACAACAGGAACGTGATTCCGCCCATGCACCATGTGAAGCGCAGACGGACGGCATGCTTTTGTACTTTTGAAGGGTGAAGATGCAGCCAGACGTTGCCCGAAACCATCAGGATCCGATTGCGCGGCGTGTCTTCGTAGCCGTGGCGGAAAATCGATTGCCACGCTTGGGATTCGGTGATCTGGCGTCTGACCTCTTTCCAGTCCAACTTCGCCATCTAAGCCACTACCCGGGCTATCAAGCCCGCCTCCCGATAAAACCGATGCTTACCTGAATCGAAACGCGCTTCCAACTCCCCGATTGCCAAACCCCACCTACAGCCGCGCGTAAGGCTACCTAATTATGATGCGACTCTGCAAGAAGAACCGCTGATTTGCGCCGCGATCATCGCTAACTCTCGTCCTCAGACGACTTTCCAGAACTGCTGCGACGGGAGAAAAGCGGAACTATCAATCCGTACGCGAACATCACGATCGCAATCGCCACCACCAGGATACCCATACCGGTCAGCAACCCGGTCGCCATCAGGACCAGCCCGACCACCGCCAGCGGAATTGCAAACGCGATCGGATTGAAGGGATCGCCCCGCGCCGCCTTCACTTGGGAGTCGCGCGCGAGGTCGGCCTGATCGGCTTCCTCGTTGCTCTCCTTGAGCAGCGAAACCGCGTAATCGGTCATTTCCTGCCGATTCGGCATCGCGCGCAGCCGCTCCGACAGCTCGCGGGCGAGATCTTCGACCGCGCGGTCGTTGGCCGCCGCTTGCGTGTTCGATTCCGCGCCCGTCACATCGGAGGATTTTTCGGGTTTGGAACCGCGATCGGATTCGTCAGTCATGGAAATAGTCTTGGTTCCCGTAATCGGCGAGCCACACGTATCGCACCGATGCCCAAGGTGTCAAAGCCCCGGCGACCAGCGGCCCCAATTGCGCGCCCGCGCGCGCGCCGTGCTCGCCTCGAGTGAGCCTGCGGCGTATGAAAATTGATATGAAGAAACAGATTCGCTCATCTCACTACACGCTCGGCGTGATGCGCACGCCGAACGGCAGGAGTCGCGAGGAATCTCGCCTTCGGCACTGGTACACCCTGGCGACGGGCTACGCTCAGGCCGCGACCAGAGGATGCACTCGCGCGACGCGCCCGAACGGCCGCGTGCTATGCGGTCTTGCGGGCGATGATCAGATCATGGACCGAAAGGCGCGTGACCGGCGCCAGCCGCTCGACGGTTATATTCGGGGCGCGCAGCACGTCGCGCGCACGCAGCCGCGTGGTCCATCCGAGGAGCTTGGTGAGCGGATTTATCAGCGTGTTGAGGAAGTAGAGGATCGGATTCGGACTGGCGAAGTGATTGACGACCACGATCCGTCCGCCCGGTTTACACACCCGGATCATCTCGTTCATCATCCGGATCGGATCGGGCACGACCGTAATTACGTGAAACGAAACCACGTCGTCGAAGCTGTTGTCGGGAAATTCGAGATTGAGCGCGTCGCCCTTCTTGACCTCGATATGGCGCCATCCGTTCTCGCGAATTTTCTCGTGCGCATGCGCGAGCATCGCCTCGGACGGATCGATTCCAACCAGCTCGACATAGGGCGGGAACGCGTCTAGCGACATCCCGGTGCCGACGCCCACCTCGAGCACGCGCTGGCCGGGTCGCAGGTTCAGCGACTCGACGACCTCGTGCTCGTGATCGAGAAAAGCGCGGCCGAAGACCGCATCGTAAAAATGCGCAAGGTCTGAATAGATGCGGCTCTCGTGCGGCTCAGCCATCGGCGGAAAACCTCTTGCTCAGGCGACCGCGAAGCGAACCGCGGACTCCGGACGCGCGACGCGTGTTCCCATGAAAATAAATTGGCGCGGCGCTCAAGCGGCCGCGTTGACTCCCCGAAGCTGGCGCTTCACAGAGGCGATATCGCGGCGGCGAAAGCGCCATTGCCGCCCCTTCTTGAACGCCGGAATGATATTGCGGCGCGCGAATTCATTCACGGTGTCGGGGCTCAGGTCGAGCAGAAACGCGACCTCCCGCGAATTAAGTAATACGTCGTCTTTATCGGCCATCTTAGTCCAACAAGACGCCTCTGCTGATTAGGATTAGAACGCGCCTTTGTAGCCCACCCCGGTTGATGAAGTCAAGTTTACGCTTCGATGACAGGTATCGCGAGGGCACGCTTAACGAGCCCTTTCCGTAAGAAGTCAAACTACGTTATTAGACGCTAATTGCATTTAATTTGCGTACAGATATCAGGTAATCGTACCACGCCCGGGTCACCACGATACATGAAAAAAGTCCGGTGAGAACGCCGACGCAAAGCGTCACCGCGAATCCTTTGACCGGGCCGGTGCCGAACTGGAACAGGATCAGCCCTGCGACAAAGGTCGAGATATTCGAGTCGCGGATCGCCGACCACGCGCGCTGATAGCCAAGCTTGACGGCCTCGCGCGGGGTTTTTCCGCCGCGAAGTTCTTCGCGCATGCGTTCGTTGACCAGCACGTTCGCATCGACGGACATTCCGAGCGTCAGCACGATTCCCGCGATTCCGGGCAGCGTAAGCGTCGCCTGCATCGCGGCCATCACGCAGATCAGCAGCAGGATATTGAGCGACAATCCGAAGTCGGCCAGAATTCCCGCGCCGCTGTAATAGACCGCCATGAAGATCAGCACGGCGCCCGCGCCAATGACAAAGCTCATCTCGCCCTGGCGAATCGAGTCGCGTCCGAGCGAGGGACCGACGGTGCGTTCTTCTTCGATCTCGACCGGGGCGGGCAGCGCGCCGGAGCGCAGCACGATCGCAAGGTCGTGAGCCTCTGAGATCGAGAAGCGTCCGGTAATCTGGACGTGGCCGCCGGGAATTCGTTCCTTGATCACCGGCGCGGAATAGACCGTGCCGTCAAGCACGATTGCCAGTTCGCGGCCGACGTTCTCGGCGGTGATCGTGTCGAAAATCTGCGCGCCGCGGGCGTCGAGATCCACCGCGACGTACGGACCCTCGAGTCTTCCGCCCGGACGCACGGTCGCGTCGGTCACAACGTCGCCAGTGACCAGCACGGTCTTCTCGACCAGGTACGGCGTGCGGCCTCCCCGATCGACTGGTCCGTAGAGGATCTCGTCACCGGGCGGCGGGCCGTTCTGCTTCGCGTCCTGCACGCTGTGGGTGCTATCGACCAGCTTGAACTCGAGGACCGCGGTCTTGCCGATCAACTCCTTGGCGCGCTCAGGATCCTGGATCCCCGGAAGCTGGACCAGAATCTCGGTGTCGCCTTCCTTCTGCACGGTGGTTTCGCGCACGCCGAGTTGATCGATTCGATTGCGAATCGTCTCGAGCGCCTGGTCCATCGCGTTGGACTTGATCTGCTGCATGTCGCGCGGCCGAAAAGTCATGCCGTAAGCCGGTCCGCTCGCATCGCTGACGCTGGACACGACCAGGTCGGGAAACGACTTCGACATGAGATCGAGAAACGGTGTGCGCTCGTCACTGCCCTTGAGCTTTACGATTACGTTGCCCGCCGGATCCTGGGAGACATCGGCGAATTCGAGCTTGTTGTCCTTGAGCTCGCGCTTGATATCCTCGGCGCGGCGGCGAAGCTGGGTTTTGACGGCCTCGTCCAGCTTCACCTCCATCAGCAGATGCGTTCCGCCCTGGAGATCGAGTCCGAGCTGAATCTTGGTGCCGCCGAGCCATCCGGTCCACCAGTCGGGAAGTCCGAGGTTGAAGCTGGGCAGCATGATAATCAAGGCGACCGCCACGAGGACGGCGGCCAGGTACAGGCGGGTGAGACCGCTGCCGCCGGTAAAGTGCAAATAAAGGAACGCGACGCAAATCGCGAGCAGAATCAGGATCGGTGCGAAAGATTGTGCTTCCACGGAGTTTTCGTTTTTACCTTGCGATAAAGTCCCGGCGCGAAAGGGCGGGCTTCATCTATTCTTTTTTCGTAGCGGTCTTGCCGGCGGTCGAAATCGCCGCAATTTGCGGACGCTCGACGCGCACGCGAACATTGGGCGCGATCTCGAGGGTCACGACCCTGTCGCCCAGTTCGTGGATTCGCCCGATAAGGCCGCCCGTGGTCACGACTTCGTCGTTGCGCTTCAGGTCCTTGATCATCCGCTCATGCTCCTTGGCCTTCTGCGTCTGCGGACGGATCAGCAGGAAGTAAAAGATACCGAACAGCAGCGCGAGCGGGATGACGGTGGTCAGAAAGACCTGCTGGCTCGGATTAGCCGAGCCTGCCGCGGCGGTTTGCGCGTAAGCGATTCCCTCGAAAAACATCAATCCTCATCCATCGGCCTGACCCGCGGCTTCGCCCGCGCTCAAACCGGCATTCATCGAATTTGCATAAGCAGCGAAGGTCCGAGATGCGATAGCAGCTTGGGCCCCCTGCATCAAGCGCGCATAGAAGTAGAGATTATGCTCCGTTAGCGCGCGCGCCGCGAGTATCTCGCCCGACAAAAATAGATGACGCAAGTAGGCGCGCGAAAGCGTCCGGCACGGGCGGCATCCGCAGTCCTCGTCGAGCGGGCGCGCGTCGCGCGCGTAGGCTGCCCGCTTGATCGACAGCCGACCCGCGCTGGTGAATGCCGCGCCGTTGCGCGCGTTGCGCGTGGGCAGCACGCAATCGAACATATCGAAGCCCATCCCGATTGCCGCGATCAGGTCCGCCGGAGTCCCGACGCCCATCAGATAGCGCGGCCGATCCCCCGGCAGCATCGAGGCCACGAGCGCCGCCATCTCGTACATCGCTTCTTTCGGTTCGCCGACCGACAGGCCTCCCGCGGCGTAGCCGTCGAACTCGAGGCTGGTGATTTGTGCCGCGCTGATCTTGCGCAAGTCGGTATAAACGCCCCCCTGCACGATTCCGAACAGCGCCTGGGTCGCGCTCTGCCGCGCGCGCAGTCCGCGTTCGGCCCACCTGGCAGTCAGTTCGAGGGACTTGAGCGCGCGATCGTGCGTGGCCGGATACGGAGTACATTCGTCGAGCGACATCATGATGTCCGAGCCGAGAGCCTCCTGCAGTGCGACAGCGCTCTCGGGCGTCAGCGTGACGGCGGCGCCGTCGAGATGCGAGCGGAAACGGATTCCGCCTTCGTCGATCGAGTTGATCTTGGCAAGGCTCATCGCCTGAAAGCCCCCCGAGTCGGTCAGTATCGCGCCGGGAAATCCCATGAACCGCGCGACACCCCCCATCGCGCGGATCAAGTCCGAACCGGGACGCACCAGTAGGTGATAAGCGTTGGCGAGCACCAGCCTGAAACCCATGTCCCACAACTCATCGGGCGCCATCGCCTTCACGGCGGCGCGCGTGCCGACCGGCATGAAGGCCGGAGTCGCGATCGCGCCGTGCGGCGTCACGATTTGCCCGATGCGCGCAAGTCCGTCGCGCGCGGCGACGCTGAACTGGATCGCCGTGGCCATCAGAGGATGAGCATCGCGTCGCCGTAGCTGAGCAGCCGGTAACGGCGGCGAATCGCCTCGGCGTACGCCTCGAGGATCGTTTCGCGCCCCGCCAGCGCCATCACCATCGCGAGCACCGTCGTTCGCGGCATATGGAAGTTGGTGATCATCGCGTCCACCAGCTTGAAGCGAAAGCCGGGAAAAATGAAGAGCCCGGTGAACCCTTCGGGATCGCCGGTAATCGCCCATGATTCGAGCGCGCGCACGCTCGAGGTGCCGACCGCGACGACTCTGCCGCCGACCCGCCGGGTATGCTCGATCGCGTCGCGTGCGGGCGCGTCGATCGTGAACCATTCGGCTTCCATCGAATGACCCTCGACCGAATCCGCGCGCACCGGTGCGAACGTGCCGGGACCGATATGCAGCGTGATCCGCGCGACGCGGACTCCGGCGGCGGCGAGATCGGCGAAGACGCGATCGGTGAAATGCAGTCCCGCGGTCGGCGCGGCGATCGCGCCCGGCGCGCGCGCGTAGACCGTCTGGTAGTCGTCCAGGTCTGCGGCTCCCACCTCGCGCCGGATATAATGCGGCAGCGCCAGCATCCCGGCCGTGTTCAGCACCGCTTCGAGCGCGGCGCCATCTTCGCTGACGATTATCGGGCGATGCTCGCGCGAGATCCCGGCGACGCGCAGCGCGCGGCCGTCGTCGAGAATCAGGCGAGTGCCCTCGGCGAGACCGCGATGCGCCCGCGCAAGGGCGAGCCATCCACCCTTGGGGTGTTCGACCGAACGGACGAACAACAATTCGACGCTGCCGCCCGATTCTTTGCGCGCATAGAGGCGCGCGGGCAAGACACGGGTCTCGTTGAGGACGAGCAGGTCGCCCTCACGCAGATTTTCGGCGAGCTTGTAGAAGCGCGAATGAGCGATTGTCTTCGCGCGCCGATCGACGACCAGCATCCGCGCCTGGTCGCGCTCGACGAGCGGATGCTGCGCGATCAGTTCGGCGGGGAGATCGTAATCTAAATCCGAGAGCTTCATTCTCAGGCGATGCGAACGTCCAAAGCTATCATCCGGGGCAGGACCGCGACAGGCCGTCGATGGCATCCCAAAAACGGGTTCGATCGCCCTGACCGAAGCCGGTAAGCGATTGATTTCAAAGAAAAAGCCTGGGCCTGCTTCGCAACTTTTGCACTCGCCGCCTTCATCCGGCCAACGCGGGGGGACATTTCAGATGCACCGATCGAAGTTGAGCGGCGGAGAAATCGCGGCGCCAAAAAAAGAAAGGGCCCCGAGCATAGGCGACTCGGAGCCCTTTCGGCAGGTTTCGAAGTACCCGTCACCGGGTTAGGGGGGGCGTTATTTTCCCGATGACCAACATGGGATTCTCCCGAACCTGCACAACCTGAGAGTATTCCTGTCACAATGTAGGTTCAAGGGCTGTGAGCATCCGCTGAAGAAAATACGGCGCGACTCTCACGCTCGAGCGTTCATTTCGTACGCGAATCGCGCTTCGACACGGGTCACCGATACCTCGGCGGGCCTACGCCTCGACGAATGGCGCCTTGCGCTCCCGACGCTCATCTTGCGACTCAGCTTGACTATCTCCGACCGCTAAAGCTGTTTCCCATCAGGTCGAAACGACGAGATCGATCATTCGATCAGGCGCATCCCCGTACACGATAGGATACTGCCCAAAAGTATGGACGACGGCATGTCGGTGGACGGTGAGCATGGCTGCTTGAGTAGCGGGACGGAAGTTCCTGACAAAAACTTACCGTTCCGGCAGAAAGATGCCGTGGCATATATGCAACGAATGGTGCAAACGAGCGCAAAAAGAACGAGGTTATATTGAGTTTCTCCAATATCCAGCGTAGTTTACGGCGCGGTACGGCGATTGCTTCACAGGCCGCGCGCTTCGCGACGAGCGGTCAGCAAGATTTGTAGATTTGCGCGATTTCGCGCGATTGACTGCCTTCAAGGCAGGCACCATCTGGGGGGACCAGAGGGTCGAGGAGCGGATGTGGGGAAGTTAAGTCGTAAACTAAAACTTAAGGGCTGGATGCTGCTGATCGCGGTCGCGATGGTGACGAGCATCGCGGGTATTCGTACCCGAAGCGCCGCTGCGAATCCGTCGAACAGCGACGCCGAGGCTCCTTCCGTGCCGCCATTGACCGGTGGGACCTGTCCCACGGGTTATCGCGCGCTGACTTTCACCAACAATTGCAGCACCGACGTCTATCTCGGCGAAAATTTAAGCAGTCCCCAGCTACAAGGGACAACTGCTTGCAAAACGGATGCAGACTGCAACCCCACCGCCAATTTGGATTGCGTAAGCGGTCAATGCACCGAGGTCTGCACATCGGCCTCGCAATGCGGTGCGAACCAGGTCTGTTATCCGACCAGTCTAAAGAACGCGAGCGGAACCGTCGTCAGCGAATGCTATTTCGAAAACCTCGAGCCCACTACCCTGTCCAATCCGGCGCCGAGTTCCGGCTCCGCATGGCAACTCCCGGCCAACGGCGGACAGTCCATAATCTGCGTTAAAGAGGGACCGACGGCGGCGCCGGGACCTTCGGGAGGAACTGTAGCCGAAGGAGGGTCGTGCACCCAAAACTCGGATTGCATCAGCAACACTTGCGCGGCCGGAACCGCACTCAATCGACTCTGCTCGTCGTCCGACAGCAATTGCAAATGCAGTGCGGTGTTCACGTGGGGCGGCAATTTCTGGGGACGGACTGAATGCACCGGGGCGGACACATCCAACAACAGTTTGACCTGTCAGACTGGAAATTGCGGTGCCACCAACGGATCTTCTGGAAATCTTGACTGCAATTCCGCTCTCACCGTCAAGGGACCCTTCGGACAGCAGAACCCTGCATTCGTGGGTGAGTTCACACTCGAGGTCCCGCCTAACGGCACCTATAATGCCGGCGCACAAGACTTTTACGACAACAGCTTTGTCAGCGGCTTCAACGTTGGCTATTCGATCGTACCCGTCCCGGGCACTTATTCACCGGCATATACTTCTTCGAGCCCCAAGCAATGCGGAGCGGCGGGCGCAGTAGTAGTCGATTCATCCGGCAACCCGACCACCTACTGTTCCTTCAACCTGCTAAGTAGTTGCCCTTCCGATTTCCAGTTCCTGGACTCGTCGAGTAACGTGGCTGGATGCTGGAATCCCACGCAGGAATGCAGCAGCGGAACCCCGACACAACAGACCGCCCTTGGTTGCACCGACCAGGTTCCTTTCCTGTGCACGCAGAATACCGATTGCCCCTATAACTCCAGCGGCGCGCAAACGATGACCTGTGGGATCACGGGGGGACAGGCATATGGCCAATGCGAATGCGCGACCAGCACCGACTGTCCTACCGGCTTTACGTGCAGCGGAACGCCGGGCACCTGCACCAATACCGGCGCCGCGAGCTCAACCTGGCTCGATCTCTACGGATGCGGAAATTTCTACAATCTTTCCCCGTACAACGGATCGACGACGACGATTAAAGACACTGGCATAGTATGCGGATGCCCGTCATGGACGCCCGGAAAATGCCTGGCTGACAATATCAACTGGGAACAGGTGCCTGCGGGAAGCACCTCGCCGGTTCCCTCTCCGGCTCCGACCACCTCGATAGGAGATCTATACCTCCTGCTCCACAACGCGTGCCCCACCGCTTACACTTATGCATACGACGACGCGACCGGGTCTTACGGCTGCACCAACACGGGAAGCACGACGGGACCGTCGTATAGTATAACTTTCTGCCCGGCGGGCGCTGTATCGCCGACGCAGACTCCGACGCCAACCGGAACTCCAACAGCAACGGCGACCTCATCGGTATTGCCGACTCCGACGCCCACGGCGACGGCCACCGCAACTGCGACGGGAACGCCGACGATAACCGCTACGCCGACGACGACTCCCACTGCCACCTCAACATCGACGGCAACGGCAAGCGCGACCCCGACGGCGACGCCAACGCCTGCGAGCGCCTGTATCGAGACCAGCACGGTCGCGATCGATTTCCCAAATCGGGCTGGTGGCCGTGGCAGAATTACGCGCAATTTCGAGGTCAGTAACGTGTGCAGCGAGTCGGTTTCCGGATACGTTACGCCGCTCCACGACACCGCGTTCTATGTGATCCGAGGCGGCGGCGATTTCTCGCTCGCCCCCGGAACATCGCGCAAGGTCGTGGTTTCGTTCCGGCCGCCTAGCCCCGGCAATTTCCAGAGCAACGTACTGATTGTCGCCAGCGCGCCGGTAACTCAGCAGCTCACCGTCGGCCTGTCAGGAACGGGAACCGGACGCCCGTAACGGCCAAACGTAGATCGCATCCGCTAGCGCGAAGGCCCGGAATCGCTCCCGGGCCTTCGCTTTCAGGGCGAGGGGTAAATCTCGCGCGGCGACGGCTCGCCTCTGGTTCCTCGCCCGGTCAGGGCGAGGGATAAAGCGCGCGGCGAGTTAATCGAAGCGCAGGATTATTTTTCCGAAATGTTCCGAGGCTTGCATCATGCGATGCGCCGCCGACGCCTCGGATGCGGGCAAGACCTTGTAGATCGGGGGACGCAGGCGGCCGGCGGATAGCGCTGCGCCGAAGCGGGCCAGAAACGCACTTACTATCGCGGCCTTCTCGGAGGCGGGGCGCGAGCGCAAAGTCGATCCGATAATCCGGATGTGGCGGCGCAGCACGGCGCCGAGATCGATCTCTGCTTTCGTGCCGGTCATCAGGCCGATCAGCACCAGGCGTCCGCCGGTGGCGAGAGCCTCGATATTCTGGCTCAGGTACGTCGCGCCGATACTGTCGAGGATCACGTCGGCGCCGCGTCCGCTGGTTGCGGTCTTGACCGCGGGAGCAAACGGGCCCGACTTGTAATTGATCGCGACGTCGGCGCCGAACTTGAGGCACTGCTCGCACTTGGCGGCGCTGCCCGCCGTGACGATCGAGCGCGCCTCGGCTTCGCGCAGGAGCTGGATCGACGCCGTGCCGACCCCGCTGCCGCCGCCGTGAATCAGCACATTGTCGCCGGGATTGACGCCCGCGAGTTCAAAGAGATTTAGAAACGCGGTGAGATAGACCTCGGGAATGCCAGCCGCTTCTTCGTCGCTGAGCGCGGCGGGAATTTTCATCGCCGAACCACTATGCGCGACGGCCAACTCGGCGTAGCCTCCGCCCGGCAAAAGCGCCATTGCGCGGTCGCCGATTTTCCATCCGTGCGTGCCCTTGCCCGTCGCGATCACCTCGCCCGCGCACTCGAGACCCAAAATCTCGGACGCTCCGGGCGGTGGCGGATAGTAGCCTTGCCGCTGCATCAGATCGGCGCGATTCAACCCAGCGCATCGCACGCGAATCAGAAGCTCATCGTCCTTCGGCGCCGGATCGGGAGCTTCGCCGAGCTTGAGCACGGATTCATCGCCGGGTCGATCGATAAGTACTGCTTTCATGGAGATAGACCCTGCACCAGCCGCGCCACAGAGTCAAAAGCGCGCGCAAATCGCGGGCGTGAACATCAGCACCGCTCAGTAGCGAATGTTGATCACGGTATAGAGGCGGCGGCCGTTGTAGGTGAAGCTTGCGTCCTTGAACGAGGGCGGCGCGAACAGCGCGGCCGCGTCGTTGGAGAAGCCGTAGCCTTCCAGCGGCATCCCGAATGCGTTCTGATTGAACTCGCCGTCGCTGTTTTCGTCGTGAAAGACGACGGCGGCGTAGGTGCCGGGGGGGATATCGACATATCGGCACATCGCGCGGCCGCCGTGGATGGGCGCCCAGACGTGGCGGAAGATTTTTTTGTCGTCGCGCGGAAACGCTTTCGCGTCGTTGAACAGGCTGCATCCGACCTGCCCGTGATCGTTGCGCAGTCCGACGACTTCGACCATCAGCGCCTTGCCGGATGCATCGGGCGAAGCGGCCGCGGGGGTCGCGATCGCGGTGGGAGACTGGGCGCGCGCGCTCGTGGTGGTGAACGCGGCCAGAGCGACTGCGATTATCGCCAGTAGCGCGAATGCCGGCGCAAAACATTCTCGAACGGGTTTCATCGGCGAAAAAAAGCGGAGGGCCGCACCGGCCCTCCGCGCAAATCGTGTCAGAAAGCGCGGCGCAAGGCCACGCGTCAGTTGTACTTGTTGCAGACGGTGACGCCGACGTTCTGGAAGGTGTTCATCTCCTCGAAGACCTGATTGATTCCCGCCAGGTCACAGGTTCCCGTCACCATCGCTTTCGGCGAGATGCGCCCCGCCTCGATCATCTGGAGCATCGCCGGATAGTGCGACGCCTGCATCCCGAGCGACGCGATCACTTGCAGCTCCATCGTGACCATCCGATCGATTGGCAGCGCGATCTCGCCCTTCTCGGCCGACGTGGTCAGACCGATCTGGAGATGACGCCCTTGCTTGCGCAGGCTCATGATCGCGTTTCGGCAGGTGGCCGCGATACCGAGCGCATCGACGGCGACGTGCGCGCCGCCTTTGGTCAATTCGACGACAGCCTGCACCGCGTCGGTCTTCTTCCCATTGACGACGTGCATCGCGCCGACACCCTTGGCGAGTTCGAGCTTGGCCGCGTCGAGATCGACGCCGATGACGTTGGCGCCGCAAGCGGCGGCAATGTTGATCGCGGCAAGGCCGATTCCGCCGCATCCATAGACGGCCACCCATTCGCCGGGCTGCACCTTGGCGCGATCGACGATGCCGTGGAACGAGGTCATGAAGCGGCAGCCCATCGAGGCCGCTTCGACGAAGTCGATACTGGAGGGAAGGTTAACCAGATTGGCGTCGGCGGCGGGCACCGCGACCAGATGGCCAAAGCCGCCGGGATACGAGAACCCAGGCAGCATCGCATTGAGGCACACATTGGATTGACCGTTGCGGCAGTACTCGCAGGTGCCGTCGCCCTGGCTGAAGGGAACGACCACGCGATCGCCCTTTTTGAAATTGTGGACTTCCTTGCCGGTCTCCTCGACGATACCGGCGAACTCGTGGCCAAGGATCGAGCCGGGCTGCGCCGCGAGGCCCATCCATGACCAATCGCCCGACCACGCGTGCCAATCCGAGCGGCAGACGCCGTTGGCCTCGACGCGAATGATCGCGCCATTGGCAGCGCACTTGGGATCGGGAACGTCTTTGATAACCAGCGGCTTCTTGACCGCTTCAAATACCGCAGCTCTCATTGGAAGCTACCTCCGCCTTCGGTTTTGCTATTGCCGTTTCCGGTTAGAGCAGGCGCGCGACAATTTTCTCGAACTCGGCCGCGCTGCCGCCGGCGTCGATATCCACCGGATGCAGATCGACGCCCGCCTCTTCCTGCGCGCGCAGCCGTTCGATGGCGCCCTCGACCGGGCCGATATAGGCGAGCTCGGCCAGGAGCTTTTCCGACACCGCGTCGGTACCGGCTTTCGAGCCGCCCGCGCTCCACGCCTCCTTGACTTTGGCGACGTCGCCGCCGAAGCCCATCCGGGTGAGCTGCTCGGCATAGAAGGTGCCCATCCGCGCCGCATAGAACGCGACGTTGGCGGCATGCGCGGCGTGATAACGCGGGACGTTGCTAGTGACGGTGACGGCGCCGGGAGCTTTGACCGCGACCGCGGCGGGTTCGCGGCCGGCACTCTTGGCGATCGCGCGGAAATCATCGATCGCTTTTTTGAGCGCGCTTATCGGAATCATCACCGGCATCCAGCCGTCAGCCTGGCGCGCGGTGAACTCGACGCTGCGCGCGTTGAGCGACGCGATGAAGATCGGAATATGCTTGCGCGGCGGCTCGAAGCGCATCGTGAACCCGCGCCCGAGCTTGAACAGCTTGCCCTGATAGTTCAGCGGAGTGCCGGCCATCAGGAGATTGATGATCTCGACGGTTTCCTTCATGCGGGTGAGCGGCGGATTGAATTTTACGCCATGAAAATGTTCGATCACCTGCGGCCCGCTGGTGCCGAGTCCGATGATCATCCTGCCGCCGGAAAATTCGTCGAGCGTGCCGAAATGCTGCGCCAGCGCGGCGGGCGTGCGCGAATAGATATTGACGATCGAGGTTGCAAGTTGCGCCCTGGTGGTGTGCTCGGCCAGAAGCGTCAGCAGCGTGAACGCATCGCGGCCCCACGCCTCGGCGACCCAGATTGAATGGATACCGGCGGCGTCGGCGATTTTCGCGCGCTCGACCGCCGCCTTGTAGTCGAGCTTGCCCTGCCAGTTAACGCCGATCGTAAGCTTGCGAGCCATCGTGGAATCCTCCGTGTGAAATTAAGCCTGCTTGAGGTCGCGGACGCGCTCATACCAGCGCATCAGGTTCGGGAAATCCTTGACCAGCGCGAAATTCGCCGGGTTGAGCGCCAGGAAGAAGAACGGATGATACAGCGACGCGTCGGCCATCGTGAACGACGAGCCGAGGAAGAATTCATTTCCGCGCAGTTGATGATCGATCATCCGTGCGAAACCGGCCAGCGCCTCGCGCGAAGGGGCCGCGCCCTCGCGCATCTTCGCGGTGGTCATTCCGATCAACTTCTCGCGATTCGCCTTTAGTTTCGCGTCGCCAGCGGCGTCGAGCAGATCGGGAATCGTCAGCATCAGGATCGGTGCGAACAGCGTGTTGTCGGCGAAGTGATCGATTATCTCGCACAGTCCGAGCGCGCCCTCGGGAATCACGCGGCGCTCGGGAACCTTGGCGTCGATCCACTTGATTATGTCGGCGGAGTTCCAGACCACCTCGCCGTTCCATTCGGCAACCGGCACGCGGGTCCATTTGCCGCCGGTGATCGCGAGCAGGTTGGTTTTATCCTCGTAGTGGCAATCGATAGGGTTCCAGGCAAGGCCCTTGTAGGTGAGCACGCGGCGGACTTTTTCGGTGAACGGCGAGATTGGGAACTGATAAAGATTGAGTTGGGCCATGTCGATAAATTCTCCGGGCCGGGGATCAGCCGGCGATTCGGCGCACGGCGGGGTTGAACGCAATAACCTCGCGGAGCATCGCCTTTATATGGCATCCGCGCTCGGCTACTTCCACCAACCGGGCCAGGGGCTGGTCTTCGAGCGCGGTTTGAACTTCAAGTTCCACTTTAATTTCCTTTAGGTGGCCCTTTTCATTCGAGCGCACGCGAACGGCAGCGCGGCCAAGCTCGGCGCCGCGGACTCGCGCCGCGATCCGCAGCGACCTCGGCGCGCAGCGTTCCGGCGACACTCTCGACCGCGACTTCGCGCCTGCGCGCGGGCGGCGCGGCTTCGCGGCTGGCCGCCGGATTATCGCGGCGATCGTCGTCGGACTTCATCGCGCTCAAGGTAGCCGAGTCGCGGGCGTTTGGACAAACCGATCGTTCAGGACGCGCGGGCGCGCCTAATCGCCCGAAGTCTTCGCGCTCGAGCGAACGGCCGAAAGTTACGAACACATGATGTCGGTAAGGGGGCCTTTCAGGTCTGTCGTGGACATTCGACTATCGCTTCGGCTCGGCAGGGATCTTGAGAAACCGAGTAGCCGGGAGCGCGAAAAGCGATACTTACCGAGTATCGCTTTTCTTTTGCGAGGATCTGAATCCGCGCTGAACGGCACGCGGCATAATCTGATGCCGCGTGCCGTATTGGCGTAATCTCAGCTGTGACCTTCAGCACAGGCTTGGGCAGCGTTTTTCACCTTGTTACCGTCCACGAATACATGGATAGCTTCGATAGAAGCGGTTCCTGCACCGTTGGAAGCGATCCGAAGCTGTACATCGTGCAGCAACTTGTCTTTTCCCTTGGCGCTCGACAATGGCGAGATCCGCGTGCACCACGTGTAGTTGATGCTGTTATCGTCCTGGTCTCCAGTGCCTTCTTCCAGAACGATCCACCCCGCCGCGGTGGCGTCGAACGTAGCGCCCGCGTTGCACGGGGTACCATCGACGATGCACGTGAACTGTGACTCGGTGGAAGTGTTGCTGGTATCGCCGGTTGCCGACAGTGTCACGTATAAGACGTTGGCACTTGCTGGCACCTGGACGTGGTCTGAAAAGATCGGCACCCCATTGTCGATCGCTGGGGTGTCGCCCGGCCCTGCATGTAGTTCAGTACCGTCGAACAGGAGAAATTCTGACGCATACCGCGCCAGGTTTTGGGCGTGGCTCTGTGCGGCGGTCGCCGCGATAAAAACCGCGCAAGCAAGTAATGCGAGACTCGACGTTAAAAAGCGCCTTCCCATTTTTGTTCCTCCCAAAAACCCGAAAGTTGAATAAATCTATTCGGGATGCAGAATTCGGAATCACACAGCCGGGGGGGCTCGCGGTGTCGGAAATTGGCTCATCGCACCCTCCATGTAGATTGAGCGATTTGACCTGATCTCGCGTAGCGAAACCGCTCAGGGCAAGGGAAGCAACAATGATGCCGCCGAGGGTGCCCGTCGAATCGTGAGTCTCCGGAACCAAGAAATCTAAATGTGTAGAATATTGCTACAGCGGATCAATCGAGCGACTGTGACCTTTCGCTTCAGCGAGTCGAACAAGTGTCTCTCTTTGTCGCACACGCGATCGACTGCGGAGCCGATCCAGGCGGTCGTGATGCGGCACGTGGCGCTCAACGTCAATACGGCAGTCGAACCGATTGATGCGAGTCATCGCTCTACGCAGCATCACCGTGTCCCGCCGTTGCCGGCCGCGATCGAGCGTGCGCCATAGCGAGTGCGCGTCAAGCGCGGCGCTCGACGCTCGGCGGGCGAAGCGGCATCATTAGATAACATCGAGGTAAGATCTCATCGCGGTATTATTGAGCGCAGGTGAAACCTCGCACCCGCCGATGCGTATAGTGCATCGGCTACCGATGCGACCCGAGGGAAACCCGCTATGAAACCATCTCGAACGCTTTGCGCCGCGATCGCCGCCGCGTCAATCGGCCTGTTCGCCGCGGCTCCGGCATTCGCCCACGACATGGCGGGGATGAATATGAGCGGCGCGGGCGGTTCCGGAGCATCGGAGACCTCGCCGGTGGCAGCGATGGGCGGTCGCATGATGATGGGCGCGCACATGACGATGACGGAGCTTCGCCCCGAGACGGCTGCCGACCAGGCGCGCGCGCAGGAGATAATCGCGACGATGCGCCGCGACCTCTCCAAGTATAAGGACTACAAAGTTGCGGAAGCCGACGGCTACAAGCCGTTCCAGCCGACGGTGCCGCAAGATGTTTACCACTTCGCTAATCGCGATCTGACTATCGGTGAATACCTTGGCGACTTCGATTTGGCGCATCCTGGATCGCTTTTGTATGAGAAGCGGCCGCTCGGCGGATGGAAGCTGATTGGGGCGATGTACGACGGGCCGCCGAATTCCACGCCCGCGCAGCTCGATAAACTGATTCCGCTCGGCGTCGGGCGCTGGCATGCGCATACCAACATCTGCCTGCCCGCGGGGGTCACAAAACAGGACGTCCAGAACGGGAATATCCGTGCGCGGATGCGCCCCGATATATCGTCGGCAATCGATCGGTCCGAAGGACGCAGCGCCTCGATCGGCGATGCGGTGCGGATGCGCTTTGGCTATATGGCCGATCCGCGATTCGGATTCGCCGGGACAATTTCAACCGAGGCGGAATGCACGGCGGTCGGCGGAAATTTCCACAAGCAGATTTTCGGCTGGATGATCCACGTCTATCCGTTCGACAGTGCGGATCCAAAAGTCGCGTTCAGTACCGAAGCGCCGTAGCGGTCAAGGGAACTCGCGGCCGCGAGTTCTTTCAAGAGGCCGGTGCGATCACGTAGGCGCAGCGGCGCGCGCCGGCCAGAATATGGTCGGTGCGCTCGACGGTCGCGGATTTCCCAAACAGCGTGCGGAACAGCGATAGTTCTTCGCGGCATAGGCCCTGGCACTGCGCCGCGGCGACGCAAATCGGGCAGTGATTCTCGGCGAGCAG
>DATLTX010000067.1:0-18178 GCA_035533435.1 Binataceae bacterium (SeqCode)
ACCGCCGGACTCGCCTCCGCCCCGCTGACCCTCAAACCGCCCGTCATCACTTCGGCTGGACTCAGGCATGCACTCGCCAATCTACTGCTCGCGGCGTCGTTTTTTGTCGCGGCATTGCCCAGCGCAAATCAGAGTCAGATCGGACTGGCGAACGCGGTCTGGATTGTCGGCGCGATCATCATGGGCGTGTTCTCCCTGGTGCGAGTGCCGCCGAAAACCGCGATGGTGACGGTACCCGCGATTGCGGCCTCGGCCGGGATGCTCGTGATACCGTGCCTGATGCGGCCGGTCGCGCCGTCCGCCGGATTGCTAGCGCTTGCGGGAATCGTTCTCGAGGTCGTCGGCGTGGTGCTGTCGCAGATTGCGCGAATCTACATGGGGCGGAGCTTCGGAATCTTGCCGGCGAATCGCGGCGTGGTCTCGAAGGGTCCGTTCTCGATCGTGCGGCATCCGATTTACCTCGGATGGCTTATCCTCACGATCGGTTTCGCGTGCTCGTATCCGAGCGGACGCAACGTGATTCTGATTATTGCGTCGATGCCGTTTCTGGTCTGGCGGATCGAGATGGAAGAAGGACTCCTTGCGCTCGATTCGTCCTATCGCGCCTACCAGGATCGGGTTCGCTTTCGGCTGTGGCCGGGCGTTATCTGAACGAGCGAAGAATCGGCATTACTCAGTCGAGTTTTCGCTGCCGGGTTCCGAGCAGATAGATACCGCCCGCAAGCTGCGTCGATAGCAGCATCGCGAATATCAATCCTCCAATCACCGCGATACTGAGCGGCTGCTGCACCTTCGCGCCCGCTCCGAGACCAAGCGCCAGCGGGAACAGACCCGCGGCGGTCGCGAGCGTCGTCATCAGGATCGGCCGCATCCGGATTCGCGCGGCATTGACGAGCGCCTCGGCCGGTGCCAGACCGTGCGCGACTTCGTACTCGGCGTGGTCGAGCAGCAGGATGCCGTTTTTCGCCGTGATGCCGGCGACCATGATGATCCCCATGAACGACGAGATGTTGAGCGTGATTCCGGTGAGGTCAAGGCCAAGAAAGCTGCCGGCCAGCGACGCGACCGCCGCGATAAGGCATCCGAGCGCAGGCGCAAGCCGCCCGAACTCCCACACCAGGATTAGGAACATAGCGACGGTTCCCGCGACCAGCACCAGGGCGAGTTCGCCGAACGCCTGCTGCTGCTGTGCGTACAGGCCGCCGTATTCGAGCGTGATGCCGGGGGCGAGCGGAAGTTTCGCCAGCGTCGCGCGCACACGCGCCATCGCGGTTCCGAGATCGACGCTCTCGAGCCGCGCGGTGACGTGGACGACAGGCCGCAGGCGCTCGCGATTCATCTCGGTTTTTTCGCCTTTGAAGTCAAAGGCGGTGACCGCGGAGAGCGGAACCCGTCCGTTGGCGGGCGTCTTGAGCAGCACTTCGGACAGCGCGCCGATATCGAGGTGAAACTCCTCGGGGTAGCGAACGCGCACGCCGACCAGCCGATCGCCCATCCTGATATTGGTCGCGACGGTTCCCTGGATAATCGCGTGCATCGCGGTCTGAACATCGGCGGCGTTCAGCCCGTAGCGTGCGGCGGCGGATTCGTTCACCAGCACTTCCTCTTCCGGGCTGCTCAGCACGACGCCGCTGAATACGTCCACCAGTCCGGGAATTTTTCGCAACTCGGCGGCGACGCGATGCGCAGTCGCCTCGATCTGATTCTGATCGGCGCCAAAGACTTTCACTTCGATTGGCTGCGGCGTTCCCGACAGGTCGCCGAGCAGGTCCTGGAGCATCTGCGAGAAATCGACTTGCACGCCTGGCACGGTAGCCAGCACCCGGTCGCGCACGGAATTGATAATCCCGTCGATTCCGCGGCTGCGATTGGCCCTGAGGCGGACCGAGAAGTCGCCGGTGTTCGACTCGCTCAGCTGGAAGCCGAGCTGCGTGCCGGTGCGGCGCGCGAACGCCGCAACCTCGGGCGTCGCGAGAAGAATTTGCTGAATCCGCCCGAGCATCGCCTGCGTGTCGTGCAGCGTGCTCTCGGGCGGAGTGATGTAATCGAGCACGAACTCGCCTTCGTCGAGCGCGGGCAGATAGTCGGTTCCGACATTTCCATAGAGCACCGCCGCCGCCGCGATTGCGCCCGCCGCGAGCACCAGCGAAAGCGCGGGAAACCTGATGAACGGGCGCAGCATCCAGAGATAGCCGTCGCGGAGCAAGTCGAACAGGCGTCCGGACTCGCGGCTCTTGCGGCGCATCGGCTCGACGATCATCTCAAGCGCGGGCGTGAAATAGAGCGCGAGCGCCAGTGAAATCGCGAGGCCCGCGCCGAGCGTCGCGGCCAGTGAGCGGAAAAACACGCCGGTCACGCCGCTTAGAAATACCAGCGGCGCGAACACGACGATCACCGTCATCGTCGAGGCGACCAGGGCGCGCGAGAGTTCGCCGAGCGCGGCGGGAACCGCGTCGATCGTCGCCATCCCGGTCGAGCGCGCGCGATGAATCGCCTCGATCATCACGATCGCGTCGTCGATGAACAAGCCGATTCCGGCGGCCAGGCCGCCCAGCGTCATCATGTTGAAGGTCAGCCCGGCAGCCTTCATCACGACGAACGTAATCGCAAGCGTGCAGGGCACGACGATCGCGGCGACGAGCGCGCTGGCAAGGCTGCGCGTGAACGCGAATACCACCAGCACGGCGAGGACCAGTCCGAAGACGATCGCGTCGCGCACGCTCAGGAACGATTCGGTGACGAGTGCGGACTGATCGTAGGAGAACGAAAAGGTCACGTCGGGATAGCGCTGGCGCAGGGTGGCGACGATCGTGCGCGTCTCGGCCGCGATCGTGACCGTGTTGCCCGCGGGCTGGCGCGAGATTCCCACCAGCACGGCGGGTCCGTGTTCCGACGCGGTGCGGACATAGTCCTCGCGGATGCCCAGCTCGACGGCGCCGACGTCGCTTATCCGCACGGGCGCGCCTGCGGCGCTCGCAACCGGGAGCGCCGCGAGCTCAGCGGCCTCGCGCACGTTGGTGGTCACGACGGTCAGCAGCATCCGATGAGAATCGAGCACACGCCCGGCGGAGGCGACGATATTGGCCTTGGCAAGACCATCGACGATCTCTTGCGGCGAAAGGCCATGCTCAAGCATCCGCGCCGGATCGAGCCGCACGACGAACTCCCGGTATTTTCCCCCGACCACCTCGACGCGATAGACGCCGGAGATCCGATGAAAGCTCGGCACGACGTCGTAGAGCGCGATATCGGTGAGATCGGCCAGGCTGCGGCCCTGCGAACTCATGCTCACGTCGACGATCGGAAACGTGCCGGTGGTCAACAGCCGGGTATTGATGTCGGTGCCGGCGGGCAGCCGGGCGCGCACCTCGCTGAGCGCGGCGTTGAGCAGTTGATATGCGGTGGTCGCATTGGCCGACGGATCGAATGTGACGTCGATCTCCGAACTGCCGCGCGTAGTCGTCGAGCGCACCATGCTTACGCCGACCACGCCGTAGGCCGCTTCTTCGAGCGGCCGCGTGACGCTGACCAGCATCTGCTCGGGCGGAAGATCGCCGCTGTCGGCCAGGATGATCGCGCGATCGAAGGTGATCTCCGGAAACACCGAGCTCGGGATCGAAAAGGCCAGGATCACGCCGAGCGCGCTCAGCGCCAGAACGCACAGGACGGCCAGCGTCGAGTTGACGCGCCGCACGATTACGACGCGCCTCCGACCTTGACCTGCAGGCCGTCGGACAATGCGTAGCCGCCCGAGGTGATCACCTGGTCGCCCGCCTTGATTCCGCTGATTACCTGGACGCGATCGCCTTGGCGGATTCCGAGCGAGACTTCGACGCGGCGGGCGCGGCCGTCGGCGCCCACGACAAACACGTGATAGCGATCGGCGCCCGCGTCCTGAAACAGCGCCACGGCGGGAATCACGATCGCATCGGGAACCTCGGACACCGCGATGCGCGCCTCGACCGGCGCTTCGGTCTCGCGAATTCCCTGGCCGCCGGCAAAATCGATCCGGACCGGCGCGGTCGCGCTCTGCACGTCGAAGGTGGGAAAGATTGCGGTCACGCGCGCCGGAAACTCCACTCCGGGACGCAACGGCGAGGTGACGGTCGCGGTCATACCGGGATGGAGCAGATGGAGCTCGCCAATCGGCACGGCGGCATTAACATAGATGCTGGCGGGATCGACCAGCTCGGCGATCGTGTCGAGATCGCTGACCATCTGCCCGCTGACGACCGGCGGTTTGGCGACCACTCCCGACTCGGGCGCGACGATGGGTATTCCCGGACCGCGACCGTAGCGGTTGACCGACTTCGCCAGGGCGGCGGCGTCCTGCGGATCGAGTTTCTGCGCGACCGACAGTCCGGCGCGCGCGGCCTCGATCTCGCGATTGACGACGTGCGCGATGACCTGTCCCTTGCGGACCGTGTCGCCGTTTTGGACATGGATATCGATGACGCGTCCGGCGGCGGGCGAGCGGATGGTCACGTGCGCGAGGGCAACCGTGGTGCCCATCACGTGCAGTTCCCGGCGCATCGGCGCGATCGCCGCGCGCACCGCGGTCACGATCAGGACCGGAGCCGGCGCGGTCTTGGCCGAGGTGTCGTCATCGCTCGAAGGTGCGCCGCCGCATCCGGCTGCGACCAGCAATCCGACGAGCGCGGCGAGCGCGGTTCGCTCAAGTCTGAATTTGCGCGCGATCACTGTACCCTGCCAGCCAGCAGAAATGATTCCGCCACCGCCTCGCGCGCGGCGAACTGGTAGGCGAAGCGCTGCAGGCGGAGTTGCTCGGACTGCTGATAGGAGTCGAGCACCTCGAGCACGGTTGCGCCGCCGCCGCCCAGAAAACGCGTCCAGGTAAGGGCGAAAGCGTCGTCAGCGGTGGGCTGGGCGCGCGCGAGAATCTTCAACTGCTCGCCGGCCTGCTGATAGCGCAGCGCGGCGTCTTTGAGCCGGCGCTCGAGCAGGAACTGCGTCTGGCGCAACTGCGCCTGCGCGGTCTGCACCTTGGCCTTGGCCTGATCGATGTGAGAGTTAATCAGCCCGCCCTCGAAGACTGGCACCGAGATCACTCCGTCGTACGACGCGCCGTAATTGTGGTTGACGGTGGCGGGCGGATCGACGCCGAGAAATCCGGTGGTTAACGCGACCTGGAAAGTGGGCAGGCGCTCGGCGCGCGCGGCGCGCACCTGCTGCGAGGCCGCCGAAATCGCGTGCTTGGCGACTTGCATCGGGGGGCTTAGCGCGATGTCCGCGGCGGGCTCGGCAGGAACCGCGTCCACGTCGGCAATCGCGATGTCGGTCGCGTCGAAGTCGCCAATCAGCGAGCCCAGGTTCGCCGAAGCGCGGCGCACGTCGCTCCGCGCGCTCGCCAGAGCGAGTTCGGCCCCATCGCGCGCGTTGCGAATCTTGAGCACGTCGTTTTCAATCGCGCGGCCGCTGCTGAGCAACTGCTCGACGGTTACGACGTAGCGGCTCAGGCGATCGAGGCTGCCGGAAATCTCGCGCTCGTTATCGCGGGCGCGCAGCAATTCGTAGTACGCGCCGCGAGTATCGAAAGCGATCTGCGCACGCGCCGCCGCGACACCCAGCGTCGCCGCTTCGCTGACGTAGCGGGCGGCCCGGTAGCGCGCGGCGCGGCGGCCCCAATCGAAAGCGGTGTAGTTCAGCGCGAGCAGGCCGCTCGAAAGGCCGCGGTTGGTAATGACCTGGTTGTAACCGGGCGCCTGGTAATATTCGGTTCCGGCGCTGATGCTCGGGAACAGCGGAGCGCGCTGCTCGCGCGCGCGCGCCTCGGTCAGGTCGCTGGTCCCGGAAGCCATCGCGATCGACGGCGCGAAACGCAGTGCGCGATCGATCGCCTGCTCGAGGGTCAGCGGCGCAGCCGTTGCCGTGCTGCCAGCCAGCAGCAGCATGAAGCCGGTCACCGCGAGCACAAGGATGTGATAACGCGGATGCATCATATCCGGGAAAAGTAACATCGCCGGTGGGCGCGAGCCTAGTTAACAAACCTTAAGCAACGCGCGCGCTGGCGGTGAGTTGAGCGCTCTCGGAGGGTTGCAATGCGCGGGTTCCGCGCAGCGGCAACTTTACCACGAACACCGCGCCGCCGCCGGGCCGGTTCGCCGCCGCGATCTGTCCGCCATGATAGCGGGCAATTTCGCGGCACAGGCTTAAGCCCAGTCCGCTGCCTTCGCCGCCGGCATGCGCGCCGCGAAAAAAGCGCTCGAAGACCAGCGGCAGCTCGCCTGGATCCATGCCGGGGCCGCTATCCGAAACGCGAAGAATCGCACGGCCGTCGATACTGGCAAGCCCGATTTCAATCCGGCCGCCGGCGGGAGTGAACTTGAGCGCGTTATCGATCAGATTGATCACAAGGCGGCGCAGATGTGCCGCGCTGCCGTCGATTATCGCCGACGACATGTCTGCGGTGCGAAGGTCGATGTTTTTCGCGGTGGCCAGAGGCTCGACGGTCGCGGTGACTTCGGCGACGAGGGCGCGCAGATCGACCGGCTTGCGCTCGATCGCGACTTCGCCGTTGAGCCGCGCCAGCATCAGCAGTTCCTCCGCGATCTTGCACAGGCCAATAACCTCGCGATGCGCATTCTCGAGCGCCGCGCGATTCTCGCTGCCCGATCGTTCGCGCGCCAGCGCCACGTCGAGTCCGGTGCGCAGCACCGCGAGCGGGGTGCGCAATTCGTGCGCGGCGTCCGAGGCGAAGCGCCGCTCGGTGACTGACGCGCCCTCGAGCCGGTCGAGCAGGGCGTTGATGACGTCGGTGAGGCGGCCGATTTCGTCGTAGGCTTCGGGCGCCGGCAGGCGCCGATTCAAATCGTGCGGCTGGATGGCGGCGAGCGCGGCGCCGAGCGCCGCCACCGGCGCAAGCGCGCGGCCGGCAAGCAGGTATCCGCCGGCCACGCACAGGATGAGCAGGATCGGCACGACCAGCAAAAGCGCGTCGCGCAGACGCTCGATCGACTCCCGAATGGGTGTCACGTCCGCCCCGTCCATCAGGAGCGCCGGTTCGCCCGAGAACATCAACGGCTTGATCGCAAAGCTGAAGTCGCCATTGTCCGCGCGCCGGATTCCGCGAAACCGGCTGGTCACCGGCACTTGCGGGAGCTCGATATTTTGCGCGCCGAAATCGGCAACCACTCCCGCGCGCGTGATCAGCACGACGCGGCGGCGCGGGCCAAGGTCGCGCTCGAGGCTGAGCCCGCGCAACAGCGCGGCGGCGCGCGATCCGTCGGCGACCGAGAGTTCGTGCGTGCTGGTGTCGGCTTCCTCGAGCAGGGCGGCGTGGAGCGCGCCGTACTGCTCGCGCTCGAATAGCTTGAGCGCGGCGGCCGCGGCAATCAGCAGGATCGCGCCCAGCACGAGCGCCCAATAAATCGTGAGCCGGAGCCGGATGCTCATCGTGCCGTCAACCTGCCCGCCGGGGCTCAGCCCGCGCGCATCGTGTAGCCAACGCCGCGCACGGTGGTGATCATCGAGTTCTTCGCGTCGGCGTCGATCTTTTGCCTGAGCCGGTTGACGAACACCTCGATCAGATTGGTGAAGACGTTGTAATCGGAATCCCACACCGACTCGGCGATCATGTCGCGGGTGACGGTTTCGCCGGCGCGCCGCATCAGCAACTCGAGCAGCATCGCCTCTTTCGGCGACAGCGCGATCGCTTTGCCCGCGCGTTTGGTGCGGCGCTTGACGGTGTCGAACTCAAGGTCGCCGACTTTGAGTATCGGCGTCTGCGCGGACGGCCGGCGGCGCGCCAGCGCGTGAATTCGCGCGAGCAACTCCGCGAACGCGAACGGCTTGACCAGGTAATCGTCGCCGCCGCTTTCGAGTCCGGTCACCCGGTCATCGACCGAGCTGCGCGCGGTCAGAAACAGCACCGGCGTGGTGTCGCCCGCGGCGCGGCGTTCGCGCAGAAAATCAACGCCGCTCTTTCCGGGCAACCCGATATCGAGCACGAGCAAATCGTACGGTTTGCGCGCGAGGATCTGCTCAGCCTCCTCGGCGGACTTCACCCAATCCAAGGCGATACCTTCCTCGGTAAGGCCCTGGCGCAAGTTGCCCGCGAGGCGTTCTTCGTCTTCGACCAGCAGCAGGCGCAAGGACTGCATACCTTCGATGCTGGCACGGGCGCGCGGGCAATTAAAGCGTCGGCGAGGGTATTTCAGATCAGCAGGCACAGGATTCCGGCCGCAACCAGCGCGCCGGCCCATACCGTATCGAGGTTTATCCAGGCGCTGCGCAGGATCGCCAGACCGAGCTTTTCGTACACGACGATCGCGATCGCGCCCATCACCAGCAGCATCGCGCCGGTATGCACGACCACGACCGCCACGGCCACGAGCAGCGGATCCGCGTGCGGCAGCATCGGCATATTATGATGATGCATCGGCGCAGCGGCGGGTGCGTTCATCCCGAGCAGGATCGGAAACAGCATCAGCCCCGCGCCGTGCGCCGAGGCCATCAGGAACGACCACAGCGCGAGCTCGCCAAAGTTCACGCGCATCGCGACCCAGCGCGGATGCGCTCGCGGCCAGAAGAAGCGGAACAGCCCGAAAACGATCAGCGCGCCTGCGCCGGCCGGCCGCACCATCGCGAACGGGAAAGAAGCCTGAAGAATCCAGATCGTCGCGACGACCGCCGCGATCGAAACGAGATGCCCGATCGCGATCGGAATCAGCGCGCCAAGTACTTTGGCCCGCCGCCGCTCCTGCAAGCCCAGCGCGACCGCGAACAGCCAGCCCATCGAGGGGTCGATGCCGTGATAGGCGCCGAGGGCCGCAACCGCGACCCACGGCCACGCGCCGCTCACGGATAGCAGAATGAGTCGGAAGACGAGTCGCCACCCTGGAGGCGAATCTGATGCGGCCGCTCACCGTCGAACTTGGTGAAGAATTTCGGATCGAGCGCAAGGCCGCCGGCCGGATTCGCGTCGAGCTTGGCGACCCATCCGCGAATTCCCTCGGGATAGAACTGCGCGTCCCACGCGTTGTACAGCGAATTGCTGACGTACACGCGCCGTCCGTCGCGGCTGAGCTCGATCATTTGCGCGCCGCCGTTGAGCGCGCCGCCCTGCGGATGGCCCGCGTGCGACGTTATTCCGCCCAGGCGGACCGTGCCGGTGAGCTTCGGACTGCCGGGGTCGCTCACGTCGTACTGCTTCAAGTCGCCGGTGCCAAAGCATGCAACGTAAAGGAAGCGATCGTCGAGACTCAGGTTGATGTCGGTGACCAGCGGCGGTACCGCCTTGAACGGCTTGAGCGCGGGCGGCAGCACGGCGGGATCGGCGGGTTCGGCGGGAATCTCGATCACTTTTTTGACCGACCAGTCTTCGCCCTTGCGGCTCCACATCCAGACCGACGCCGAGAGATCCTTGGTTGAAATAACCACGCCGATAAATCCGAAAGTCTTCGTCGGATCGTGCGAGGGACGCAGCTCGAGCGCCATCTGCTGTTCGGCGCCGAGGTCGAGCGTTTTCAGATGGCGCCGCTTGCGCAAATCCCACAGATGCAGCACGTGGCCGTACTTGCCGCCGAGCAAAAGCTCGGGTATCACGCCGCCCTCGACCATCTTCGGCGTGCCCCATTCGCTCGTGACGGCGATGTCGTAGCCGAGATGCCACCAGAAATCGTAGGCGAGGTACTGCGGTCCGCGATCGACTTCCCATCGCCCGAGCACGTCGAAGCTCTCGTGGTCGAGCAGAAAAATTCCGCCGGGGCCGTTACCGTCGGGAGCGCCGAGCGCGCTTACGTAAATCGCGTCGGGGCCGCAGTGAATCGTATGCGGTCGGCTGTAACCGGTGCGTTCGGCGATTTCCTCGGCCTCAATCACCTTGACGATCTTCGGCTTGCGCGGATCGGGCTTGGTATCGAAAATGAAAATGCGCGAAGAGCGCAGCCCGGGCACCAGCAGGTAGCGCCGCTCGACGTGCGGATGCGGGGCGTAGGGGCATAACGCGGCGCTGCACGCGTTCCATCCGAAGTGATGCAGCTCGTCGCCAACGGTTGGCGTCTCGGTGCGTCCGACGACTTGCGCATAGGTCTTCGATGCGGGATCGAGGTCGAGGACGCAGAGTGCGTCGTGGCGTCCGTTCTCCGGCGACGGATTGAAGGTCACGACGTAGCCGAGCTTTTCGCGCGGCGCGTTCATCGCCATCTTCGCCGACGGATAAAAGGTCTGATCCGGTTTCCACAGCGCCATTGCCGAACACCGCCTTACGGGAGTTGCTCTGAAGCTAGCCCACACTCCGCGCTAGCGCAAAGCGTAGCGGCGCGCCGATGGTCATGCGGGGCGGCTTGTCCTAAGTTAGGCGCATCGAGCAAGCCGCGGCGCCCGCGCGAAGGAGTATTGGCGATGGCATACCAGCAAATCGAATATGAGAAGAACGGACGGATCGCGCGCGTGATCCTGAACCGTCCCGAGCGGCGTAACGCGCAGTCGCGGGTTCTGCTCGAGGAGATGGATGATGCGTTTGCCGACGCCAACGACGACGACGAAATCCGCGTCGTCGTGCTCTCCGGCAAAGGCGAGCACTTCTCGTCCGGCCACGATCTCGGCACGCCCGAGGAAAAAGCGGACGCCGCGCGCCGCCCGTACGGCAAGGGCCTGCGCGCAATCTACTCGCGTTCGCGAAAGCTCTTTTTAGACAATACGATGCGCTGGCGCGACCTGGACAAGCCGACGATCGCGATGGTGCACGGCTACTGCATCTTCGGTGGATGGATGTTCGCATCGGCGATGGACCTGATCGTGGCGTCAGAGGACGCACAGTTCCTTCCCGCGCTGCTCCAGTACTTCTCGATTCCGTGGGATCTGCCGATTCGCAAGGCAAAGGAAATCCTGTTTCAGAGCCGCTTCGTCAGCGCCGAGGAGGCGTGCCGGCTGGGCTTCGTCAATATCGTCGTCCCGCGGGAAAAGCTCGAAGCCGAGACGCTGGCGCTGGCGGCGCGAATCGCCGAGAGCGATCGGATGACGCTCAGGATGCTCAAGTTTGCGATCAACAACGCGCAGGACGAGATGGGATTTCGCAACTCGGTGCGCAACGCACACTCGCATCATTTGCTTCTCGGCGTGGGGCGATTTCTCCAGGACGCCGAGGAGGGCAGGGTGCTGCCCAAGCGGATGCCGGGAGTCGATCAGGCGCTCAAAAAATCCAGCAAGTAGCGCAACGCGTACAAGAACGGAATTGCCGAAACCGGTTAGGTCCGGATGCTTTCGGAGCGCGATCGGGCTCGCGCGCACTAGTTGCTATTCCGTGCCGCCCAGCAGCCATTTGCCATGGTCCCAAATCATGATCGTGAAGGTTTGGAACTGAAAAGTCTGCGATGGTTTGCCTAAAGTCCGGACAGCGGAAACTTCCCGGAAAATATCCATGAGATACTTCTGGTTCTCGAAGACGACGAAGTTCGGCGCGGACACTCCGGATTTGGCCGAATACCACTGGTCCTTCGACTCCCAAAGATACGGGATCAGCCGGCCGTTAAATCCGACTGCCCGCACTTTGACTTTTCCGTCGCTCTCGAGGGTGACAATTGAAGATTGCCAGTAGTCACCGTATCCGGATACCAGCCCGTGCTGGTATAGCCACTGCGCAAGCTGGGAATCCTTTTGCGCCGACTGGACCGGCTGAATAATCAGTCGTGAGAATCCGGCCAGATACGCTATGGAGATCAAGCCGAGAGCCGCATAGAAGCCTCTGGTTGGGCGTAGCAGGGAGTTACCCACCCTACCAGCCAAAATCGCGCCGAAAAGCACAAATGGAGTTAAGTATCGCAGCGTTTCCAGACCTTCCGCACGATCACTTAATAGGTATTCCAATACGTCGAGAGCGATCACCGCCAGCAGTATCTCGTTGGTTCGGTTTTCGGTACCGCGCAGCGTTCGGTGCGCGGCGATCGAGCAGCAAAGAAGGAGGAATAGCAGACCGGCCAATCGTGCCAGGACAAGGATCGCGCCCAGCGGCATGGCTGTGCCGTGCTCCAGACTCACTCCAAAAAGCGCGGCTATACCCGCGATAGTCGCCCAAGCGTTGCTCCGCAAAGACCTCATGGCTACGAAATGGGCATCAATTGGTACTATGTGGAAACCGCCCATAGCGCGCACGAACTCAAGTGAGCCATTCCCGATCAGCACCGCAACGATTGTTGCGGCGAGCACGGCCAGCTCGCGCGTGTGCGAGAATCGGCTCTGGACCCAGCGGTACGCAGCCACCGCTGCCACGGGAATTGCGCCAACATAGACGGCGAAAAGATCGCCGAATACTGCGAACGCCATGAGCGCAATATAGATGAAATAGATGGCGCACGGTCGATCCGAAGGTTTCTCGCCAAAAGAGAGAGTTACCACCGCTGCAAGTACCAGCAACAAAGTACTCATGTGAGTACTGGGTGCGATGAATAAGTGCTGCAGGCTGCCGGGCAATGCGATTAGAAGGAAAGTGATCACGTAGCCGGCGCACCGGGCTGGATCACCGACGCCTCGCCCGGTGAGCCACAACGCGATTATAACAATGATCGCATAGATGAATGGCGGACCCTCCCGCGCGAGCGAGCGCGCGGAGTGATTCAACAGGAGCGCCAGCGCATAGAAGGAACTCTCGGGGTAAAAGGAGCAGTTCGAAAGCGTCCAACCGCGTAGGGCGAGATTTCCAGCCGCGACGTCCTCTGCCTGGAGCAGGACGCAGGCATTGTCCGAATTGAATGAGATAGTTCGCTCGACCGCCCAGTAAGCGACAGTCAACGTAACGACCAGAGCCACCAGAATCGCGACCCGGACCCGCGGCCTGAGCGCCGGCTCACGCCACGATCGCGATTGATCTCGGGCCGCGCCTGCTGGTTCCACCGGCACCTTCGCGGAGCGGGTTAATTTTCGCTTGAGCGTAATCGAACCGCTCAGCGCAATTTGCTCTGGAAATCGCGAGACCATTCTGTCCGGAAGTATAGCGCATCAAATCCGCGCGTATGAACGGGAACCGAGCGATGCTATTAGCCGTCCGTCAAGGACGCTCGTTATGGGCGAGCGTTCGTAACTGCGCGCATCGCACGAGCCCAAAAAACGAAAGGGCGCGACCATTGCCGGCCACGCCCGAGCGCATCGAAAGCAGTTTTGACTAGTGCTGCGCTGACTGTCCGACCGCGGCTTTCACGAGCGGCTCGAGTTCTCCGCTTTCGTACATCTCGCGAACGATGTCGCATCCGCCGACAAACTTGCCATCGACAAAAACCTGCGGAATCGTCGGCCAGTTGCTGTAGCGCTTGATTGCGTCGCGAAGCTCGGCGTCGGCGAGCACGTCGGCGGTCGCGAAGGGAACGCCCATCTCTTCAAAAATCTGGACGGTCGCGGCGGAGAATCCGCATTGCGGAAAGCTGCGATTGCCTTTCATGAAGATCATTACTTTGTTCTCGCGTATCGCCGATTCGATCTGTTCGGTCACGGTTGCCATGTCGGCATCTACCTCCGATTTTCTGATTCCGCCGGGGTCAGTGTCTTGAGCGCGAGCGCATGCACCCGCACGCGCATCGCCTCGCCAAGCGCCGCGTAAACCACCTGATGTCGCTGCACCAGGCCCTTGCCCTCGAACACGTCGCTCACGACAAGGGCCTCGAAGTGATCGCCGCCGCCAGTGGTGTCGCGGACTTCGACCCGCGCTCCCGGTATTCCTTTGGCGATTAGGCCCTGAACTTCATTCGCATCCATAGTGCGCATCCATCGCGGCGTCTTACTCGTTTATCTTACTTGCAGTGCGTGAAACAAATCCACCGGGTCTTACAAATTGACCGCGTTGCTGTCGGTCTTGGGCAGGTTCTTGCCATGTTTGATGCCGTCCATCAGCGCGCGCGCGCCTTCGGTAAGCTCGCCGGCGTGTCCCGCGCCCATCACGCGCGCGACGATCCGCCCGTCAGGTCCGATGAACAGCGTCGTCGGAATCGCCTCGACCCCGAGCGCGTCGATCACGGTCTGATTGGCGACCAGGATCGGATAGTTGATTTTGAACTCGTCCACGAACGGCGCCACGGCGTTAATCCCGTCACCTTGGATGGTGTCGCACGCAATGCCGATAACTTCGAGCCCGCGCGATTTGTGGTAGCGCGAGTAGATGGTCTTGAGCTCGGGAATCTGGCGGCGGCACGGGCCGCACCAGGTCGCCCAGAAATCGACGATTACCGGATGCCCGCGAAACTGGCTGAGCTTCATCGACGCTCCGCCGAGCGTGCGAAGCTGGAAGTCGAGCGGCGAATCGCCGGGCCCGGAGTCTTGTGCAAGCGCGACGCCCGAACGGGCCCCGAGCGGCGGTCTTGCGACATTCGGCGCGCCAAGCACGATAGCAGCCGCGAATCCGGCGGCTAGCGCCATGCGCCAAAGGAACTGCTGATGCGTGCGTATCATTACCTGCTCGATTCCTCATCCCTGCTCGATTCAACTCGCGGCGCCGCGCGAACCGATCTTTATATGATACTCTTTCGCTTGAGCTCTGATAGACGCGACTCGCCGCAGCCCAGCAGTTCGCTAAGCACGGTCTCCGTGTCGGCGCCGAGCTCGGGGGCGCGCGTGTCGGGCGTGGCGCTCGAGCCGGCGAATTTGAGCGGTGAGCCGGGAACAATCAGACCGTCATAGCCCGGATGCTCCGCGTGCAGGATCATGTGTCGCGCCTGCAGATGCGGATTGCGCGTCACTTCCTCGACGTTGGCTATGGGAGCGCATGGTACGCTCGCGGCGCTTAGAGCGGCGAGCCAATGCGCGCGCGGCGCGCTTGAAAATTTTCGCGCGAGGATTGCCTCGAGCGCGGGATGATTCGCCGTGCGGTCGGGATTTTTCGCAAAGCGCGGGTCGTCTTTCAGCTCCGGCATCCCGATCGCCTCGCACATCCGCTGCCAGATCGATTCGTTGCCCGCGCCGGTCACGAAAAATCCGTCGGCGGCGCGGAACTGCTGGAACGGCGTGATCGACGGATGCCGCGTGCCGAGCGGCCCTGGAACCTTATGCGAGACCGAGTAGCGCGCCAGCGCGTCCTCGAGCATCGCGACCTGGCAATCGAGCATCGCGATATCCAGATGCTGCGCGACACCGTCGCGGTCGCGCACCCGCAGCGCGCAGAGGATCGCGATAACTCCGTACAGCGCGGCAGACAGATCTCCCACCGACACTCCGCATCGCGTCGGCTCGCCGCCCGGCGCTCCGGTGATGCTCATGGTGCCGCCCAGAGCCTGCGCGACGATATCGTACGCGGGCGCCGACGCCATCGGTCCGGTCTGCCCGAAGCCCGAAATCGAGCACAGGATGACGCGCGGATTGACGGCCCTGAGGCGTTCGAAGTCGACCCCGAAACGCGCCAGAGTGCCGGGCGCAAAATTCTCGACGACGATATCGCACTTCGCGGCAAGTTCGAGAAACAACGCTGCGCCCTCGGCGATCCGCAAATCGATCGTGACGCTCTTCTTGCCGCGATTGACGCTGTAGTAATAGCCAGAGTCGCCGGTCGGCAGGGTGGGCGCGAAATTGCGCGAGTCGTCGCCGCGGCCGGGCAACTCGATCTTGATCACCTCGGCGCCCAGGTCGGCAAGGTTCATGGTGCAGAACGGCCCCGCGAGTACGCGGGTCAGATCGAGCACGCGGACGCCGTCGAGCGGACACCGTCGGATCATCGCGCGCCCCGGAGTCGCAGGATGCTGGGATTTGATTTCATATGGCTATGCGAACCCACAAGAATCCTTTGATTTCAGCTACTTAGCGGCTTTGTCTCGTGAATTTCAAGTATCTTCGTCATTCGTTCGTCTGGCCTTGAAAGCCCCCTGAATAGCTGCTTGACGGTTCAATGACATCCTTGGACAAGAAGCGGGAATCGATACGCTCAGCCCGTTGCGCAAAGCTCTCTCAGGTTGGGGCTGCGTGACCCAGCACCTCGCCAACCGGCAGTCATCGTAGCGGAAAGCGGCGCGGCAAATAAGGCTGAACAGTTCAGCCATGAACAAATCTGGCGAAAGACCCGAGACGCTCGAGATCGACAGAAGACGCGTTTGGAACATGAACGAAAAGCGGCTAGACGATGTGCATGACGCCGCGCCTTCATTAGGGAGAGCAGAAAGATGAGTTTTATCGACACCGGCAAATTGAAGGTCATCGAGCGGCTCCCCGGATGGAAGGGGCGCTATTTTGATTCCCACAACATGACTTTCGGCCACTACGTGTTCGAGGCGGGCTCGTCCATTCATGAACACTCTCATCCGAATGAGGAAGTCTGGAACGTTATCGAGGGAAAGTTGGAAGTAACTATAGGCGGCGATTCACAGGTGTCTGGTCCCGGATGCGTCGCGATCGTACCGCCGAACACCCTCCACTCGGTCAAAGCGATCACCAGCGGCAGGGCCATCGTCGTGGACCAACCGCTGCGGACCGATATGAGCGGCGCTGCTCCGCACTCGCCCAAATAGGGCATCGCGCCATTCAACATCGGCCATTCAAGCGCAAATAGTCACCAGATGCTTGACGAGCGGGCGCGTCCTTATGCCATCGTGGCGAAGCTCATGCGCCGAGCAAAATCCATCTTTCCGGCCGCCCAAGTACGGACTGCGCGCGAGCGCGATTTGCCTGCGCTCGAGGCGCTGTATCGCGAGTTGCATCTGGATTCATATGAGAGCCTGGCGGTGTCGCCCGCGCGGATGCGGGCGGCATTTCGGCGGCTGGCGCGCGATCGCGATCACCGCATTCTTGTGGCCGAGAGTGGTGGCAGGATCGTCGGGACGGTGCATCTGATCGTGGTGCCGCATCTCGGGCATGGGTTGAAGCCGTTCGCGATCGTCGAGAACGTTGTCGTCACCGCCGATGCGCGATCGCTTGGAGTTGGAGAGGCGATGATGGATGCGGCGGCCGCGCTCGCGGTCCGGCGCGGATGCTACAAGCTTGCGCTTACGACCAACGTGCGGCGGACGCGGGCGCATCGGTTCTACGAGCGGCTGGGATGGCGCCGCACGCATCACGGATATTCGCTGGGAAACAAATAGCGCGGTTAGCGGCGCCGGCGTGCGGCCTCGCCCGCGCGCATCGCTTCGGCGGGAGTCACGATGAGTCTTGGTTCCTGCTGCTCACGCTGCTGCTCTTCGGCGACGATCGCGCCGAGCTGAGTGCGCACCATGCTCTGAAAGAAGACGCTGCGCGTCAGATCGGATTTGCTCTCGATCTGGCGCGCCGCGGCGGCCGCCCACTCGGCCTGAGCGCGCCGGCCGCTGCGCAGCATGTAGTAGGCAAGATCCTCGAAGCGGCGGCGTGAGCGAACTCCGCGGTCGCCGGAAAACAGCTCGCCGACGGCGCGCTCGACGATCGTGTTGATTCGCTCGCGCTGTTGAATCTCGTTCAGCACGATCACGCTTTCATTGACGCGGCCGAGTTCTTCGACGTACGGGCCAATTTCCGCGGAACTGAGCCGCCATTCGAGTAGCTCGGGCTCCTTGAGCAATTCGAGCGCCGGTTCGGACACCGAGATGGCGCCGAGTTCTTCGTACACGGGATGCGCGAGCGCGGCGGGCACCGGTGCGGCGATAATCTCGGCGCGCAGCGCGAGGAAATTTCCGACTCGCGAGCGGCGCGCTTCAGGAGTGCGGCGGTACGCTTCGCACAGGATGAAATCGGCCAGCCGCCAATCCCCCTCGACCATCCGCATCCCGGCCCGGGTTTCGAGTTCTTCGCGTTCCGACTTGAGTTCCTTGCGCGAAAGCCCGGCCGCGATCGCGCCGACCAATCCTTCCGCTTCCGAAACCAGGCCCCACAAGCGCGTCACGCCGCCCTGCATCCTTGGCTTAGTGATCCAGATGATGCGCGCGCCTTCGGCGTCGATAGGCGAGAACAATGCCGTTGTACGGCCGGCGCCGGCGGCAGGCGCGGCGTGCGCCGGTTCGGTCGAAGGCGCGGACGCGAGCGGCTCGATTCCGCGCTGGCGGAGTTTGAACAGCGAGCGGCGAACCTCACGGCGCAGCGCGCCGGAAGCGGAGACCTCGAACTCGGCGAGGATCGCGGCGGCCGCGGGATCGGCGATAGTACCGAGCGCGCGCGCATACGCGATATCGCCGACGTTTGGGCGAATCTCGGCGAGCTTCGCGATCGCCTCGGCGGCGGGCACGTGAGCGTCGAAGCCGGCGGCGGCGAGTTTGGCGTCGTCGGGATCGGCGGCCTTGCGGGA
>DATLTX010000068.1:0-4926 GCA_035533435.1 Binataceae bacterium (SeqCode)
TCGGTCTCGGCGTGAACCGTGTGCACGTTGAGCGCGCCGGGCTTCATCTGCTCGAGGTAATAGCGCGTCACCGCCGCGGCGTCGGACAGCCCTGCGCGGCCCATCACCTCGTCGAGAGTCGGCAACGTGGTCGGAATCTCCAGCGTCGCGAGGATCTGCGCGCCAATCGCGCATCGGAATGGATACCGCCCGCGCGTGTCGCTGCGATAGTCGAGGCCCAGTCCCTCGAGCGCGAGCGACGCGGCGTCGTTGGTGCGCCATCCGGGCGCGGCGAACGATTTCGCCGGCTCGCCCATGATCGCGCGGAAGGCCTCGAACGCGTCGTGCAACTCGGCGCGCACGCCGTTTTCTCCGATCGCGTCGATCTGATCCTGCCATCGCACGTGATCGTAGCCATGCACGCCGACTTCGAAGCCGCGCGCGCGCAGATCGCGCATCACGGCCGGAAAGGCGAGTGCGATGGGCCGCGCCGGCAACAGCGTCCCGGAAAGAACCGTTCGCAGGCCGTACATCGAGACCGCTTTGGTCCGGAACATCTTTTTCAGAAAGCCGCGATTCTTGAGCACGCGCACGATCGCGCGCCCCGAGTTGTCGGGCCCCATCGAGATATAGAAGCTCGCCGCCACGCCTTCGCGCTCGAGCATCGCCGCCATCCGCGGCACGCCGAGTCCGAGGCCCTGATGCGTATCGACATCGATCTTGAGCGCCACTTCCATCGCACAAACCGCCGCGGCAACTACTGCGCGCGAATCAGCCGCCCAACACGCCGCGCGCGATCAACGTGACACTCAGATGTGCGCCCAAAAACTCCGCGCCGCCGGTAATGAGAACTCGCATGATCCCTCTGCCTGCTGGATGAATACCTGCGCGGCTAGCGCAATTCGATTGATCCCTTCAGCAATTGCGCCGCCGCCACGCTGCGCGCCGCACCCTCCGCGCCGCCCTCGAACTGGGCGCGTAGGACGAGCACGCTGCCCTCGCCTGCCGCGACCTCGAGCGCGCCGCCCGCGTCTTCGCCAATAATCTCGCCCGGCTCGCCGCGCGGTCCGCTCTCGCTTGCGATTCGCGCCTGCCAGAGCAGCAGCTTGCGATCGCCAAGGTAGCAGAATGCGCCGGGATAAGGATGGGTCACGGCGCGGATGAGATTGAAAATTCGTCTCGCCGGCCATCGCCAGTCGATTTTCCCGTCGTCGGGCCGCCGCCGCCCGAAGTAGCTTCCCGCCGCGAGATCCTGCGCGGCGCGCGGCGCGGTTCCCGCGACGATTCGCGGATGATTTTCGCGCACGAGCGCCGCGCCGATCGGCACCAGCTTGCGATAGAGCGTCAGCGCCGTGTCGGCGTCATCGATCGCAACCGTTTTCTGCGCGACGATATCGCCCGCATCCGCCCGCGCGACCATATGATGCAGCGTCACGCCCGCTTCGCGCTCGCCGTTGACAAGCATCCAGTTCACGGGAGCGCGGCCCCGGTAGCGCGGCAGCGGAGAAGGATGCAGGTTGTACGCGCCGAGCGGCGCGAGCGCGAGCACCCCTTCGTCAATCAGATTGCGATAGGAAAACGAATAGATGATCGCCGGACGCATCGCGGCGATCTTCGCGGTCCATTCAGCGTCGATTTTGGCGGGATAATGCACGGCGATATTGTGCTGGTTCGCCAGCGCGGCGCACGAGCGCCACCAGATCTCTTCGTGCGGATCGTCGCGATGCGAGAATAGCGCGGCGACCGGCGCGCCCAGCTCGAGCAACTCCGCCAGGCACGCGCGCCCCATCTCGTGATAGGCGAACACGACGCACACCGCGTCCTTGATCGAAAGGCCGGCGCTCGCGCTCACCGCTTACCCGCGAGGTTCGCCCGAGTCGTTTTTGTGATCCTGATGATCGCCATGCACGCCGCGCACGATGTAGGTCGGGCGGCGGCGCACCTCGATATAAATCCTGCCGACGTATTCGCCGATCAGCCCCAGCGCAAGGAAAATGAATCCCACGAACAGGAACATCACGGCGAACAGCAGCCACAACGCGCCTTCCTGCTGCGGGCCGAAGATCAAGCGATGCAGGATCAGCAGCGCAACGAGCGCGGCGTCGAGAATGAAGATCCCGATTCCCGCAAGGCTCAGCGCCTGGATCGGCAGCAGCGAAAATCCGGTAATCAGATTGAGGCTGAGCGTCGCCAGGCGCAGCAGATTGTATTTCGATTTGCCTTCGGCGCGCTCGGCGTGCGCGACGCGAATTTCGGTGACGCGCTTGGCGAACGAGTTGGCCAGCGCCGGCACGAACGCCGCCTTCTCGTCGCAATCGACCACCGTATCGACGATATGCCGCCGGTACGCGCGCAACATGCATCCGTAGTCGTGCATCGGCACGCCGACGATCACCGAGGTCAGCTTGTTGTGCATCCGCGAGGCGTACTTGCGCCAACTCTCGTCCTGCCGCTCCTCGCGCCATCCGCCAACGACGTCGTTGCCCGCATCGATTCCGGCCAGCAGGCGCGGAATTTCCTCGGGCGGATTTTGCAGGTCCGCGTCCAGCGTCACGATCACTTCGCCGCGCACCTGGCGGAAGCCCGCAAGGATCGCCGCATGCTGCCCGAAGTTGCGCGCCAGCTCGACGACGCGAACGCGCCCGTCTTGCGCGGCGGCGATCTCGCGCAGAATCACCAGCGAATCATCCGACGACCCATCGTCGATAAAGATCGCTTCCCACGGACGCCCGAGCCCCTCGAGCACCGGCAGCAGCCGCGCCCACAGCGCGCCCAGGTTCGCCGACTCGTTGAACACCGCCACCACGACCGAGACCATCCCCGTTTGCGGCGCGGTGCTCGCGGGCGTGTCGCGAATCGGAGTCATTGTGCCTGGAGAGTTCAAGCGGAAATTGTGCCGCCGGGGCGTTCAGATGCGCGCGCGGCCGACGGTCTCGATACGCGTCATTGTGGCAAACGCAGGCTCCCGGTTAAAGACGCCAGGGCCGCGCGCTTGCCCGGCGCCGCACGGCCCGGCTTGCGACTCTCGACCCGGTTGACGAAGCGGCGGTGCGCCTTAACACTGCAAGGGTTATGGCGCCGCGCTCCCGATGGCTTCGTGTTGCGATTGCCGCGATCTTCGCCGCGATCCTTTATCTACCCGGACTCGGGCGGCCCGCGCTATGGGAGCCCGACGAAGGCCGCTACGCCGAAATCGCGCGCGAGATGGCGATCTCGGGAGACCTCGTCACGCCGCGCAATGATTACATCCGCTATTTCGAAAAGCCGCCGCTGGTCTATTGGGCGCAAGCCGCGGCGATCCGAATCATTGGACCGACCGAGTTCGCCGTGCGCCTGCCCGCCGCGCTGTTCACCGCCGGGCAGGTCGCGATCGTCTGCGCGATCGGCGAGGCGATGTTCGGCGCGGCGGTGGGAATACTCGCCGCGATGGCGCTGGCGCTGGCGCCGATCGTTTTCGCCTTCGCGCGGTTTGCGACGCTCGATCCGGCGCTCGCTTTTTTTCTGACCGCCGCGATGGGCTCCTTTATGGCCGCCGCCCGCGCGCCCGATTTCGGTTCCGGCGCGGGCCGGCGCTGGATGCTGGCTTGTGCGGCGATGCTCGCGCTCGGCACGCTCAGCAAAGGCCCGGTCGCGCTCGTGCTCGGCGGCGCGATTGCGCTCATCTGGATTCTCACCGAGCGGCGCGCGCGCGCGATCCGGCGCATCCCGTTCATCGCATGCGCGGCCGTCTATCTGGCGATCGTGCTGCCGTGGTTCATCCTTGCCGAGCATCGCAACCCCGGCTTCCTCGAATTCTTTTTCATCCACGAACATCTCGAACGCTTCACGCGCTCGCAGGAGCATGGATGGGGTCCGTTGTTTTTCATTCCGATCGTTATCGGCGGCGCGTGGCCGTGGCTTTACTTCGCTCCGCTCGGATGGATTGAAATCAAGCGGACGGGCGAACCCGAGATTCGCTCGCGCTCGAATTTTCTCGTTATCTGGGCCGCGGTGATCGTGATTTTCTTTTCGATTCCACGCTCGAAGCTCGGCTCGTATATCCTGCCCGCGCTTCCTCCGCTCGCGATCCTGTCCGCCTACGGCCTTGCCCGGCTGTCCGATATTGCGCATGAGCGGGCACGCTGGTGGATGCGATCGTTCGCGGCGGTCAACGTATGCGCCGCGCTCGCCGCATCTATCGCTCTGTATTTCGCGGCGCATCGCCTGCCGAGCGGTCTTGCCCTCGACGGAGCGCTTATCGCCTTCGCAGTCGCGGCGGGCGCGATTGGATCATGGCTCGTCGCGCGCGTGACCGCTCGAGCCACCTGCGCGATCGCGCCAATCGCAATCGCGATGCTGCTGACGATCGGCCTCGCGGAACACGCGCGCAGCGACGCGGCGCCCGCCGTCAGCTACCGCGAACTCGCGCGCGCGATCACGCCCTACCTCGGCCCCGGATGCGTCCTCGGTTCGTATCATCATTATGTGCAGGCGCTTCCGTTTTACACCGCTACGCGAGAGAGACCCGTGCAGTACTGGGGCGAGCTGGGAGAGTTCGCCGATCCTGAACAGGAGCACGACGTATTCATCGGAACCGCTGCGCGCCTGAATGAAATGTGGTCATCGCGATGCTTCGTGCTGGTCGTAAACCGAAAAGACCTCGCCGCCGTCCTGAAGACCTTGCCACCCAATCCAAAAGCCACGGTGATCGCCTGCGAAGGTAAAAAGCTCGCGCTCTACAACGGCCCCCCGCGCACCCAATCGTCTGATCCCTCGCCCTGTAAGGGAGAGGTTAGGTGAGGGTCCTTATTCGGCGCGGCGCGCAAGCGCCGCGCGATTAAGTATCTGCCTTGGAGCCGCGCTCGCGACCGTCGCCAACTGCCTGCCCGCGCGCCAGAAACCAAGGCGCACGGCAAACCGATGCCGCGCGCGCATCGGACCCTCACCGGACCGCGTGCCAGTGGCACC
>DATLTX010000069.1:0-6634 GCA_035533435.1 Binataceae bacterium (SeqCode)
CCCTGGATTGCTTGCGCGAGAGCATTCGGCGAGGAATCGCCAGCGAGAAGTAGAGAAACGAGAACGGCACTCCAAAGACGTAAGAAACGAGGAACCCGGCACGTCTCAGCCGTCCGACTGGCTTCACCGGATGTCGGAACTGTTCTAGCGCGGCGCGGACCTGCGGCCCCGGAGCAGCCCATCGCAGATATTGCCGCAGGCGGGCCTTAAAGGTATCCGGAGACAACGAGTAGAATACCTCGCGCTCGCGGTCCGAGGCCTCGCCCATGAATAACACATAGGTCGTTACGCTCCCGAGTCCTTCGCAGGTCTCCTCGCCTTTGACGAACTCGCCGCTCATCTCGCTTCCGAGATCGCGGTAGGCGGCTTCGGTCATCAGCAGATATTCGTGACTGGGCACGGAGTTCTTGAGGAGCCGATGAGCCAAAATCACGTCGGTGCCCGAGACCTGGGGAAGCCCGCCAACGGTGTTGAATACCGCGCGGCCGCTGTGAACGATGACCTTCAACTGAAGGTCCTTGTTCCTTCATATAGCGCACTTGCAGGGAGTCGCTTGGGTCGCGGTAGCCATCGCCGCAATAAACGCCGCGAAGAAACGCTCCAGCTTGGTTCGTATCTGGTCCAGCGTCTCCTTCCAGGCCTGTTCGTCTCCAGGGTTGGCGGCGTAAAGAAAGACGGCGTCTCCTTCGATCGCCTGGAGATGGAGGGGGATGTCGACCTCGCGCAGGAGCGTCTCGATCAAATACGTAATGCAGAGCTGCCCATGAACGGCCGCAAGTTGGCTCTCGACCATCAACCGGGTGTATCCGCTGATATCGGCCAGAATCAGGACAACTTCTTGTTCGCGCGGCTCCATCGGCGAGATTCTACCGAACTCCTGGGCTAAACAATACTTGAAGACGAGCGCGCCAGTTCGTCGAGCGGCGCGTTCGCATCCTTGAGGTCGGCGGTGTCGAAGCCCTCGGTGAACCAGTTATAGATTTCACTGAGCATCGTGCGGGCTTCGTCGCGGCGATCCTGTTTCGCGAGCAATCGTGAAAGGCTCACCGTCGCGCGCAACTCATAGGCTTTAGCCGGCATTCCCGTTTTATCTCTCCGAGCATACGAATTTTTAGAGGAGATCTCCATTTTGGTGGCAAGAAGCCTCCGACATCTTAAGCCGGATCGCTCCATCTTTACGCCGGCGGATATTTGTAGCTGTACTCGTCAATTGTGCGGCAGATCTGGACGTTCAAATCAGCGTAAAATTTGGTGCGACCAAGCTGCTTCGCGATGTTATGCTGGGGATGCTGTCGCCATTGTTCGAGCGCCTCCTCGGTTTCAAACTCGACCAGCCCCAGATTCTCGCCGTCTGGGGACGAGTAGCTCCGGAGCGAGACAAAGCCGGGAATCTTCTGCGCCTCCGGCAACAGTTGCGCGATGCGTGCCGCATAATCCTTTAGGTCGGCGTCTGGTTTCATCCGGATGCGGAAAATTACGACAATCATCGGGCACTCTTCACCATGAATTTCATTCTGTGTACTTCAGCCGGAATTTCCTTTTTGACTTTGCAAACAGCCAATTCGTACGTCCTCACCCAACCCAGCGTCAAGTCGCGATCCGGCTGGCGATCACGACCGGCTTCGGCCTCCACAACTTCGCCGGTGTTTACCCTGACTCGAATCTGAATCGGCGCGCGGCCGTCGGCGCGCAGCTTCTCGGCGTAGCGGCGAATTTCTTCCTGCATCCGCAGCGCCGCATACAGCGCGCGCTGCGGATGGTCCTCATGCGCGACCGGAGCACCAAACAGGGCAAAGATTCCGTCGCCGGTCGATTGCACGATATAGCCGTCGTAGCGGCGCACCGCGTCGATCATCAGCTTCAAGGCAGGATCGATAATCGCGCGCGCCTCTTCGGGATCGAGGTCCTGCTCGAGTTCCGTCGATCGCTTGATATCGGCGAACAGCGCGGTGACCGTCTTGCGCTCGCCCTCGAGATTTTCGGGGGCGGGTGTCTCGGCTACTCGAATCTGACGCGGGTCCGGCTTCTTTCCCGAGGCTGCCGCGGCCAGCGTTCCGAGCGCGGCGCCGCATTCGCCACAGAAGCGTTTGTCGGCAGGATTATCGGCGCTGCATTTCGGACAAATGTTCGAAAGCGGCGCGCCGCAATCGCCGTAGAATTTCTTGCCCTCAGGATTTTCGGAATTGCACTTCGAGCAGCCCATGTTGCCCGAGCCTGGAACGTTAGCCACGAACCGCTGCGGCAAATGCTTCGAGCTCGCGCGCGATGCCGGGGCCTGCGGGTTGGTACGCAATCTCGGTGGCACCGAGCGATTCGAGCATCGCGACGCGTTCGCGCCAACCCGCGCGAGAGAGCGCGAGACCCTCCTTCGCAAGGAGAGCACCGGTAATGAAGCGGCGGTCACGCTCGTTGATGGCGATCAGGTGCTTGTCGTGAAGAGCCAAGTGGCGAAGGCGTTTGGGCACACTGGCATAAGCCGCAGCCCATGCATCACCCTCGGAGATTCTGCTGGCCTGGCCTCTCTCAAGAGCTGCATGGAAGGCTACCGCAGCCCCGTGTCCAGCAGCCGCAAGCGCACGCGCGGATCCGGGATCCTCGCCTTCATCGAGCACGGTGCCAAAAGTCAAGACGACGGTCCATTGAAAGCCTGGGATGGGCACTCCCGCCGAAAAAACCCCGTCGCCCAACTCATGCGCCGCGGCGATCCCTTTTGGACCGGCTGCCGCGATCACGAACGGCACTTCGATCGGCCGTGGCGCGCCGTATCCCGCCGGATGCAGCATCTCCAGAACACCGCCCTCCCACTCAGCCTGTTCGCCATGCAACAGAGCCTTGAGAACCTTGACGTACTCGCCGACGGCCGACCACTTCATCGGCCGCTGCCCGAGTGTTAGTCGCCCCGTAAACCCCGACCCCACAGCGACCGCAACCCGCTCTGCTCCCGCGATCGATACAAGAGTCGCGATCGCCGCTGCGTTGGCCATCGGATGGCGCAGACTCGGAACGAGGACTCCCGGGCCCAGACCGATCCGAGTCGTCTTTTCGGCGGCGCGGCACAGTTGCACCCAAACATCAGGATAGAGCGCGGGTGAGTCGTAAAACCAAGCCCTCGCGTAGCCAAGGCTTTCAGCTACGCGCGCGTGCTCGTGGCTCCAGTTCGAGGTCGCGAACGCGCACGACAATTTGATCGCCATTACCGTTCCTTTCTGGTTGGATTTCGCCCAACCGGAGCGAGCCGTTACCCTGTCATATCAGTTGAGGTCTGCATATTCGGCCGGTCGCACGAATGGCCGCAACCGAATCCTATCTGAGACCGGCGCATCTGCGGACTGATAGGACTTGCGCCTCACCACAGCATCGCGTTTACGCATCAAGCTCGCCGAGCAACGCCTTTGCGTCTTTCAAGTCGGCGGTGTCGAAGCCCTCGGTGAACCAGTTGTAAATCTCGGCGAGCATCGCACGCGCTTCGTCGCGGCGACCCTGCTTGTCGAGCAATCGTGAGAGGCTCACCGTCGAGCGCAATTCCAGGAACTTCGCGCTCTGATGACGTGCGATTTCGACCGCCGTTCGCAAACACTGCTCGCCATCGGCGGCGTGGGAGTCGCCCTGCGTCAGCAACATTTCTCCTTTGACCCGAAAGATTTCCGCCTCCTCCCAGCGTTGCTCCATTCGCACGCGTTCGAACATTTTTTCGATCAGCTCGGCGCACTCTCGCGTGCGGCCAAATCGCAGACACTCCTCGGCCAGAGGCAAGAGGAGCCACGTCGGCGAGACGATTTCCGTGGCCTCGGCAAGCTCGATGCCGCGGCGCATCTGCTCGAGCGCGCCCTCGTCCTGGCCTTGACAGCTCCGCGCCCAGCCATTGATCACCGTGCTCACCGCGACCGAGGAAGCCAGACCCTGCTCGGTCGCCTCGTCAATTGCCCTTTGCGAGTGTTCAAGTGCCTCGGATGCCGACCGGCGCCGGAACGCCCCCATTCCGGCTATGTGCGGAGCTACGTATGTCGCGTATCCCCGCGCGAGGCCGCTGACCCAGGCGAGAGTCTTCTCGCGGCGGCTGGCGGCTTGGTCGGCGAAGCCCATCATCAGCAAGGCCTGCTCGAGTAGAGAATGCCCGATGACTTGAACTTCGAGATTCCTGCCGATCAGCCGCTGACCGGCTTCGCCCTTTGCGGACATGGCAACCAACTGCTCGAGATATCCGCGAGCCGCGACGAAATCTCCCATCCATAACCCCACCTCGCCCAATGCACCAATGGTCACCACGAGCTTGGCCGAGTCATCCGACCGCTTTGCGATCGCGAGTTGCTCCTCGGCGAGGTCTCGTGCCCTTTTCATTTCGGCTCTGAACATGCAGGCCCACCTCAGCCCGTCCAGCACGTAGAATAACTCCCGATCGTCGCCCAGTTGCGCGCACAGATCGCGGGCACGGCTGTAGGCGGCGACCGCTGCCGGTGATCCGATACTGCCGGTCATCTGGTACGCCTGCCCACTCAAGATTTGCAGCCGTAGTTCGAGTCGCGCGCGCTCGGCGCCTTCCGGGATGGCTGCAATCTGCTTCAATCCATCTTGCACCCAGGCGGCAGCCGCGGAGTACGCTGAACGCTCCATCAACTGTTCGGCGGCACGACCGAAAAACTCGGCTGCCTTGATAGCGTTTGCGCCGCGGCCGTAATGAAACGCCAAAGACGCCAGGTAGTCTTCCAATCGATCTTGGAACAGGGTTTCGATCGCGGAGCCTGCGCGCTCATGGAGCCGCTTGCGCCGCTCAAGCAGCACCGAGTTATACGAGACCTCCTGGGTGAGCGCGTGCTTGAACGTGTACTCGGTATCGCCGACCGCGGGCTGCTCGTAAATGAACTCGGCGAGCTGGAGATCGCCCAGCATCCGATTGAGATCGTCGTCGGGCTTCTTGATGACCTCGCGGGCGAGCGAGAGTGGGAACTCCTTTCCGAGCACGGCCAAGGTCTGGAGCAGGTCCTTTTCATCCGCTGGCAGGCGGTCGATACGCGCGGCGAGAATGCCCTGCACGGTAGGCGGGATCTTCAGCTCGGCAAGCGGCCGGGTAAGCCTCACGGTGGAACCTTCACGGACCAGCGCGCCTTCGTCGAGCAGCACCTGCGCCGTCTCTTCCATGAAGAACGGGTTGCCTTCGGTCTTTTCGATGATCAGCCGCTTCAGCGGCTCGAGGTCTTTGCCCGCGCCGAGCAGCGCGGTGAGCATCTCATCCGCGCTTTCTTTGCCGAGCGGATCGAGCCGCAACTGAGTGTAGTAGGTCTTGCTATTCCATTGATGTGAGTATTCGGGACGATAGTTCACCAGCAGCAGAATCCTTGCGGTGCCGATCGAATCGGCGAGCAGGTTCAGAAGCGCCTGTGTCTCGTCGTCAATCCAGTGCAGGTCCTCGAAGATCACCATCAGCGGCTGATTGAGCGATTCACGCAGCAATATCCGCTTGATCGCGTCGAGCGTGCGCCGTTTGCGGACCTGCGCGTCCATCTGCGCCAGCGGATCGTCGCCGTCAACGATGCTGAGCAGGGCGAACAGATACGGCAAGGTGTCCTCGAGCGCGCGATCGAGGGTCAGGACATTGCCGGTGACTTTCGCCCGCCGTGCACGGTGATCGTCCTCTCCTTCGATTTTGAAATAGTTGTGCAGCAGATCGATCACTGGGAAAAATGCCGATGCTTTCCCATGCGACACTGAAAAAGTCTCCAGCACCATCCAGCCCGATTGGTTCTTGGCCTTGAACTCGAAGAACAGGCGCGACTTTCCGGTCCCCGCCTCAGCCATCGCGGCTACAAGCTGGCCGCGTCCGGCCTTGGCGCGCTCCGCCGCGGCTTCCATCGCGCTCATCTCGCGATCGCGCCCGACGAACTTCGATAACCCGCGTCCCGCCGAACGCTGCAGGCGCGTCCGCAGCGGTCCGAGACCCGTCACCTCGTAAACGTTGACCGGCTCGCTGACGCCTTTGACCTTGGTCGGGCCCAACGGTTTGAGCGCGAAATAGCCCTCGACCAGCTTGCGCGTCTGCTCGCTGATTGCGATCGAGCCGGTCGGCGCGAGCGCCTGCATCCGCGAGGCGAGATTGGTCGTATGCCCGATCGGCGTGTATTCGGCGTGTCCATCGCCGGTCGTGATCGAACGAACGACAACCTCGCCCGTGTTCACTCCGACGCGCGCTTCGATCGGCAGATTGCCGGCCTCACGCAGTCTGGCCGAGTACTGCTTTAGCTCTTCCTGCATTCGCAGCGCGGCGTAAAGCGCGCGCTGCGGATGGTCCTCGTGCGCGACGGGTGCGCCGAACAGCGCGAAGATGCCGTCGCCGGTAGATTGGACGATGTAGCCGTCGTAGCGGCGCACCGCCTCGATCATCAGCTTCAGCGCTGGATCTATAATCGCGCGCGCCTCTTCCGGATCGAGATCCTGCTCGAGCTCGGTCGAGCCCTTGATATCCGCAAACAGCGCCGTGACCGTCTTGCGCTCCCCCTCAAGTGCTTCCGGTGAGCTGCTCTCCGGCGCGACGCGCACGCCGGACGCTAATCCTGGCGGCGACGAAGTTGCGGCTCCGACGCCCGCATCACCCGCATCATTGGTAAGTGGAGCACCGCACTTGCCGCAGAAGTCGGCGGTC
>DATLTX010000070.1:0-6387 GCA_035533435.1 Binataceae bacterium (SeqCode)
CTTGCCGTTGATCTTCTCGCGCCGTTTGCGCTCGTCGTCATCGGAGCTGATCTCGAAATAGCTCCACAGCAGATCGATCACGGGCAGGAACGCCGACGCTTTGCCGTGCGAGACCGAGAACGCTTCGAGCACCATCCATCCCGATTGCGAAACCGCCTTGAACTCGAACAACAAGCGCGACTTGCCGACCCCGGCCTCCGCCATCGCGGCGACGATCTGCCCGCGTCCAGCCTTCGCCTGCTCGGCCGCGCGCTTGAGCGCGTCCATCTCGGCCTGCCGCCCCACGAACTTCGACAATCCGCGCCCCGCCGAGCGTTGCAGGCGCGTGCGCAGCGGTCCGAGCCCCGTCACCTCGTAAACGTTGACCGGCTCGCTGATGCCCTTGACCTTGGTCGGCCCCAGCGGCTTGAGCGCGAAATAGCCCTCGACCAGTTTGCGGGTCTGCTCGCTAATCGCGATCGAGCCTGTAGGCGCGAGCGCCTGCATCCGCGAGGCGAGATTGGTGGTGTGGCCAATCGGCGTGTACTCGGTCTGTCCATCGCCGGTAGCGATCGAACGCACGACGACTTCGCCCGTGTTCACACCGACACGCGCTTCAATAGGCAGGTTGCCGGCCTCGCGCAATCTGGCCGAGTACTGTTTTAGCTCTTCTTGCATTCGCAGTGCGGCATACAGCGCACGCTGCGGATGGTCCTCATGCGCGACGGGGGCGCCGAACAGCGCGAAGATACCGTCACCGGTCGATTGCACGATATAGCCGTCGTAGCGGCGCACCGCCTCGATCATCACGTTCAGGGCGGGATCTATAATCGCACGCGCCTCTTCGGGATCGAGGTCCTGCTCGAGCTCGGTCGAGCCCTTGATGTCGGCGAACAACGCGGTGACGGTCTTGCGCTCGCCTTCGAGGCTTTCAGCGGCGGGTTTATCGACCACCCGAATCTGACGATCGGCGGATTTCTGTGCCGAGGCAGCCGTCGCGGACGCTCCGAGCGCAGTGCCGCACTCTCCACAAAAGCGTTTACCGGCAGGATTATCGGCGCCGCATTTCGGGCAAAGATTCGCGAGCGCCGCGCCGCAATCGCCGCAGAACTTCTTGCCAGGTGGGTTTTCAGTCTTGCAATTCGAGCAGCGCATCGATTTTACCATGAAGAATAAGCGGTCCGCCCTCGTATATCACCCAGTGCCTTGAAGGGACTAGCAAGCTACGCGGCGGGCGCCGCGACCCAGCGCACGGTGCCGCGCGCGACTGCGACGCGCGAGAGTTCGTCGTCCAGATCGGCGAACAACTGTGCAAGGCGCCTGAGCGACGCAATCTCCGACATCAGTTCGAGCCGCATCGGCGTTTGCCACAGAGCGAGCTGTGCGAAGCTGTTCGCGCCGACGCTCAGGGTGAAGTCGTTAAGCGGAGCATCGATATCGCCGGGCGCACGGCTGTTTGCGAGCGTGAGCGCCGCTGGGCGGCTGCGGCAGTTCGGTCCGTCAAAATGATCGCGCCATGATTCGAGCCGCGCACGCATCGCGGCCAAAATCCGCTCGCGCGCGGCTTCGGTTGGGGGAGATAGCGCGGGCAGTGGCGCTTCGATTCGCTCTCTGCTGATCGCGCTCAGGCGATGCGCGATACGCCGCAGCGTGCCCGAAGCGTTGACCGTAGCGTCAGGATCGATGCTGCTGGCCCGACCCTCGATACGCGCGTCGTCCGCGATACCGAGCAGCTCCGCGAGCTGGCGCGTAATTCCCTGGCTGGTCTCGTGGATTTTCCGGACCGACGCGGCGGCCGCGCCCCCCGGCATCAGGTCTATCGTCGCGTGCAGGATCTTCCGCAGCCTGGGCAGCAGCGAGTCGCCTGAATACTCGGGCCATAGCAGGATGAACACGGCGGTCAGCACCGCCATCGCGAGCATGATTCCCCATACGCGATAGAGCGGGGTCGTGATCGCCTCGCTGGGACTTATTCCCGCCCAGGTGAACACGAACGCGCTGCCCATCTGGCGGCCCGCGTAAGCGAATTGTCCATTGCCGAGTCCGAGATAATCGGCGGCGAACAGCCCGATGAAAGTAACCAGCATGTAAACCGGAAGGGTCTCGAAGTTGGGCGTCACGATTATAATCGCCAGCAGCGCGAGCGCGCCGCCGCATGCGTTGCCGACCAGCCGCAGGAGCATCTTGTTCAGCGTCGCGCCGTAAGTTGGCAATCCGGCAATGATAACCGTCGTGATAATCACCGAGAGGTCGGCGCGCTGCGACGTGATACCGCCGCCGAACGCGATCACGATCGCGAGCGCGACCTTGAGCGAGTAGCGGGTCAGCGCCGGATCGAGCCCGTGGGCCGATGGCGTTTCGGCGACCGCATCGGAAAGCCAGGGTTCCTCAAGGCCGTGCACCAGCAGTTCCCCGGTCTGGCACAGCCCGTCCGCAAAGGAACCCATATTGGCGGCTTCCGCCGGGGTGGAATTTGCGAGCAAGGTGGGGCGGACCTGCGCAATCCGCGCCTGGAGTGCATCGACCGCGGGACGCACGGCGGCGAGGCTCGGGCCGCCGCTGATGTCGCCATAGGAAATTTCGCCGCGTGCGCGTTCGGCCGCGCGCTCGGCAAACGCGGCGTCGAGAGTGCGGACGAGCGCTTCGATTTCCGGCTGCACCATCGTGCGCGCAACCTGTGGCAACGGATCGATCGCGGCGACGATCAGGCTATCGACCGCGATATGCAGCCGCTCGGCCAATGTGATCGCGCCCAGCAGCACAGCGCGGCGCTGGGGTGTGGCCCCTTCCTGCACGGCGCGTTCGAGCAGCGCCAGATGGGCGGGCAGGTCAGAGAGAAATCCGGGAATCCGCACGCCCGACTTGCCCGACGGCGCGAAATAGGCAGCCGCCGCCACGTCGAGCCGCGCGCGCGTGCGCGCAAGATTATGCCCCAGCATCGCGATCAACTCGGCGTCCGCGGGATTGGGCCACAGCACCAGGTCGAACAGCGCAATCAGGATAACGCTGATGACCACGCCGCCGAAGGTCGAAGCTACTTCGACGCCGAAATTATGCGGGTCGAAGACCACCAGATAGAACGACGTCAGAAAAGTGATCTCAACGATAACCCACGCATACGGGAGCCGAAACGCCGACATGATGTAGCGAAATCCAAATGCGGCCACGAACAAAAATGGCAGCATCAGCCACGGCGCCTCTGAAAGCTGCCCCGCGAGCGGCACCGATAACGCGAGGCCTGCGCCGGTTACCATCACGAACCGCAGCGCCTTGAACGGCGTGATCATCGCGCCGCCCGATGACGCCACGATCCACAGGACGTACGGCCCCAGGAGCGCATCGACGTGCGCCGCCGCCATCAGGCCGAATCCGAGCGCGCAAATTATTCCGGTGCGAAGGGCGGTGCGCAGACGCCGCGGATGCGCCTCGAGATCGAGCGCGAGCGAGCCGATCAGCCAATCCACGCCATGCGTGAACCGGCGCGCACCGGCGGCGGCAAGTCCGCTGAGCCTTCGGCGCGAGCGGAGTCCCATGCCCGGCGCCGCCGCCATCTAGCGGAAACCCTGGATCGTTACGACGGCGGTCTGGCCGGTGCGCAGCGGGAAATTCGGATCGCTATGGTCGAGCGTGATCCGCACCGGGAAGCGTTGCGACAGGCGCACCCAGTTGAGCGTCGGCTCGACCTGCGGAAGTCCTTCGACGCTGGCGCCGTTTTGCTGATAAAGCGCCCATCCGACGCCCTGCACGATTCCACGCAACGGATGATTCGGGTAGCTGAGCAGATAGACCTGCGCGGTCATTCCGGGCTTGATGTTGCCGAGGAAATTTTCGCGGAAATTCGCGACCACGTACCAGACCCGGTTATCGATCAGGTTGAGCACGTCCTTGCCCTCGTTGGCGTACTGCCCGACCGCGATGTTGAGATTGGTGACGTAGCCGTCGAACGGGGCGCGCACGGAGCAATAGTCAACATTGAGGCGCGCGTCGGTGACCTCGGCCTCGGCCTGCTTGCGCCGCGCGTTGATATCGCCGTACTGGCCGAGTTCGTTTTCCGCTTGCCTGACGGTCGAGCGCGCGTTTTCGACCGCGGCCTGGGCCGCACGCATCTTACTGCGCGCATCGAAGACGTCGTTGGCGGTGACGTAATGCTTTGCGAGCAGCGGCTCAATGCGACGGAGGTACTGGCGCGCATACGCGAGGTCGGCCTCGCGGCGGGTCTGCTCGGCCCCGGCCGCGGATATCGCGTTGTCGAGACCCTTGATTTGCAGGTTCGTCAATTCAAGCTTGGCAACCAGCGCGTCGAGGGTGGCCTGGTAGGGGCGCGGATCGACGACGAACAGCATGTCGCCCTTGCGGACGTGCTGATTGTCAACGATCGGCAGCTTGACGATCGGTCCACTGACGTGCGGGGCGACCCCGATAAGATTGGCGCGCACGTAGGCGTCGTCGGTGCGCGGATAGACGTAGTACAGGCGCGTGACAAACAGGATCGCGGCGATCGCGGCGGCGATTATCGCGGCGCTCAGGATTCGCCCGATCGCTTTGAGCGCTGGATTGTCAGCCGCTACGTCGTCTCCGGGAGCCACCATGCCGTTCCTACACCCGGTTGAAGAAGATTATCCAGAAGATGCATCCGAGCAGCACCGCAAGGCTTGCGTAAACCGCCGGCAGCGGCCACAGGTAGCGCTCGAGACCGGCCGCGACGAAGAGCGGGCGGACGATCGCGGCCAGTATCGCGCCGACGATCGCGGCGACGAGCCAGCTCGGGAAATTCGCGCCCGCGATATTGACGATAGGGTCGCATCCCGGCGCCGCCCATGCGACGGCGGCCCCTGCGGCAATCCGGAGCGAGGTCCACTTTCCTCTACGATTCATGCGGGAAAGATTCTACGCGCCGGACTTCGCGCACGCATCATCGAAGGGGCGGAAAATTGCCCGGGGCGGAAAATTCGTCCTCGATCGGCGCGATTTCGGCGCGTGCGCGGGTTAGGCTGATGCCGACCGCGGCCCGGATAAGCCGGAGCGGCGGTTTGGCAGCATCAACTTCGGGGGCCTTATGCAGGTGAAGACAATCCCGGATTCCTCAAATCGCGATGGCGCGCGCGAGCGCCGCGAATCGCCGCGCGCGCGAGTTTCGATCCGCGCGGCGGCGCTGATATTTGCCGCGTCAGTCGCCGGATGCGCCCGCTACGCCGAGCGGCCCGAGATCGCGCCGGACCAGTACTCGCCGATCGCGGCCGACCAGCAATGGTCTCCGGCCGCGCACGAGACGGCGCAGTATCAGGTTCCCACTGTGACGCGCGAGATTGCGCAGGCGTCGGCTGGCAACCAGTCGGCGGCCGGCGGCGCGCCCTATGATCTGCCGCGGCTAATCGATCTGGCGCTACGGCTCAATCCGCGCACCCGCCAATCGTGGCAATCGGCGCGGGCGGCGGCGGCCGCTTACGGTATGGCGCAGGCGCCCTATTATCCGCACGCGAGTTTCGAGGCCGACGGCGGCTACAACCGCCTGCTGTTTCAGGTCAGCCCCGGACCGGCGGTAATCAAGCAATGGTCCGCCTCGCCGATGGCCGAGCTGACGTACACGCTGCTTGATTTCGGGCGGCGCAGCGCGGATTCCGAGCTCGCGCGCAATGAACTTGCGGCGGCCAACTTCGGCTTTGATCGAACGATGCAGACCGTAGTGTTCGAGGTCCAGAGCGCCTACTACGCGCTGGCCGCCGCGCAGGCCGCCGTGCAAGCTGCGACTCAGAACGTCGAGCTGGCGCGCACCGACCTGGAGGCGGTTTCGCGCCGCGTCAACCTGGGCCTTGCCACCGAGCCCGCGATGCTGCTCGCGCGCGAGCGCAAGGCGCAGGCCGAGTTCGAACTCGAAAGCGCGCACACGCTGGTCAACGATTCCCGCGCCGGACTGGCGGTCGCGATCGGCGTCCCAGCCGACCAGCCGCTCGATATTCAGAGCCTCGAAAATCAGCCGGTGCCGAAAACGCTCGGCAAGGAAGTCGAGCAGTTGATCGCCGCCGCCGTGCGCGAGCGCCCCGATCTGTCGGCCGAAGCGGCGAAGTATCGCGCCAGCGAGGCGGCAGTGAAGCGCTCGCGCGCGCAATGGTATCCGGTGTTGGCGGCGGGCGCTGACTACGGCGAGCAGGCGTGGTGGTACACCTTCGCGAACTCCTCGACAATCAAAAGCGCGTCGCCGGAGTACGCGGCGTTGCTCACGCTGCGCTGGGATATCTTCACGGGATTCAGCCGCCGCAACGACGACCGGCGCACCGAAGCGCAGCGGGCGGCCGAGCGCGAGAGCGTGAAATCGCTCGAGCTCGAGACGATCGCCGAAGTCTGGCGCTCGTATTACGACTTTCAGACCGCGGTCAAGAAATATCAGTTCGCGCAGGCGCTGCTTGCCGC
>DATLTX010000071.1:0-5847 GCA_035533435.1 Binataceae bacterium (SeqCode)
GCGCTTGCGCGCAATCGCCGCGTCGAATACTCAAAGGAAATTGCCTTAAGCCATGACGGCTGGAGAAATGAGAGTGAAGCTCAAGAAGCTATCCTGCCTTGCCGCCTTCGCCGCGATTCTAATTGTCGCATCGGCGTGCAACGGCTCAAACTCGGACGGACTACCATTGAGAAACACCGGACACTACGCAATCGTGAACACGGACCGCGGAACTATCGTGATCGAGCTGTATCCGAAGGTCGCGCCCAAAACAGTCGAGAACTTCGAGACCCTGGTCAAAAAGGGTTTCTACAACGGGCTGACTTTTCATCGCGTCGTCCCCGATTTCGTCGTCCAGGGCGGCGACCCCGACGGCACCGGCACGGGCGGACCCGGCTACACGGTCCCCGCCGAGATCGACAAGAACGAGCATCATCTGCGCGGCAGCGTCGCGACCGCGCGCACCGGCGACCAGGTGAATCCGACCCGCGCGTCGTCGGGCAGCCAGTTTTATATTTGCCTCAAGCCGCAGCCGGGCCTCGATGGCGACTACACGATCTTTGGCGGCGTGGTTAAGGGGATGGACGTGGTCGATCAGATTCAGAAGGGCGATCATATGAAGACGGTCACGCTTTCGAGCGAACCGCCAAAGTAAGCGCGCTGAGTTCGCGATGGCGGCAAACGCAAGCGGGCACCCAAGCGGGCCCTACTTCAGCGTCGATCTGCACCTGCATACCAACCGCGGCAGCTCGGACTCGAATCTTGCGCTCGCCGACCTGGTCGAGCGCTCGCGCAAAATCGGCATCGGCGCGGTCTGTATCACCGAGCACGACACGATGTGGGATCTGCGCGAGGCTCCCACGCTCGGGCGCGATTCCGGTCTCCTGTTCCTGCGCGGGATGGAAGTGACCACCGACATGGGGCATATCGGCGTCTTTGGCCTCGAGCACTATATCGGCGGAATCTACAAACTCGCCGAGTTGCGCAAGGTTGCCGATCAGATGGGCGCGCTGCTGGTCGCCAACCATCCGTTCCGCTACAAGCTCGACCCGCGGTTTTCATTTATCAATCCGGATCATGAGCCGATCGACGCGGGCTATCCCGACCGCGCGGCGAAGCTCAAAATTTTCGAACTGGTCGATGCGATCGAGGTGCTCAACGGCGCCTGCTCGGAAGACGAAAACGTCTTCGCGCTCAAGGTCGCGCGGCATCTCGGGAAGCCCGAGGTCGCGGGTTCGGACTCACATTCGATGGGTTCGGTCGGATGCGTGACGACGCTGCTCGATGGTCCGGTGGCCGACGAGCGCGAGCTTATCGATTCAATCAAGTCGCGCCGCTGCCGCGCCGGACGCGGCCTGCTGCAAAACGCGCTCGCCGAATTCGATCTGCCCGCATAGGCAGCCCTCAACCGTTACTTCGACCACCAGGAGAAAGTCCGGACGCGTGGCCACGTGATTCTTTCCGCGCGATTGTTTGGGCTTTCGATCGTACGATACAATTCGGTTGCTCACTGGCGACTGTATCAATGGCAACCAATCGAGATCGCTTTTCGCTGATCGAGGAAATCTCCGCGATTGGCGGTGAAGACCACGAAGATCTGCGCACCGCGCTCGATCGGATCGTCGCCGCGATCGCCGAAGGGATGCAGACCGAGGTCTGCTCGCTCTACCTGTTCGATCCGCAGGGCGAGCGCCTGGTGCTGCGCTCGACCTTCGGGCTCGACCGCGACTCGGTCGGCAAGGTCTCGATGCGCCTGAGCGAGGGACTGGTCGGGATGGTGATCGAATCGGGCGCGCCGGTCTCGGTTGCCGACGCGATCAGTCATCCGCGCTACAAATATTTCCCTGAAACCGGCGAAGAGCGCTTTCACAGTTTCGTCGGCGTGCCGGTGCAGGAGAGCAGGCAAAAGGCGATCGGCGTGATGGTTGCGCAGACGCTCTCGCGGCGGAAATTCACCAAGTCCGACGAACGCCTGCTGCGCACCGCCGCGACCCAGGTCGCGCAAATCCTGTCGCACTTCCGCCTGCGCGAAACCCTGGCGACCAAGGAAAAGGAACGCGCCGAATACCGCCGCCGGATGATCGAAGCCAATCGCCAGCTCAAGGACTACGAAAAAGTCGGCGGCAAGGCGCGCATCAAAGCACCGCAGAAAATCCGCCGCCCGCGCCTGGTCGGACTGCCCGCCGCTCCCGGCTTCGCCCAGGGCGTCGGCCACGTGGTCGGCACTTTCCTCAGCACCATCGATCGCAATCAGCGCACGCGCGACGTCAAGGCCGAGCGCAAGCGCCTTGACGAGGCGCTGGACCGCTCGCGCGCCGAGCTCGAGGTGCTAAAGGCGCGGATGGCGCCGTTGATGCCCGAGCAGGACCTCAAAATCTTCGACGGCCATCGCCTGATTCTCGAAGACGACGAATTCGTCGGCCGGATCCGCGACACCGTCGAGAAGGGATTTTCCGCCGAGAGCGCCCTGTTCCGCGTGATCGACGAACTCTCCGCCCAGATGCTCGCTGTCGCCGACGGCTACCTGCGCGAACGCGCGACCGACTTCCGCGACGTCGGGCATCGCGTGCTGCGTCATCTGCGCCAGGAAGATCGCCACGGCGCGTACGCGAAGCCGACCATCCTGGTGGCCGAGGAGCTGACGCTCTCGCAGCTAACCTTGGTCTCGCACGAGAACCTGGCCGGAATCGCGCTCCAATCGGGCGGCGTTACTTCGCATGCCGCAATTCTCGCGCGCTCGTTCGAGATCCCGACCGTGGTCGGTATCGAGCATCTGATGGAATCGGTCGTCGAAGGAGACCATCTGGTGCTCGACGGCAACTCGGGCGTGGTCTATGTCAATCCTCCGGCCGACGTCGAGAAAGACTACCAGGGGATGACGCGCCGGTACGAAGCGTTCAAACGCGAGCTGATGGAAGATGGCAACGCGCCCGCCGCCACCCGCGACGGACATCGCGTGATGATGCTGGCGAATATCGCGCTGCTGGCTGACGTGCATCTGGCGATGCGGTACGGGGCCGAGGGCGTGGGGCTGCTGCGCTCGGAATTTTCGTTTTTGACCTACGAGGATTTTCCCGACGAGAATCAGCAGCTCGCGCTGTACAACCGGATGCTCGAAGCGGTCGGCGGACGCAAGCCGGTCACGATTCGCACGCTCGATATCGGAGCCGACAAGTATCCGCCCTACATGCGCGTGCCGCGCGAGGAGAATCCATTTCTCGGCTGGCGCTCAATCCGGATCTCGCTCGAGATGTCGGGGCTGTTCAAGGTTCAGTTGCGCGCGATCCTGCGCGCCGCCGCGCGCTACAACGTCCGGATCCTGTTTCCGATGATCTCGTCGCTCGAAGAGCTGCGCCGCGCCAAAGAGCTGCTCGCGGAGTCGCAGGCCGAGCTCTACAAGGAAGGCCTCGAACACAATCCCAATATCGAAGTCGGGATCATGGTCGAGGTCCCGTCGGCGGTGTGGCTCGCGCCGCGCCTTGCACGCGAGGTCGATTTCTTTTCGATCGGCACCAACGACCTGATTCAGTACCTGCTCGCCGCCGATCGCAACAATCCGAAAGTCGCCCATCTGTACGAGGCGTTTCATCCCGCCGTAATCTCCGCGATCGCGGAAGTCGTCAACGTCGCCCGCGCCGCCGACAAGGAAGTCGGAATCTGCGGCGAGATGGCGAGCGATCCGCTGGCGACGCTGCTGCTGGTCGGGATGGGCTTGGACGAGCTGAGCCTGTCCCCGTTGTTTATCCCGGTGGTGCGAAAGCTGATTCGTGAGGTCGATTTTCAGACTACGCGTCTGATCGCGCGCGAGTGCCTGCAGATGGCGTCGGTGCAGGAAATCAAGGGCTACTTAGTCGAGCGATATAGGGACCTTGGGCTGATCAACCTCGTCGAGATGTATCGATGACACGCAGAGTTACGGTTCTCCAAAGCGCGTTATAGCATCGCAACCTCTGGATTTTACCCGAAAATGGTTGACTTCGGCGGGCGGGCTTAGTTAACTCTAACCACTCGGTCAGGCCTTGTGGCCTGATTGGACTGAGACCCGTCCCGAGGCCGTCTGGTGGTGAGGCTGGTGGGGGGCAAGGAAGAGGATTAATCGATGATACTAACGCTGGTCGCACTTGGAAGCTTTCTCGTATTCGCGACGGTTATTCTTTACTGGCTGCTTGGGACCAATCGCTACGGCGGAGATCGATCGGCAGTGCCGTTGCAGCTCGCCGCATCGCCGAGCGCGCTGGCGGCCGGGGCGCTCAAGCCCGAGCCGGTCAGGACAATCCGGGTCTATTTCATCAAGCCGTCGAAGTACGACGAAAACGGCTACGTCCAGTTTTTCCGCTTCGGGGTTCAGCCCAATAACACGCTAACGGTTTTGACCGCGCTCAACGCGGCGTTCAACACCAAGTTCGCGGCCGAGCGCAACGTGCAGCTCGAAACCGTTATCTGGGATGAAATCTGCGACGGCGTAATCAGCCCCGATACGATCAAGGCGATCAAGGAAAAGGCGCACGAGGACGGCGTCGAGTTGCTGGTCGGGATGGCCGGCGTGCAGTCCAACCAGTATCCGCGCGGCCGCGATATCGCGCTCCAGTTCAAGGCGCTCGGTGTGCCGGTGATGATGGGCGGCTTCCACGTCAGCGGATATCCGGAATCGGTCAAGTTCCTCAACGAGTGCGGAATCACCACGGTCGTCGGTGAGGCCGAAAACCTGTGGGGCGGGATCGTCGAGGATTTTCTGCGCGGCGAGCTGCAGCTCAATTACTCGGTGACCGAGGGAATTCGCGCCAAGACCGGCCGCGAGGACATCATCGTCCCGCTCATCACCGAATCGCTCCTGCCGGTGCTCGACGACCGCTACCTGACCCGCTTTTTCAACGACACCATGACGACGATCGACACCTCGCGCGGATGCCCCTTCACCTGCTCGTACTGCAGCGTGAAGAACGTGATGGGCCGCACGATGCGGTCGCGCGAGCCCGACTCGGTGGTTTCCTGGGTGCGCGACGCATGCCGCAACCACGGAATCGAATCGCTGTTCCTGGTCGATGATGATTTCTTCCGCTCGCCGCGATGGGAAGAAATCCTGACCGGATTTATCGAAGTCAAAAAAGAATATCCGAAATTCTCTTTCATGATGCAGGTCGATGTGGACGCGTCATGTTACGCGGTGGCGGCCCCGGGCGAGACCGAGACCGCCAAGCATCGGCGCAGCAAACGCTTCACCGAGCTGGCCGCGGCGGCAGGATGCTACCAGGCTTTCGTCGGAATCGAATCGCTCAACCCCGACAACCTGAACTTCGCCACCAAGTACCAGAACACCGACGACCGCCAGCACAAGATGAAGCTCGAAGATGCGCGTGCCCGCGTGATCGACAAGTATCGCCGCGTGGTCGATAACTGGCACAAGGTCGGCATTTCCGTTCACGCGGGTTACATGCTGGGCTTCCCCTTCGACGGACCTGATTGCGGCCGGATCGCCGCCGAGACGCTCAAGAAGATCGGCTTTGATATCGTCTCGTTTTTCATTATGACTCCGCTTCCCGGCACCGAGGATCAGGCCCGCTACGCCGACTCGGGCGATATCCTCGACTGGGATTTCAATCAGCTGGATTCGCAGCATGTGACGCTGCGCCATCCCAAACTCGACAGCGCGGCCTGGATGCAGGCGTATCGCGACGCGTTCAAGGGCTTCTATTCGATTCCGCGGATGCTCCACACGATCTTCACCGTCTCCGGTGGACGCGGGCTGGCTCCCGAATCGCGCCGTTCGACGCTGCGCCAGTTCATGTACTACTTTTTCTCGTACCGCCAGGGGCGCCATCCGATGGTTGGCGGAATCTGGCCGATCCTGCGCCGCGACGTGCGCCGTGC
>DATLTX010000072.1:0-10226 GCA_035533435.1 Binataceae bacterium (SeqCode)
AGCAACCTCCGTTCAGGATGACGGACAAGTTGGGCGTTTACCGACAGCCTCGCATAGAAGCGAACCTGCCCTGCGCGGTTACTGACGGTTTCTTGGGGCGTGGCGCACGCTCAGCGCCACCAGCGCGATCATCGCGGCCGCGAGCAGGAGCATCAGGTTGCCGAACCAATCGCCGTGGCGGGCGAAGAATGTCGCTCCGCTCCCGGGCGGCATCGCGAACACGATCGCGGCCGGATCTTTCTCGAAGGTCGATTCGCGCGCGAGGATTCGCCCGCGCGCGTCGCTGACCGTCACCAGTCCCTGGCGCGCCGCACGCGCGATCGAGAGTCCCGACTCAATTCCGAGCGTGGTCGCCATCCGCGCATGAATCTCTTCCGAGCCCGGCCAATCCCACGCCGGCACCAGCAGGAAGCGCGCGCCGGCGTTCGCGATCCGGCGTCCGAGCGCGGGAAAATCCAGGTCCTTGCAGATCGCGACGGCCGCCTTGCCCTGCGGTAAATCGAATATCGTCAGATCGGTCCCCGGCGCATAGCCACGTTCGAGACCGGGGACGGGATGATGCTTGAAATAGCGCGCCACAAGCTCTCCCGACGGCGAAATAACCAGAGCGAGATTTCGTTTGGGGGCGGGCTCGAGTTGGTTGAGTCCCGCGATAAGCCAGACGTGATTCATCGCCGCCATCTGCGCGAAGCCGGAGATCACTTCGTTCTCGTACTTCGGGCGCACGCCGGCGAGCTTCTCGGGCAACACGATCACTTGCGCGCCAGCACCGGCAAGCTTCTGCACCATCGGGGCGTAAATCGCGAGCACCGGAGCCGCGTCGGCGGCTTCGATCGCGTCGGCAGCTCCGAGCATCCGATCGGTTGCAGCCATTCCGACCTGGATTGCCGCTCCGCTGTCTTTGCCCGTGAGCCTGAGGCCACCCAGAGCGGATACGATCGCAAATGCACCGAGCGGAACGATCGCGACAGCCATCCACCGCATGCGCCATCGCCGCCGATACCACGCGACCGCAAGCCCCGCCGGCACCCAGGCCATCAGGAAAGTAACGCCCGCGAGCCCGGTGACGGCAGTCGTCTGCATCACGGGTAGAAATGACGATAGCCAGTACGCCGGCTCGCCCCAGGTCCCGTGCGGAGAGATTGCGGCGATCCCATGCCACGCGGCCGCGGTCAGGATCGGATAGACCAGCGCCGCCAGCGCCCCGATGAAGCGGCGCGCCGCTTCACTGTGCAATATGACCAGCAGCGCGAACATCGCGGCGCCAGCGGCGTGGAGCAGGACCAGTTCCCACAGCGGCACGGCGAAGCTCTCGGCGGGCCAGACCGCCATGTTGCCAAGGAAGTAGGCCGCGAACGCACATCGCGCGACGAACCAATCGGACATCTCGGGTGCGGCGGCAAGGATCGGCAGCGGCGCCATGATCGCGACCGGCCACATCCTGATTTCCGCGCCCGCGACCGCATAAAGCATCACGGTAACCGCTACCGCGATTACCGCCGTCGAGTAGTCTTGCCACGGACGCAATGCCGCAGCCGAGGCGATACGGCTTGCGCCAGGCTCGCGCTCGGCTTCAGAGCGGTGGATTTGGGAGCCGTCTTCCAGAAACCCCTCCGCGCCCCATCACTTTGCTGACCGCGCGCTCGGAGGTTCGCATCGGCGCGATTCAGGAACGCGGCGTCACGATACCTTCGTTGAGCGAGCCGGAGCGAAAACCGCGCAGATCGATCGCGACGAAGCGAAATCCGATTTTCTTGAACTCGCGATCCACCATCTCGCGAATTTGCGGCTCGAACACGCGCGCGATCTCGGCCGGCTCGAGTTCGAGCCGCGCCACGTCGCCGTGATAGCGCACGCGCGCGACGCGAAATCCGATCGCGCGCAACAGATCCTCGCCCGCCGCCACCTTGCGCAATCCCTCGGGCGTAATTTCGGTGCCGTACGGAAAGCGCGAGGACAGGCACGGCGACGCCGGACGATCCCACGTCTCGAGGTCCATCGCGTGCGACAGACAGCGAATCTCGGCCTTGCTGAGCGCGGCTTCGACCAGCGGATGGCGCACGCGCTTTTCGGCGGCGGCCTTCATGCCGGGGCGATAGTCGTGCAGGTCATCGAGGTTGAGCCCGTCAGCGATCTCGTCAATTCCCAGCTCGGCCGCCTTGGCTTCGCAAACCTCGAACAGGTTCGACTTGCACAGGTAGCATCGGTCCAGCGGATTGCGCGCGTAACCCGGAATCTCGAGTTCGTTGGATTCGACCACCAGATGGCGGGCGCCGATCTTCGCCGCCATCTCGAGCGCGGTCGCGCGATCCTGCTCGGGCATCGTGGGCGACGTAGTGGTCAGCGCCAGGACCCGATCGCCGATCGTGTCGTGAGCGGCCTTGAGCACGAAAGTTGAATCGACGCCGCCCGAGAACGCGACGATCACCGAGCGCATCGGCGCGAAAATCGCGCGCAGCTTCTCGAGCTTGGCGGCCAGCTCCGGCGCTACTTGCGGGGACATCGCGTCAAATTCCTTCGGCCTGGAAGAGATCGGTGGTCAGGTAGCGCTCGCCCGTGTCGCAGAATACGACGACAACGATCTTTCCCGGGCCGAGCCGCTTTGCGATTTGCAGCGCGGCGCAGCAGTTGGCGCCCGAGGAGATGCCCACCAGGATTCCTTCTTCGCGCGCAAGGCGGCGCGAGTGGAGTGCGGCGTCTTCGTCGCTGACCGTGATTATTTCGTCATAGCATTTGGTGTCGAGATTCTTCGGAATGAAACCCGCGCCGATTCCCTGGATCTTGTGGAACCCCGCCTCGCCGCCCGACAGCACCGGCGAATTTTTCGGCTCGACCGCGACCACCTGCACCTTGTTCTTGCAATGCTCGTGGAGATAGCGGCCCGTGCCGGTAATCGTGCCGCCGGTGCCGACTCCGGCGACAAACGCGTCAATCCGCGCCATCTGCTCGACCAGTTCCGGCCCGGTCGTATGATAATGCATGTCGGGATTGGCCGGATTGCTGAACTGCTGCGGCATGAAGTAGCCGGGGTTTTCCTTGACCAGTTCTTCGGCCTTTGTGATCGCGCCGTGCATCCCGCGGGTGTCGGGTGTCAGCACCAGCTTGGCGCCGTATGCGACCAGCAGCGAGCGGCGTTCCTCGCTCATCGTATCGGGCATCGTCAGGATGAGCTTGTAGCCCTTGACCGCGGCGACCAGCGCCAGGCCGATACCGGTATTGCCGGAAGTCGGCTCGACGATAGTGTCTCCGGGCTTGATGCGGCCCGCCTTTTCGGCCGCTTCGACCATCGCAAGGCAGATCCGATCCTTGACGCTGCCTCCTGGATTGTAGTTCTCGAGTTTGGCCCAGATTTCGGCGCAATCCTTGCCGGGCAGGCGGTTGAGGCGGAGCACCGGCGTGTGGCCGATGAGGTCGAGCGGCGAATGTGCGACGCTTACGGGCATGGCGGCAATTCTAGCCGTAAACCGCGTCCTCATGCGACACCGCGCCGGGCGCGCCGCGGGCGCCGCGATGCTATTTTCATCCGCATGAATGGCCGCATGCTGGTTATCTTTCCCGGCGCGCTCGGCGACCTGATTTGCGCCGGGCCGGCGCTACGCGCGCTTGCACGGATGAATCCTGACTCGGCGCTCGAACTGATGGCCCGTGCGGAGCTGGCGGAGTTCGCGGCGGGACGGATCGGCGTCGAGGCCGGACATTCGATCGATCGGCCGGAGATGAGCGCGATGTTTCGCGAAGGCGGAGCGAGCGACCCGGCCGCGCGGAAATTCTTCGGCCAATTTGATAAAATCCGCTCTTTCTTCGCGTTCGATGATCTAAACTATCGCCGCGCGCTCGGCCAGGTATGCGGCGGCGCCGTGACGTTTCATCAGTTTCGCCCGCCCGGCGCAGGCCATATCGCCGAGCTGTATTTGAAATCCATTGGAGCGCCGGACGACTCGCCCGAATCGCGAATTGATTTGAGCGAAAACGACTTTGATTCCGCCTGCGCAGTGATGTCGCGGGTTGATCTTCTCCTCGACGATTTCGTGATGATCTTTCCCGGCAGCGGCAGCGCAAAGAAAAACTGGAGCGCGAAAAGTTTCGCCCGGCTGGCGCTCGAGATCGAGGGCGAGATGCGCCTGCGGCCGCTCGCGGTGCTCGGACCGGCGGAAGATGATCTGCGGCCGCTATTTCACGATTTCGGGATTACGACGGTTTCGATGCTGCCGCTGGAGACCGTCGCGGCGCTTGCTAAGTTCGCGGCCGGATTCGTCGGCAATGATTCGGGAGTCTCGCATCTGGCCGCGGCGGCGGGGCTGCCCGGCGTGGTCATCTTCGGTCCGACGGATCCGGACCGGTGGCGTCCGCTGGGGCGGGTTACAGTGCTGCGCGCCGCTGAGCTCGAATCGCTGGCGGTGCCTGCCGTTCTCCGTGCGCTCGAGAGCGCGTGCCCGCGCGCGGCGCCAGGCTTACGTTGACTGTCAAAATGCCGTGGCGTAGCTTCGAGATGCGGGCTTGAGCAGCTTATTTCAGCCCATGTTTCCGGCACTTTCCGCGCACGCGAAGTTCTGGTGCCGACGCATCCGTAAACCGCGCGTCAAGCGTCTGGCTGAAAGCTCGAAATTGAATTTAATATGACCAGCTTCCTCAAAACCACATTCCTGCTCGGCGTGATGACCGGATTGCTGATGCTGATCGGCGGACTAATCGGAGGCCGCGGCGGAGTCGTGATCGCGTTTGGATTCGCCGCCGTGATGAATTTCGCGAGCTACTGGTTCTCGGACCGGATGGTGCTGGCGGCGTATCACGCGCAGCCGCTGGACGCGACCAGCGCGCCCGAGCTGTACTCGATCGTCAACGAGCTGGCGAGTTCGGCGGGAATCCCGATGCCGCGCCTGTTCATGATCGATGACGACACCCCTAACGCGTTTGCGACCGGACGAAATCCGAAGCATGCGGCGGTCGCGGTCACGCGCGGAATCATGCGCATCTGCAATCGCGAAGAGCTCAAGGGCGTTATCGGGCACGAGTTGTCGCACGTGATAAATCGCGACATCCTGACCAGCTCAATCGCGGCGACCCTGGCGGGCGCGGTGATGATGCTGGCGTACGGAGCGCGATGGGGCGCGCTGCTCGGAGGGTTCGGCGGGCGCGACGAAGACGAGCGCGGCGGTATTATCGGGCTGCTGGCGATTAGCATTCTCGCGCCAATCGCGGCCTCGATGATCCAGCTTGCGATCTCACGCACCCGCGAGTACCAGGCCGACGCGAGCGGCGCGCGCCTGACCCATAATCCGCTGCTCCTGGCCAGCGCGCTGCGCAAACTCGAATCCGCCAACGAAAGGATGCCGATGGAAACCGCGGGCCCCGCAACCGCGCATCTGTTTATCGTCAATCCGCTCAGCGCCGGCGGAATAACACGGATGTTTTCGACTCATCCGCCAATCGAGGAGCGGATCCGGCGGCTCGAGAACATGGCGGCCGAACGCTCCGACTAGAGGGCACGGCGGAGGTGGCGATGCGCGACGAAGAAGAAAAAGACAAGGGCTTCAAAGTCCAGGATCGGCGGCGATTTTCGGCCGAGGGCGAACTCAAGCCGGGCGACACCGATGAGCCCGTGACGGCGGCGGCCGAGCCCGCGCCCAGCCCGAAACCATCGGGCGGCGCGCATCACGCCGAGCCGGAGATCAATTTCGTGACCTTCGTGGTGGGACTATCGACCGAGGCGCTGGCGGCGCTCGGCGAGATGCCCGATCCGGCAACCGGCAAGCCCTCGCGCGATCTGCGCGCGGCGCAGCAAATGATCGATATTATCGCGATGCTTGCCGAGAAGACGCGTGGTAATCTGGACCCGAACGAACAAAGCCTGGTCGAAGCGATTCTCTTCGACCTCAGGATGAAATACGTTGAGCTTGCGAAACCGCCCGCGCATTAGCTGGCGGACGCCCTCATTAACAAATGCCGCATAAATTTATTCGAGCCGCGCTTTCCGCCACGGCGATAGCCGCCGTCGCGATCTATCTGGCGACCGGCGCGTCCGCCGCCGCGGCGACGGCTGGAGCTGATTTCTGGACCGATATACCCGATGATGCCGGCGGTCATATCGAGAAGGCACAGACGCTTCCCGATTTCGTCGATCTGGCGGCCAAGCTCTCGCCTGCGGTCGTGAATATCTCGACCGAAGAGCCTGACACTCCCGAAGGCGGCGAAGGCGAGGCCCCGGGACAGCATCGCGGCGATTTCTCCGGCCCCTTCGCGCCGTTTGGGCATCAGCATTCCAAGAGCCTGGCGTCCGGGTTCATCATTTCCAAAGACGGCTATATCCTGACCAACGATCACGCGGTCGATAATCCCTCGAAGGTCACCGTCACGCTGCAGGACGGACACATCTATCCGGCCAAAATCGTCGGGCACGACAAGAAAACCGACATCGCGCTGTTGAAAATCAACGCGGGACACGATCTGCCGGTCGCGCCGCTCGGTGATTCCGATCAGGTGCGGGTCGGCGAATGGGTGATGGCGATCGGCAACCCGTTCGGCTTCGATCATTCGGTGACGGCGGGAATCGTGAGCGCCAAGGGCCGCTTTATCCCGGACAATTTCGATGAGTTCCTGCAGACCGACGCGTCGATCAACCCCGGCAACTCGGGCGGACCATTGATCGATCTGCGCGGCGCCGTGGTCGGCGTTAACTCCGCCATCTACACCCAGACCGGCGCCAGCATGGGAATCGGATTCGCGATTCCGATCAACCTCGTCAAGGAAGAGCTTCCGCAATTGCGCGCCAAAGGCAAAGTCACGCGCGGATGGCTGGGCGTGTACATCCAGCCGGTGACCCCGGAGCTGGCGCAGTCGCTCGGAATCAAGGACGCGCAGGGCGCGCTGGTCGCGCAAGTGCTGCCGCACGGGCCGGCGATGGCGGCGGGGGTGCTGCGCGGCGATGTGATCACCGAGTACGACGGCAAGCCGGTGAGCGATTCGCGCGAGCTGCCGCTGTTGGTCTCGCGCACGCCGCTTAACAAACCGGTCACGCTCAAGATCATCCGCGACAAGCAGTTCAAGGAGCTTTCGACGACGATCACCGAATCCCAGGAAGCGCAGCTTGCGGCGGCGGAGAATCCGCAAAAGAGCGGGGCCGCGGGCACGCCCTCGCAGTTTGGGCTGCGGGTCAAGGATCTGGACAGCGCACTGGCCAAGGAGCTGGGCCTCGATGCGGATCGGGGCGTGGTGATCGCCTCGGTCGAGCCCGGCAGTTCCGCCGACGAGGCTGGGTTGCGCGCGCGCGACGTGGTGCTCGAGGTCAATCGTCAGCCGGTTCGCGACCTCGATGCGTACCAGGCGGCGATCAAGGCGGGAGCCAAGGGCAAGGTGGTGCTGCTGCTGGTCAAGCGCGCCGAGGGAACGCTTTACTTCGCGATCAAGCCGCAGAGCTAGGCGGAGCGCGCAGCGCAATTTCCGGCAACCGGCGTTCCGATGTCGCTACGACGCATTCTAAAGATCGGGCTTTTGAGCGCCGCGGCGGTGGTTCTGTTCTGCATACCGCCGGCGCTGTACTACTTCAGTATCTATTACAACGCGCTCGAGCAGGAAGTAGTAACCAGATTTTCCGGCAAACGCTGGAATATACCGTCGCGAATTTACTCTGATACGACCATCGTCTATGCGGGGCAGAACCTGGACGATCTGGGATTCTTCGAGCGCCTCGCACGGCTCAATTACCATCGCACCGACGCCGGCCAGGTCAAAACCCGCGGCGAGTACAGCTTCGATCCGAAGCGCGACGACCTGGTCATCTTTCTGCACAGCTTCGCCTATCCCTACGGCAATTTCGGCGGACAACTGGTCGATATCGCGCTCGCCCGGGACAAGACCATCGAATCGATGCGCGATCCGGTGACCGGCAAGCCGGTGTTTTCGATCGAACTCGAGCCCGAGCTGATCAGCGGCATCTTCGCGGGCAGCTGGGATCAGCGCCGGCTGGTGCGGATCACCCAGATTCCGCCGCTGTTGATCGACGCGATTCTTGCCGCCGAGGACCATCGCTTCTATGAGCATCACGGCGTCGATCCGGTGCGAATCATCAAGGCGGCGGTAGTCGATTTGACTTCGCGCCGCATCCAGCAGGGCGGCTCGACGCTGACCCAGCAGTTGATGAAGAATTTCTTTCTGACTAATCAGCGCAGCTACAAGCGCAAACTGACCGAAGCGCTGATGGCGTATATCGCCGAACGCAAGTACTCCAAAGATGAGATACTCGAAAACTACATCAACGATATCTATCTCGGGCGGCGCGGGCAGGAAGGAATTTACGGCGTCTGGGAGGCTTCGGAATACTACTTTTCGAAAGAGCCGCGCGATCTGAGTATTGCCGAGATGGCGACAATCGCCGGCATGATCAGCTCGCCCAACCGGCTCAATCCCCTTCGCCATCCCGAGGATTCCCGCAGGCGGCGCAATGAAGTGCTCGCCTCGATGCTCCAGGACGGCTACATCTCGAAGGCCGCCTACGACGACGCGGCCGTCGAGCCGCTGCGCGCCCGCGAAGTCTATGCCGAGAGCAACGACGCGCCGTACTTCGTCGATTACGTCAAGAAAGAACTCGCCGAACGCTACCCGCCCGACGTGCTCAACGACGAGGGCCTCCGAATCTTCACCTCGCTCGACGTCCACCTGCAAAAGGTCGCCGAGGGCGCGATTCGCCAGAACCTGCTCGACCTCGAAGCCAAGCATCCCAAGCTCCTGCGCAAGGAAAAGGACCAGAAGCTCGAGTCATGCCTGATTTCGCTCGAACCGCAGACCGGAAAGATCCGCGCGATGGTCGGGGGGCGCAGTTACCGCACCAGCCAGTTCAACCGCGTCATCCAGTCCAGGCGCCAGCCCGGCTCGGCGTTCAAACCGGTAACCTATCTGGCCGCGTTCCAGGAAACCCTCGAGGGCGGTCCCGAAAAATTCCTGCCGACGAGCTACGTCGATGACAGCGCGTGGACCTGGCAGTACGCCGACAACATGAGCTGGTCGCCGCGCAATTACAAAGACCGCTTCTTCGGCAAAGTCACCCTCGAGTTCGCCCTCGAGGAATCGCTCAATGCCGCAACCTCACGCGTCGCGTACACGATCGGCCTGGACCGCGTGGTCGCGATGGCGAAGAAGCTCGGCTTCGGCGATCTGCCGGAGTATCCGTCAATCGTGCTCGGTGGAATCGAGGTCGCGCCAATCGATCTCGCCCGCGCATACGCAATAATCGCCAATTACGGACAGGAAGTTCAGCCCTACGCGGTCACCGCCGTCGTCGATGAAAACGGCAAGGTGATCGAGGGCCATCAACTCGAAGCGCGCCAGGTCATCTCGCCCGAACTGGCCTTCATGATGCAATTCATGATGGAGCAGGTGATCAATCACGGCACCGGCTACGGCGCGCGCCAGATGGGTTTCCGGCGGCCGGCGGCCGGTAAGACCGGAACCACCAACGACGCGAAGGATGCATGGTTCGGAGGTTTCACGCCTAATCTGCTGGCTGTCGTGTGGACTGGTTTCGATCAGAAGGAACCGCTGGGGCTGACCGGCGCGCAAGCCTCGCTGCCGGCTTGGACCGCTTATATGAAGGCGGCCACCGCGTCGCGGCCCGCGCTGGATTTCACGCCGCCTGCCGATATCGTGGTCGAACGAATCGATCCGTTACTCGATTGCAAAGCCGGACCCGATAGCCCGCTTTCGATCGAAGGAGTATTTCCCAAGGGGATGGAACCGACTCAGGCCTGTACCGTGCACGGCGCCGGCACGGTTGCCGCCTCCGAGCGCGCGACGCCGGAACCTCCCAATCCAGTGACCGACCCCAACGACTGATGCGCTCCGATCACACTGTGGCGCGCGGACGTGCTCTGGCGATCGCAGCCGCGCTCGCGATTGTCGGCGTGCCGCCGACCGCGCTCGCGCGGGCGGCCCGCGTGCCAACCGTGGTCGCGCTCGAAGAGGAATCGATCGGCGCGGCGGATCTCACTCCCACTCCGACTGCGACCGCCACTGCCGACGCGCAGGGAAATCTGCCACCGTCCCCCTCACCGACTCCCTCCGCTACGCCGACCGAAGGGCCTGTCTTCACCGAGCCGACCGCGATTCCGACCTCGGCCGATGAGGTGGCTCCGCTCGACGTGGGCGAGATTACACCGACGCTACGGGTCAGCGACGCTCCGCTCGATGCGATAATCGCCGCCGAGGCTTCGCCGGCGCGCGCCGCCTCGCTGCGC
>DATLTX010000073.1:0-9061 GCA_035533435.1 Binataceae bacterium (SeqCode)
ACAGCGGCAGCTTGATTCCTGAAGTGACCAGCGCGCCCGTCGCGACGCCCATCAAGGCTTCGCCCGCGACCATGCCGGCCGCGAACAGCAGTCCGGCGCCGCCGCTTTGGCCCTCTTCATGTCCAAAACGCGCGCGGACAATTGCGCCCAGCAATATCGCGACGCTCAGCCCCAACGGCAGATAGAGTCCTATCGCCACCGGCATGATCGGCGTGCGCCACGCCGAACCCGCAGCCGCAAACATGGTGTCGCTGACCGCGAGAATCGCGGCCAATCCGGCACCCGCCGCGATAGTTCCCCAGGGCAATCCACCGCTGAACACGCCCTGCGCGACTTTCGCCATCAGGAAGGCTTGGGGCGCCGCCAGCGCACCAGCCTTGGCGGTCGCGGTGCCGGCGATTCCATAACCGGCGATGAGCAGATTCAGAATCGGCGCCATCACGATCGAAGCCGCCAGCGCGCCGATCAGCACGCCGATTTCCAGCGCGCGGGGCGTCGCTCCAACGTGATATCCGGTCGCCAAATCGTGCAGCGAATCTCCCGCCATCGCGGCCGCCGTGCAGACCACCGCTCCGGCCAGAATGGCAAGCCGCGGTCCGACGCTTGAACCCTCGACTCCAACCGCGCGCAGGTACATTGCAATCCCGAGCAGCACGATCACCGTCACCCCTGAGACGGGATTATTCGACGCACCGACAATTCCGGTCAGGTAGCCGGCAACGGCGGTGGCGAAAAATCCGATCACCGTCAAAACGATCGCCAGCGACAGGCTCAGCCATACCCGTCCCGAGAGCATCAGGCACAACGCAAAGATGACCGGCACGACCAGGCCGACGGCGGCGAGGATCGCGCGCGCCGAAAGGTCGGTGTCCTCGCGCGGGCGCACGAGTGCCTCGCGCGAGCGCATCACCTTGATACTGTCGGCGAGCGCCGCGGCAATTCGCGTCCGCAGCCGCCACAACGTGACGACTCCTCCGGTCAGCATCGCGCCTACGCCGAGATAGCGCGCCTGCGCGCTCCAGAGCTGCGCCGCGGCGCCTGCGGCGTCGGGCGAATGGATGGCGCCCGGATGGGTCAGCATCAGAAATGGAATCGCGACGAGCCATGCGAACGCTCCGCCGGCAAAGACCAGAGCCGCGATTCGCGGTCCGACGATATAGCCAACTCCGAGCAGCGCCGCCGAGATATCGATCGATCCTGAAATCGCCGCGCCGCCGATCCATCGCGCGCCTGATAGCGCCGCGGGAACCAGCCCCAGCATGTCCTGCGCGGACTTGAGCAGCGCGGCGAGAAGTCCACCCCACACCAGCGGTGCAACCTTCGCCGCGCCCTCGCCCGAGCGGAGCACCTCTGCGCAGGCCAGTCCCTCGGGAAACGGCAGGCGTTCATCGACGATATACGCGCGACGCAAAAAGACCACCAGCAGCGCGCCCATCGTGCCGCCCGCGGCACTGAGCGCGGTCACTTCGAGATATGGCAACGGACCGTGATTACCCAGGATTACGATCGCGGGGAAGGTGAAGATCGCACCGGCGGCGACGGCCTCTCCGGCTGACGCTATTGTCTGCACGACGTTGTTTTCCAGAATCGTCGCGCCGCCAAGGAGACGCAGTATCGCCATCGAGATGACTGCGGCCGGAATACTCGCCGACACCGTCATCCCCGCGTACATCCCAAGGTACGCGTTCGCCGCGCCGAGAATCAGCGCGAGCGCGACGCCCAGCGCGACCGCGCGGATGGTCAGTTCGCGCGGCGGGGGCGGCGACATGTCGGGCGCGAGCACGGTCGACGGCGAGTCGGTAGGCACGGCGCAACTATATGCGATCGAGGAGCCGGGCAAAATTACGCCGCGCGGAATTGCGCGAGGTGAGCGCTCGGCCGAAGGAATCTGGATTCCTCGCGCGGCAACCACACGTATGGACTAGCGCAAAAACCTTCCTACGCAATGCAAGGTCAGACGGGTCGATTGTCCGCTGAGTTCCGGGGGCCGGTCAGGAGCCGGATGAACCGGCGAAGGTGGTCTCGAGAGTGCCGTCGGGCGTCTGGACCTGCATACCCGCCGCGCGCCATCCTGAGATTCCGTCTTTCATCTCGTTCAGGTCCGTGTACCCCGCCGCAGCCGCCCGCCGGGCGGCGTCATCTGACGCCGTTCAGAGAAGGTTGTGGCAGTAGAAGACGAGTTTGGCGTGGCGATTGCTCGGCAGCTCATCCGCGACGTTGTAATTGTCAGACGATGAGAGAGGACGCGCGCCGGGAATCATCCCCTCGCTCGTCCGTACGCCGAGCGGATTCGCGTCATAAATGTGCACGTGCGAGTTCGGATCGGCCATCAGTTTGGCGAGATCCTTCACGTGGATTATGTGAATGTTCGCCACAGCGGCGGGCTGATTGTTGATGACCGCGCCGATATCGGCGGCGAACGCGGATGCCGCGAACGAAATCGAAAGCATCGCAATCGCGCCGATCGAACCCTTAAACCCGCGCCGCCGAATGTGCAATTGCCGACTCACTTGAGATACGCTAGCAGACTGCGCGCGCGGGAAAAACAGCGCCGCATATCGCTGGCAAAGGAACTCTTCGACCATGGTTAAACTCTACGAGCATCCGTTTTCGCCATACGTGCAAAAGGTCAAAATCGCGCTCTACGAAAAGAACGTCGCCTTCGAGACCGAAGTTCCCGACGCGTTCAGCGGCGCCCCAACCAAATTCGGTGCGGCTAATCCGCGCCTCGAAGTACCGACGCTGGTTGACGAAGGCCTGGCAATCTTCGACTCGACTATCATCGTCGATTACATCGACGAGAAATGGCCGGCGCCGACGCTGATGCCCGCCGCGCCACGCGCGCGCGCGCGGATCAGGATGCTCGAGGAGATTTGCGACACCTATTACGAAGCGATCAACTGGGGGCTGATGGAAGTCCGGGCATGGCGGCGCGCCAGCGGTGCGATGGCGGCACGGCTCGAGACGCGAGCCGCTGAGCAGACCGCCGGAATCCAGGCTTGGCTCGAGCGCGAACTGGGCGCGCACGAATGGTTCAACGGCGCATCGTTCGGCCGCGCCGACTTGTCCGTCTATCCCTACCTGCACGGCTCCGCAGTCTGGGGGATCCCGCCAAAGTCCGGTTCGGCGCTGGCAAAATGGCTCGAACGAATCGAACTGCGCCCGAGCGTGCGCCAAACCGTCGCCGCGTCCGAGCAGTTCGCGGCCTCGATGGACGCGCTGCCGGCGATGCTCGAATCGGGCGCGTTCAAGCGCCAGTACCGAGACCATCGCCTCGAGTGGATGCTGCGTAGTGGCGGCATCGAAGTCGTGCTCGAGGGTTTGAAGAAGGGAACGCTGCGCTTCTCAGAAGAGATTCGCTGAAGGTGCGGCGGCGCGCGTCGGATGCGCGCCGCCGCAGCGACCGCTTACACCGAAAATTTGAACGAACTGCCGGACTTGGTGATCTTTCCCGCCGACGGCGTGCCGAAATGCGTGCCGAACACGAGCACTCCGGTATCCGCGTAGCGCTCGCAAAATGCCCGACGCGTCTTCTTGGCCATCGCAGGATCGGAATCGAACGCGTCGTCCCATTCCGGGAACATGCATTGAATCGGATGATGCATCAGATCGCCGGTGATCACCGCCTCATGCCCTTTGGACGAAATCCGCACGCTGTGATGTCCCGGAGTGTGGCCGGGAGTCGGTTCGAGCCAGACTTCGTCGGTGATCTTGTGCGTCGAATCCACTAGCTGCGCGTGTCCGGAATCGACGATCGGACGCACCGAATCCTCGACCGGGTCGCGCATGTCGGCGCCGTCGAAGTGCGACCAGAAATCCCACTCGATGCCGCCGATGATGTACTTCGCGTTGGCGAAGGTTGGCACCCATTTATCGTTCTCGAGCGTGGTGTTCCAGCCGACGTGATCGACGTGCAGATGGGTGCAGACCACGTGGTCAACGTTGTCGCGCGTGCACCCGACCTTCTTCAGATTATCCAGGAACGGGAGCTTGAGCTTGCTCCAGACGGGATTGGAACGGACTTTGTCGTTGCCGATGCAGGTATCGACGACGATCCGCTTGCCTTTCGATTCGATCACGAGCGCGTGGATGCTCATGACGAGCTTGCCCTTGGGGTCCAGAAAATGCGGCTGCAGCCAGTCGGCGTACTTGAGCATGTTTTCCGGCGTGGCGTCGGGCAGCACGAATGTGCCCGGCCATGGCGATTCGCTTTCGATAATTCGGCTGATCTTGACGTCTCCGATATTCCACGCATTCATCGCATCCGACCTCCGGTTGTCCCTGTCCTTGGGGTTCGTCGGCGGAATCTACCGCGATTCGATGCGCCGCGCCAAGCACCATGCTCAATGGATGCGCGCCAACGCAAATTTCAATATCGAAGACGCGGTTGCGGTATTCGTTGGCGGCGACGGTTTTCACGGCTTCAATCTCAATCGCCATACTTACGGCAAGCGCGACGAATGGGTTCAGCTCTGGACGTTTCTCAAGAATGTGATGATCATTGGCGACGTGCGCGATGAAAAGGACCTGCGGGTCAATATCCGCGGCGACGTGGCGTGGGTCTCGTTCGCGGCCGATCTCGTTGCAAACGCGCTGAGCAGTGCGGGCTCCGCCGAGTCGGGAATGGCGCTCCCCACGGAGCCGATGTCGATGCACTTTCGCGGCAGCGAGGTTTACGTCCGGAAGGACGATAGCGGCCCGAAGAACTGGAAGATGTGGCGCTGCCATTACTCGCCGCACGCACCCGCAAACGAGCCGCGTCCGGCCTTCGGCGACTGAGGTGTTGCGATGATGAAAGTTAGAGAGTTCGGCGTGGGATTCGAGAATCTGCACGCCCGCGAATTTATCCGCAATGCGAAGCTCGCTGAGGAGCTCGGCTTCGGCGCCTGGTGGGTGCCGGAAGACTATTTCTTTCGCGGTGCGTTCAGCCTCGCGGGTGCGGTCGCGGCGGCGACCTCGAAGATCAAAATCGGCATCGGGGTGCTTAATCCTTATACGCGGCATCCGGCGATGACGGCGATGGAGTTTGGCGCGCTCGACGAAATATCGCAGGGGCGCGCAATCCTGGGCCTCGGCGCGGGCTTGAAAGACTGGATCGACGGCCGCTTGCACATCCCATACACGCGGCCGATGACCGCGATGCGCGAGACGATAGACATCGTGCGCGCGATGTTCCGCGGCGAGACGGTGTCGCATCATGGACGTGTGTTCAACACCGCCGGCGTCAAATTCAATTTTGCGCCGCAGCGCAGCGAGATTCCGATCCACCTCGGCGTGCTCGGCCCAAAGAATCTCGAACTCGCCGGCGAGATCGCCGACGGTGTGCTGCTGAGCGTCATGACCTCGCCCGCGTACCTTGATTTCGCGGCGGAGAAAATCCGCCGCGGGCTCGAGAAATCCGGGCGCACGCGCGCGGACTTCCAAATCGGCGGCTACCTGATTCTGTCGATTTCGGAAAACGAGCAGGAGGCGCGCGACCGCGTAAAACCGCTCATCGCGATGCTGATCTCGTTGATGGCGCCGCAGCCGGAAGTTCCGATACTCGCGACCGCCGGCCTGGGACCGGAAACGATCCTCGCCTTCGGTGCGAGCCTGGCGCGCGGCACGGTGCCGATCGCGATGGTCACCGACTGGATGATCGACACGTTCACGATCGCGGGCAGTCCGGCGCGATGCCGCGAGAACCTGGCCAAGCTGGTCGAAGCGGGGCTCGACGCGCCGGTATTTTTCGAGGTTCCCGGAGTTGGGGCCGAGCAGCTAATCCGCGATATCCACGTGCATCTGATGCCGCATTTTTTGTAGAAAGGAACCAGGAGCATCGCGACACATATGGCAATCAAACCACCGGCTGACGACGAACTGCGCGAACTCGCGCGTGCGCATCAGATTGATCTCACGCCCGCGGAAGTGCGCTCGCTTGGCGGCGCTATCGCGGCGCAGATGCGCGGCTTCGAACGAATCATGGCGATTGCGCCGACGCCGCAAGCGTCGGTCGCGCGATACCCAAAGCGCGAGGCGGGCGCGCGCGCCGATCGGGCCGGCGATCCGCTAAACGCCGTGGTCCGGCGATGCAACGTCGCCGGCGCCGCCTCCGGCAAGCTGGCGGGCAAGAGAATCGGCCTGAAGGACAGCGTGTGCGTGGCGGGAATTCCGGCCAGCGGAGGCTCGCACGTGCTGCAAGGTTACATACCCGACTGCGACGCGACGATTGTGACGCGGATGCTCGACGCGGGCGCCGAGATCGTGGCGACGCTCAACATGGACGACTTCGCGCTCTCCGGCGACGGTCGCACCAGCGCCTATGGACCGACGCTAAATCCGCACAATCCCGAATTCTGCTCCGGCGGATCCTCGAGCGGCTCCGCCGCGGCGCTCTACTACGACTGGGTCGATATCACGATCGGCACCGACCAGGGCGGCTCGATCCGAATCCCGGCGTCGTGGTGCGGGGTTGCCGGAATCAAGCCAACCTACGGCCTGGTTCCTTACACTGGCGTGATGAGCATCGATCCGTCGCTCGACCATGTCGGGCCGATGGCGCGCACGGTTCGCGACGTGGCGGTCATGCTCGAGGTGATCGCTGGCCGCGATCCGCTCGACCATCGCCAACTGCGCGAGGTCGCCGTACCCACGTACACCGCGACGCTGGACCGCGGCGTCAAAGGCAAGCGACTCGGGCTCCTTCGCGAAGGCTTCGTTCAGCCCGGCGCGGAGGCTGACGTGAACGGCGCGGTGCGTGCCGCCGCGGCACAGCTCGAAAAGCTCGGCGCGAAGATCGAGGAAGTTTCAGTGCCCGGGCATCTCGAGGCCGGCGACCTGCTCTACGCGATCATTCCGGAGGGAATGATGCGCCTGATGCGCACTGGGCTGGTGGGCACACACCATGGCGGTCACTACAACTCGTCACTCGCCGAATTTTTCGGCGCACATTACGCCGAGCGCGCGAATCTTGAAGCCAGCACGGTCAAGTTCATGGCGATCCTGGGCGAGTTTGCCGCGCGCCATTTTCACGGTCACCTCTATGCACGCGCGCAAAACGCGCGTACGCAATTGACGGCGGCTTACGATGCGGCACTAAGCCGCTGCGACGCGCTCGTGATGCCCTCGACCCCGATGAAGGCGCATCGCCAGGACGAGCAGGCGCCTTACTCGATGGTCACCAACACGGCTCCGTTCGATCTGACCGGCCATCCGGGCTTGAGCGTGCCGTGCGCGATGTCGGGCGGGCTGCCGGTCGGGATGATGCTGATCGGACGGCACTTCGAGGACGCGGTGCTGCTTGAAATGGCGTACGCGTTCGAGCAGAGCGGCGATTGGCGAAAGCGCTGAGCGTGCTCAGTCCCGGCAGCACATCGTGTCGATCACGCGCTGCACAATGGCGGGGCCGCGTTCGAAGTAATCGCGCCGGATATATTCGTCGGGCTGATGCGCCTGATCCATCTCGCCCGGCCCGCAGATGAGCGAAACGATATCCGATTGCGCGAACCATCCGCCGTCGGTTCCGAACAGCACTCCGCCCGAATCTTTCGCGCCGGTCGCTTCAAACAGCGCGCTCTCAAGCGGCGTCGCGCGCGGCGAGTTGAGCGGTGGCACCACCATCGGCGGGCGCAGCTCGATCACGGCTTCAGCCGTGCGCGAGGCGAAGTCATGCAGATCGAGCGCGCGGATTCGCCGCGCGGCGTCGCGATAGAGCTCGAGCGGGTCGGTATCCGGCAGCGAGCGATAGCTAATCCGGAGCACGCACTCCTCGGCGATCATGTTGAGCGCGATACCGCCCGCGATAGTGCCGAAGTTCAGCACGTCGTAAGGCGCGTCGGGAAAGATCGCGCGAAACGCCGCGCGCGGCTCGGCGCGGCGCTCTTCCTGGATCCGGCCGATCGCGTCGATGACCCTGCCCATTACCGCGATCGCGTTGACCCCCGCCGCCGGGGCGCCGCTGTGACCGCCGCGTCCACGCACGACGATGTCGAACAGGACGATACTCTTGTGCGCATGACTGACCGCCCATGAGGTGGGCTCGCCAATCCACGCCATGCGCGGCACCGGAATGTTGCCGAGTATCCGGCGCAGAGCAGGGCCGGCCTTCTCCGCGCCAAGGCATCCAACCTCCTCGCTGGCGGTGAATACAAAGACGAGCGGACGATTGAGACGCGACAAATCAAATTGCCGCACGCCGTCAAGACATTCAGCAATGAAGCCCTTCATGTCGGTGGTGCCGCGCCCAAAGATGCGATCGCCCTGCGGATCGAGCGTCAGCGCATCGCGCGTCCATCCGGGCTGTCCCTCGAATGGAACGGTATCGACGTGGCCCGAGATAATCAGGCCGCCGGCGCGCGCGGGTCCGGCCCACGCGACCAGATTTGCCTGCGCAACGCCGCCCAGTTCCATCGGTTGAAGCGCGACCGAGAATTTTCGCGCGCGCAACTCCGCCGCCAGATACTCGATCGCCGCAACATCACTGTGCGCGCTGACCGTATCGAAACCGACTAGGCGCCGGGCGACTTCGTACAGATAGTCACTCATTGAAACAGGCCTCGCACGAGCGCGTCGATAGCACCAACTCGAGCCTATCACGCCCCAGTCGGACGAGTCCCATAGAGCACGCGCATCCAGATCGTCACGAGCGTGCCGAGCAGAACGCTGGAGTCAATATTCGCGTCGCGTTCGAGTTTGTCGTTGAGATATCGCTCGCTCATCAATATCAGCGCGCGCGAAACTTCGTCGGGATCGAGCGGAGCCGTGCGTCCGGCGCGCACTTCGGCGCGGATTCGGCGCGCAGTGGACTGCGTCATCCGGTCCAAAAACAGTTCATAGGCGCTCGCGACGCGGCGGTCCTGGATCGCGGCGTCGGCCAACGCGCGCATGAGATGGCGATGCTCGCGGTACACGGCAATCAAGCCTTCGAAGCCGTGCGCAAGATCTTCGCCCGGGTCGCCCTTGCCGCTGAACCATCGGTCGCTCATCGGAAACATCTCGGCCAGCATTTTTTCGACCAGCTTCATCGCAAGGTCATAGCGGTCGTTGAAATATTCGTAGAACGAAGGGCGCGAGAGTCCGGTCC
>DATLTX010000074.1:0-5751 GCA_035533435.1 Binataceae bacterium (SeqCode)
TGATTTGGGCTATCTTCGGAGCGCTGGGCTGTGTTTGAAATCTGGGCGGACGATTGCCGCGAATCCCGTCGTTGTTCGCGGCACGGAATCGACCCGCTGCGAACAATTCTCGAAAAGTCTGTTGGCTGTCGTGACGTCTGAGTATTTCTCGATTCCGTGAGGTGACACCGATGCAAAAGCGGCGGCTCCCTCCGGGTCGGGCGGATTCCTGCAATTGGAGGTGCGGTGGTTTGATTTCGTCGGGAACCTACGCGATGCTGGGCGAGGTGTTCGGCTCGGTCGCGGGACTAGTCAATTCGAGCGGCGCGCTCGCGACGCAATACGGATACGGCGCCTATGGTGCGACGACGACGAGCGGAGCATCGAGCACCAATCCATTTCAATACCTCGGACGCGAGCTCGATCCATCCGGGCTGTACGGATTGCGCGCGCGCTACTACAGTCCAATCATGGGCCGGTTCATCTCGCTCGATCCGATCGGCTTCGCCAGCGGCCAGGCCAACTTGATGGTTTACTCCTTCGACGGCCCCACCAACTTCTTAGACCCGCTCGGGTTGCAGGGCTGCGGCAGCGGCGGCGGAATTCAGTGTAACGAATGCAACAATTGGCTCGGCGCCTGCTACGCGGGGGGCGGTGCCTGCAAGGTCGGGCACGCATCGGGGCACAAGGCGCCGCCGATTCATTTGAAGTTTCCAGTCCCGACATCTCCTGCGCCTTCCCCTGGACAACCGACGCTTCCCGCTGCGGGCGCGGACAGTATCAGTCGGAAATCCTGGGCGAGATCATGGCCGAAGCGGGCCCAATCATCTTCCAGGCAATGCAGCGCTGACCGCGGTTAAATGCGCGGCCCGCGGGTGAGGTTGCCCGGCCCCGCGCGTACCCGGCGCGGCGGCTTAACATCCCGTCATGATTTTGTTTGAAACACTTGTGTGCACGATTGCGTCGAATGGTTATGACGATGACGCAAATCGAGCCACGGCATGCGCGGGCCGTTCCTGACCATACGTTAATCCGCGAGCCAAATCCCGCAGTATCCGTCTTACTCAGCGCACTGCGGCTCGATGGCACGATCATCGCTCTTAATCACGGTGGAAGGTGAACTTTCGCCGAGAGGAGCGGTACGAAAATGGCCAGCACCGGGGAGTTCCAATCCTTGCACGCTTCGGGGGTGGGCCCGATTCAGATGCGATGGCCCGCTGTCCTGATTTTCCTGATCGGCGTTGCGGCGATCCTTTCGCTCGGCGGATGCGCCGCCTTCAACCCGCAGGGTGCCGCCGAGCAGGCCACGCCCAGCTACTACAACGGCGAGCAATACAGCCAGCTCAGCCCCGAGCAGAAGATGCAGCTCGAAGACCATCTCTCCAACCAGAGCAACGCCGCGTGGCGCACCACCGCATCGGTCGCGGGCGGTCTCGGCACGCTGACGCAGGGAACGGGCGTTCTGCTTTGGGCGGTCAAGCGATGACCTGATGGCGGGTGCTCATCGCGGGAGGTTATGGCGATGAAGCTGGAACGTAATCGAAAATTCCGCGCGACGCCCTGGATAGCGCTCGCGCTTTTTATCGCGATTCTCACCGGCGCGTCAGGGTGCACCGCGATGTACCCGCAGACCGCGGCACAGAACTACGCCCCGATGTATTACGAGGGCGGATACAATTCGCTCTCTGCGCAGCAGAAAATGCATCTCGAGGACCATCTGTCCAACCAGAGCAACCAGGCGTGGCGCACCACCGCGCAAGTTGCCGGCGGCCTGGGCCATCTGATGCAAGGCAGCGGCGCGCTGCTCGCCGCAATCCGCGCGCATCCGGTACGCCGCCGGTTGTGAGTCGACGCCGCTCTCGCCTAGCCCTCGAAGGCGTAAGCGTTTTCTTCGTGCTCGGTCAGGTCCAGACCCATGTACTGGCCTTCGTCATCGACGCGGATTCCTACCAGCGCCTCGGTCACTTTGAACAGAACCGCGCTGCCGACGAATGAGAACGCGACACTCGCGACGACCGCGACTGCCTGCACGATAAGCTGATGCGGATTCCCGTGGAGGAGTCCATTGCCGCCGGCCGCGTTGATCGCGAGGCTCGCGAAGACTCCGGTTGCGAGCGCGCCCCAGATTCCGCCGACCATGTGCACGCCCACCACGTCGAGCGCGTCGTCGTAGCCGAAGAGCCCTTTCATCCGCACCGCGCCAAAGCATAGCCCTCCGGCGACCACTCCGATGACTATTGCGGGAACCGGTCCCACGTAGCCAGACGCGGGCGTGATTGCGACCAGCCCCGCAACCGCTCCTGAAGCCGCTCCGAGCGTGGTCGGCTTGCCCGCGACGATCCATTCGACCGCGACCCACGAAAGCATCGCCGCCGCCGCCCCCAGGTGCGTCGCGACGAACGCCGAGACTGCAAGTCCATTGGCCGCGAGCGAACTGCCCGCGTTGAAGCCGAACCATCCGACCCAAAGCAGCCCCGCGCCCGTGATCGTGAGCGTCAGATTATGCGGCGCCATGTGCTCCTTCATGTACCCGCGCCGCTTTCCGACCAGGAGTGCGCCGGCCAGCGCCGCCGCACCCGACGAGATATGCACCACCGTGCCGCCCGCGAAATCGAGCGCGCCCATCGCGTGAATCCATCCGTCGGAACCCCACACCCAATGCGCCAGCGGATCGTAAATCAGCGTTGTCCAGAGCAGGCTGAAAATCAGAAAACCCTTGAACGACATCCGCTCGGCGATCGCGCCGGTAATCAGCGCCGGCGTGATGATCGCGAACATGCATTGATAAATCATGTACGCCTGATGCGGCACCGTCGCGGAGTAGGCCGCGTACGGCTGCGTCGCGCTGACCCCCGCAAGCCCGGCCCACGACAGTGCGCCGGCGAACGCGCTGCCCGGCGCAAACGCGATGCTGTAGCCGAAGAGCACCCACTGAATCGACACCAGTCCCGCAAGGATGAAGCTCTGCATCAGCGTCGAGAGCACGTTCTTGCGCCGGACCATGCCGCCGTAAAACAGCGCGAGTCCGGGAATCGTCATCATCAGGACCAGCACCGCCGAGAGCAGCACCCACGCGGTGTCGGCGCCGTCGATTTTCGGTGCGGACGCAAGCTCGGCGTGCGCTGACGACGCGCCGCCGATCACGAACGATGCCGCGGCGGCGATTATGGAAAATTTTGTGAAATGGACTGAATTACGCGCGAGCACACCTCTGCGAGCCATTGATGCGAGCCTCCGGCTATGGCGTCAAAAGCGCCAGTTAAGCCGTCGAGTACTGTACAGAATCCTGCGGGAAAATCTATGAATCGGAAAACGCAAAGGGCGGTTCGCGATGAACCGCCCTTCGCAAATGTTCCTTTCGCGAGCGATCAGCCCTTGGGCAAACCCAGGATTCGTTCGCCGATCATGTTGCGCTGGACCATCGAGGTCCCGCCCGCGATCGTCATCGATTCGGAGGCGAGGATGCGCTTCATCCAGTCGCCGCGCGGCGCGAACGGCGTGTGCGACTCGAGCATCGCGTATTCGCCGAGCAGACGCGACGTGAATTTGACCATCCGCTGGCCAAGGTCGGTCGAGATCAGTTTCGAGATTGACGCCTCGGAGCCGGGTTGCAGGCCCTTGAGCCGGCGCGACAGCGACCGCAGTCCGTTGTATTTCTTTGCCGTCACCTCGATCGCGAATTGCGCGAGCTGCTGGCGGATATCGTCTTCCTCGATCGCCGGGCGTCCATTGATCTGCGCGCGCTTCGCCAGCTCGACCAGCGCATGCAGGGTCTGCTCGGTGCCTCCGATCGTCTCGCCGATTCCGAACCGCTCATGCATCAGCGTTGCGACCAATACCTGCCATCCCTGATTCATCGGTCCGAGCAGATTCTCCTTGGGGACTTTCACGTCCTCGAAGAAAATTTCGTTGAACTCCGAATCCCCCGTGATCTGCATCAGCGGACGCACGGTCACGCCGGGGCTGCGCATATCGACGATCAGCGCGCTCATCCCCTTATGCTTGGGCGCGTCGGGATCGGTGCGGACGAAAAGCTGACAGAACTGCGAGCGATGCGCGATCGTCGTCCAGACTTTCTGCCCGTTGACGACAAAGTCGTCGCCCTTGAGTTCCGCGCGGCACTGGATCGACGCCAGGTCCGAGCCCGCGCCCGGCTCCGACATTCCTTCGCACCAGATCTCCTCACCGGCGAGGATCGGCTGGAGGTAGCGCTTTTTCTGTTCTTCGGTTCCCCATTGCATCAGCGCCGGGCCGTTCATGATCACACCGAGCACGTTGCATCCCATCGGCAGTCCGAGCCGCCCGAGTTCCTGCTGAAAGATGACCTGCTCGATAAAGGTCGCGCCGCGTCCGCCGTATTCCTTGGGCCACGTCAGGCCCGCCCAACCCGCGTCGTACAGCTTGGTGTGCCATGCTTTCAGGCGATTCCACACGACGTCATCGCCGCTGTTTTCCTCGTCGATTTGCGCTAGCGGCGGGGGCTGATTAGCCTCGAGCCACTTTCTGACTTCCATCCGGTAGGCTTCTTGTTCGGGGGTCCAGTTAAAATCCATTTCTCAGGAACCTTCCTGTTTGATTCGGCGCTACGATGCTAGCGAAGCCGGTCAGGTTTGGGTAGCGCAGCGGCGGCGAAGAAATACCGATCGTTCAAGTGGCCGCGCGGGTAAGCGCCGCTTCAACGATCGCGACCTCGCGCATCACGCGAACTACATTTTGCGCCATGAAATTTCCAAGAATCGCCGCGCGCGCCGCACCCGCGAGTGCCGCCGCGCGATGGACGACCTCGCCCGCGCGCTCGAGCATCGCATTCTCGAGCGGACGGAAATGCTTCCACACGATCGGGGCGAGGCGCTCCGGATCACTTTCGACGATCTGCTGAATTTTCCTCATCCGCCACCACGGCGAATCGGCCGAGGGATTCGCCGCACCCGCCGCCAAGATCGGAGGAATCGCCGCACCGGGAAATAGCGGGATGAATATCGACGTGCATGGCGCCGCGAACGAGCACCAGATTAGCGGGACACCGCCGCTTCCCGGTGCGGGCAATTCGGCGACCATGCTCGCCGTCGTGGCGGATACGCTATGCATGCAAATCGAGAAGCTGCGCGGCGAGCCGGCTGGCGCCGCGATTATCGGCATCTCGCCGCGCTCGTAATGATCGCGCAGCATCGCGAACATCTCGCGCCGCGTGCGTTTGCCGCCGCGTCCGACCAGCTCGCTCGAGCGCGCTATCCGCTCGCGGGCAAACAGCGGATCGTCGATATCCGCGCGGGCATAGGCGCGAGAAAAATCGAAGCTCGCGCCGCTCGCGATCCATCCGCGCTCGCGTGCATAGCTCTCGACATCGCGGGAGCCGAAGTCATAGCCGCTCGTCGTTAGACGATTCGAGATACACGCGCGTCCATCGACCTTGCGCGCGCACCACTGACGCCCCGAGCTTTCGAGGACATAGGCTTCGCCGTGGGCGGCGATTATGAAACTGCTCGAATAGCGGAAATCGAAATCGTATGCAGCCGAACCGCCCTGCCCGTAACGCTCGATGAGCGCACCGATAATCTCAGTCGCCTCGCGCGCGCTGCGTCCGCGCTCGAGCCCGAGGCGCACCAGATCCATCCCGAGCAGTCCGGTTGCGGGCAGTTCCTCGCGCGTCAAGACTGCTTCGTTGCCGATCGCGACGCCGTGTTCATTGATGCCGTGCTCGAAGCCGAACAACCAGAACGGGCGCGAGCCGATCACGGCCGCGGTTTCCGGCACTTGGGGAATTTCGAGATA
>DATLTX010000075.1:0-18940 GCA_035533435.1 Binataceae bacterium (SeqCode)
TGATGGATGCGGTTTTCGCGCAGGACTTTGAGATTGATTTGCGCGCCGGGGCGCTGGTTGCCGAGCGCCAGGTACATCGCGCGGCGCTCGGTTACCTCGTTGCCATTGACCGCGAGCACCAGGTCGCCCTGCTGCAGGCCCGCCTTCTCGCCCGGCCCGCCCGGCATCACGTTGGCAATCACCACATGCTCGCGCATCGTGTAGGAAAGCACGCCCAGCCACGCGCGCGGCACCGCGGAGACGCGAGCGCCGTGCTGAATCAATTCGTCGCGCACGGCGAGAAAATATTCGCCCGGGATGCCCAGTATTGCGCGGCCGATATCGGCGAAATTCAAATAGGAAATCGCGATCGCCTGGCCATGGCGGTTAACGATCGGGCCGCCCGAAAATCCGATCTGGAGCGAAGACGCGGTCACGCACACGCATCGCTCGAGCACGAACTCCCACACCGCGTCGAATGGCCCGAGATAGGTGATGATCCCGCAATCGGCGCAGCGCTGGTCGCCGCCGAGGCTCCCGACCGTGAACGCATCTTCGCCGACGACGCACGCTTGCGAGGAGACGATGTCGAGGTGGGGCAGGGGACGGCCAGCGTCGATGCGCAAAAGGCCAAGCCCGGTGCTGTAATCCTTGCCGACGATTTTGGCCTGATGCTGATCGCCGTTTGGCAGCGTGACCACCACGCTCTTCGCGCCGAGCAGCAGATAGTGGACGGTAGCGATTAGTCCGTCGGGGCTGACGATAGTTCCGGTGCCGCGGCGGTCGGTGCCAAGGCCGATCGCGGTCGAGACGTGCGTGGGCGGCACCTGCGAATGCAGGCCGACGGTCGCACGCAGCGCTTTCTCCAGCAATAATACGGGGGCATTCACCGCGTTACTTCTCGGCGTTACTTCTCGCAGGTCAGGCTAAGTCTCGCGGGCGCGGGTTTCAAGCGCGATTGCGCCCTTTGGATCGATCGAAAAAAAGAGGCGGTCCGTTTCCGGACCGCCCCGAATTCAATTCGCAATCTAGCTGCGGCGGCTTACTTCTTGCGCGGCGAGGCTTGCACGGCCGGAACCGCGGTTTCATGCGCGCGCATCGTCAGCACTTGCAGCGCTTCGCCAAGATCGAGTTCGCTATACTTCTGATTCGAGTAGAGCGAATCCAGCCGCTTGACGACCTGCTCCGGCGTCATGTCGGCCATCGAGAGCTGGCGCGTGGTCTCGTGGATAATCTTCGGCGCACCCTTCCAGTGGAACATATTCGCCGCGATGGTCAGGCTGTCGAGTTGCGCAACGCTCACCTTCATCGCGTCGGAATAGCCGTTGACGTAGCCGTCCTTCGCCGACAGGTTGAGCCGGTTCCAGAACGCACCGTCGTGTCCGACATTGGTTGCCGCAAACGCGACAGCCCAACTGGCCAGAAACCCCAGCAACACGCCCGCGCCAAATTTTTTCATCAGAAGATGCCTTTCCCGCTCGCCGATGCGATTTCTTTTAACAAAAATATGTTGCCTCTGCAAAATTCGTTACGCAAAAATCGGCGGCATCACTACTTTCTTATGCGTCGGTCGATCCCAGCGTTCCCCGACGCCTCTTTTGCCCGGCGCTTTCGCCGCTTATGAGGCACCGCCCCTTCCACCGCCACGGCCTGCATCGTAGTCCTTTCCAGCCCCACGGTAAATAAGGGTTCGGGCATAATTCGAAGGCCGAGGGCGCGGGATTGAACCGCTCCCGCACCCGCGACATCATCGAGGTGTCCGCGCAACCGCCCGGAAGCAGCATGGATCCCATCACCAGCCAGGTCATCAGCGAGGTACTCGCATTTATCGACAAGCCGGACCCGGCCCGTTTTGATGCATACGCAATGAGCGCCTTTCGCTATCAATATAATGCTATAGCATCGTATAGAGACTTTTGCCGTCAGTTCGGAATCGTCCCAAACGCGGTTTCGTCACCCGAACAGATTCCGTTCGTCAGCACTATCGCCTTTAAGTACGCGGATCTTGCCCCGTCTGGAGCCGCGCGGACACCCGGTGCGCGGGAATTTCTGACCAGCGGCACGACGATCGGCGCCGAGCGTCGCGGACGCCATATCGTTGCCCGGCCAGAGGTTTATCGCGCCTCGGCGGTGACGAATCTTGGCGCGATGCTGTTTCCCGACGGCGCGCGGATGCGAATCCTGGCGATGCATCCGACGGCCGAGCGGATGCCCGAGTCGTCGCTCTCGGCGATGATCACCTGGTGTATCGAGGAGTTCGGGCGCGCCGAGTCGCGATGCGTCGCCGACCGCGGGCGGGTCGATACTGCCGCCGCGCTCGCTTTCCTGCGGGAGGCATCGGCGGCGCGCGAGCCGGTATGCATCCTCGGAACGACGGCGGCGTTCGCTGCGATCTTCGAGCGGCTTGCGGACTCGCGCGATCGGCTCGCGATGGCCGCGGGGTCGCGCATGATGGACACCGGCGGACCCAAAGGGCAGCGCGTGCCGCTGCCGGCGGCGGAAGTCGCGTCGCGGGCGGGCGACTTGCTCGGCATCGACCCGGATCTCGTCGTTAATGAGTACGGGATGACGGAACTGTGCTCGCAGCTTTACGACGCTACGCCTTTCAACTCGCGATATGGCGGCGCGCCTGGAGCGCGGGTCAAGCTCGCGCCGGCGTGGATGCGCCCGGTGGCGATCGATCCGGCGACGATGCGGCGAGTGCCGGACGGAACACCCGGGATGCTCGGGTTCATCGATCTTGCCAACGTCTGCTCGGTCTCAGCGATCCTTACCGAGGACCTGGGAATCGTCGAGGCTCAGCGCGTGCGCGTGATCGGCCGCGCGGTTGGCGCGGGGGCGCGCGGATGCGCGCTCTCTATCGACATGTTCCAGGAAGCGGCGCGCCGGTGAGCGGGCAAATCAGCATCGTGGAAATCGCGACCGCATTGGAGCGGATACGCGTCGGAATCGGCCAGGCTCACGATCCCGCGCGCGCCGCGAGCGCGCTTGCGGTGGTGCTCGAAAAGTGGCGCGCGCGCAATTTTCCGGCGCGACGGGCGATCGTTGCGCAAATCCGCGCGAGCCTGGGCTTTTCGGCGGCGCTGCTCGACGCGTCGCTCGACGCGCTGCTTGCGCCGTTAACGCCGGACGCAATGCTGTCATTCGCGGCGGCAGCGGCGGAGCGCCGCGAAGTAATCGGATTTATCATGGCGGGCAATGCCCCCGGCGCGGGGCTGCATGAAATCGCACTGGCGCTCATTTGCGGAGCGGGCGTGATTATCAAGACCGCGACTCAGGAACCGCACTTCTTTGCGCAGTTCGCGCACTCGATCCGCGAATTTGACGCGCGGCTCGGCGCCCGGATCGAGGTTTTCAACTGGGGCAGGGGAGATCGCGAAGCAACCGCGGCGCTGATCGGCGGCGCAAGCCGGATTGTCGCTTACGGCGACGACGCGACGCTCTCAGCGCTGGGCGGCGAGCGTATCGTTGGCTTCGGCAGCAAGCTCTCGGGCGCGATCGTCACGCGTGGCGCCCTCGAAAAAGTGGGCGGTGGCGCAACCGCGGTGGCGCTTGCGCGCGACGTGACTCTATTCGAGCAGCTCGGATGCCTTTCGCCGCATCATGTATTCGTCGAGGATGAAACCGGCTCCGCGGCGCGCGAGTTTGCACATGCGCTGGCGGAAGCCCTCGCGGCGCTCGCGCTTGCGCTCCCGCCGCCTGAAGCGCTCGCGCTCGAGGACGGTACCGCCCTGCGCCGCGCGCGAGAGACCGCGCGATGGCGCGGGATCGCGGGCGCGGCGGTCGAATTGATCGCGGGACCGGGCGTCGGCTGGGCGGTGATCTACGATCGCGACGCGGCGTTTTCGCCCTCGCCCGGGTTTCGCACCGTGTACGCAAGTCCGTTTCACGATCGCGAAGATCTGCGCGCGCGGCTGGCGCCAGCGGCCGGCCGGCTCGAGGCATTCTCTCTCGCCAGCGGCGGCAGCGGCGATGACGATGCCATGATCGCCGATCTCGAGGCGCTCGGCGTGGCGCACATCGCGGCGCCCGGTGCGATACAATCTCCCCCGCTCACCTGGCGCCATGGCGGCGGCGCATACCTGGATTCGATGATCAAATCCGGCGCCAAGCGATGACCGAAAATCTCAAGAACCTGTTCCGGCGCCATCTTGCGCAAACCTCGGACGCGCCGATCGGCCTCGAGATCGCGCGGGCCGAGGGATGCTGGCTCTACACGAGTGACGGCCGGCGCTATCTCGATCTGATCGCGGGTATAGGAGTTGCGGCGCTGGGCCACGGCAATCCTGTCGTGGCGGCCGCGATCGAGCGGCAGGCGCGGCTTCATCTGCACGTGATGGTTTATGGAGAGTACGTGATTGAAGCGCAGGTCCGCCTTGCGGCGCGTCTGGCCGAGCTGCTTCCGGCGCCTCTTTCGCGCGTCTATTTCACGAGCAGCGGGGCCGAGGCGATCGAAGGTGCGCTCAAGACGGCGCGCAAATTTACCGGGCGCAAAGCTTTCGTCGCGTTCGAGGGCGCCTATCACGGCGATACGATGGGCGCGCTGGCGCTGGCCGGAAACGCCGCCTTTCGCGCCCCGTTCGAGCCGCTGCCCGGACCGGTAATCCATCTGCCATACGATAAGATCGGCGGCCTAGAGGCGATCGATGCGTCGGTCGCCGGCGTGATTGTCGAGCCGGTGCAAGCCGAAGGCGGAGTTAGGGTTCCCGATTCGAGGTTTATCCGCGCGCTGCGCGAAAGGTGCGACCGCGCGGGCGCTTTGCTCATCTTCGACGAAGTGCTGACCGGGTTCGGGCGTATCGGGCGGATGTTCGCGTTCGAGCATTTCGGCGTCGTGCCGGATATCCTCGTGATGGCTAAGGCGTTGGGCGGCGGATTGCCGCTGGGAGCGTTCGCGGCGCGCGACGAGGTGCTGGCGGTGCTCGCGCACGATCCCGCGCTCGGTCATATCACGACCTTCGGCGGTCATCCGCTATCGTGCGCCGCGGGACTCGCGGCGCTCGAGGTTATCGTCGTCCAGCGGCTTCCAGAGCGGGCGGCAGAGACCGGGGCATACCTGCGCGAACGGCTCCTGGCGATTGCGGCGCCGGAGATCGCGGCTGTGCGCGGTATCGGGTTGCTGGCGGGAATCGAATTTCGCGACGCCAATTTCGCGCATCGCTTCGTTGCCGCCGCGCTGGCGCGCGGCGTGGTGATCAACTGGACGCTTAACGCGCAAGGCGTGGTCAGGCTTGCGCCGCCGCTGGTGATCACGCGACAGGAAGTCGACTTTGCCGTCGAAATGTTATGTCTCGCGCTCGCCGACGCCAGAAATTGACTCGAGACCGCAAATTTCCCGCCCTTTAGCCGCGAAGCTTCCTCGACTATGATCGTGGTTCACCGCGCCGCTTGCGCGGTCAAGCTTTTCGATCGAGTGACGATCCATCACGACATTTCCGCCGGTCCCATCGCGGGAGCCAGCCCGGACCAGGATGAGCGTCCCGCGATTGGCTGGACCACCTACGATGCTGAGGCGCTCGGCGTCCTCAAGATTGGGGGCGCGCTGGGCCTGTTTTTTCTGCTGGGCTACGCGATGGTCGATTTTGCCGACGGGCGCATCGGACCTGTCGTCCGGGCCGAGCATTGGGCGCTGCTGGCCATAACCTGTCTGTTCTTCGGCATGACGTGGACCAGGGCGTTTCAGCGTTACTGGAAATTCTGGACGCTCGCGTACTGCGCCGTCATGATGACGATGTTCGTCGGGATCAGCGCGCGCACCGGAGATCCGGAGTCGCGGTTTATCGCGATGCTGCTGGTCCCGCTCGCGACCGCCTCGTTCGTCAGTTGGGGCTCGCGCTGGCAGCTCGCGATGGATGCGACGGTGGTTGCGATCTACGCCGCCGCCGAGCACTTCGTCCCGGTCGTAACGCGGTTCAATGCTTTCCGAGGGCTGGGATTGCTGGCGGCCCTCGCGTTCGCTCAGGCGACCGCGATGTTCCTCGATCGCTATCGGAGCAGGATTCGCCGCCAGTTCGAGGCGCTGGAAGAGGCCGCGCGCTTTCGCGAAACCCAGATCGCGACGATGGCGCATGACATCCGCAGTCCGGTGGCCGCACTGACCGGCTACGCGGAACTGCTCGAGGATGACAGTTGCGACCCGGCCGAACAGCGCGCAATTCTGGCCCGGATCGGCTCGACCGCGTGGAACATGAACCTGGTCGTCAGCAACGTGCTGGACCTGTACCGGATCGAGGAAGACGGGCGGTTTCATCCGATCCTGACCCGGGTTGATTTGAAGCGCGTGATCGCTGAAGCCGCCGACGACTGCTCCGCCGAGGCGCGCCGCCGCGGCCTGGGGACCACCATCGTGCTCGCGGCGCTGCAGCCCGCCACACTCGACGGGCATCATCTTGACCGAATCGTGCGCAACCTGATGGCGTGCGCGATCGCCCGCGCGAACAGCGGGCTAGTGTCACTGCGCGCGGCAGTGCATGATCGCAAGCTCAAGATGGAAGTCAACGCGCAGTGTCCTATAATCACGCCGGCCGACCTCGCCGCCATGCTGGCGCGTCCGGATCGCAGCGGGCACGGGCCGGGCGCGACCTCGCTCGGACTGTTTATCGCTCGTGCGATGGCCGAGGCGGCGGGAGGAAGTGTCGAGGCGACTTTCGAGCGCGCCTCAGGTCTTACGCTGCGCGCCACAATTCCGATTGCCGAAGCCGGCGAAGCGCCGGACGCCCCAAGCGAATCGTGAAGCGGCTTGCGCCAGGGTCGCGTAGCGCAATCGTTGCGCGCGAAAGCGCGGCAGATTCGGTGGGCGAGTTCGCCCTGATTGCGCGTCTGTGCGCGCGCTTGCCGCTGTCGCCGCGCACGCGCCTGGGTCCGGGCGACGACGCCGCGATAATCGCGCGCAGCCGGGGCGCGCAACTTCTCACAATCGATTCCATGGTCGAGGGCGTTCACTTCAACTTGCGCTGGGGCACTGCCGAGCAACTGGGCGCTCGCGCCCTGACGGTGAACTTGAGCGATATCGCGGCGATGGGCGGCAGGCCGGCGGCGTGCGTCGTCAACCTTGCGATTCGGCCCGGTCTATCGCTGCGATTTTTCGAGCAGATGTACGCCGGGCTTGGGCGCGCGGCGCGCGCGGCGCGCGTCGATGTAGTCGGCGGCAATATCGCGCGCGCCGATCAACTCGCGATCACGATCGCGCTTATCGGCGACGCGCCGGCCCGACCGCTCAGGCGCGACGCGGCGCGCGTCGGCGACGATATATTCGTAACCGGAACGCTCGGCGACGCCGCCGTTGGCTGGCGTATTCTGGCTGGAAAGCTGCACGCGCGCGGAGCGGCGCGCGCGCATTTGATCGATCGCTTCCTGGCCCCGGTTGCCCGACTTGCGGCCGGAGCCAGACTCGCGCGAATCCGTCCGGTTCCCGCCGCGATCGATATCAGCGACGGGCTGTGGCAGGACCTGGGCCATATTCTCGAGCGCAGCCGCGTTGGCGCGGAAATCGATCCGCGCGCGATCCCCGTCTCTGACGCGTACCGTGCCGTGATGCGCGACGATCTGGCGCTCGCGCTCGGCGGCGGCGAAGACTACGAGCTGCTGTTCTGCCTGCGCCCCGGTCACACCGAGCGGCGGCTCACCGCGATACTCGGGCTGCGGGTTACGCGGATCGGGCGAATCATCAAAGGACGCGGCGCGCGCTTTGTCGGCGGCGGAGCGCCCGCGCTGGCGGGATGGGACCAATTGCGGGCGGCCCAGTAGTGATCGTCATCCTGCCTATCGCGGTTGCGGTGCTGATCCTTGCGAGCGCCGCGCTGGCCGCGTCGGAAACGGCGATTTTCACGATCGCGCGGATGGAGCATACGCGCGAGCAGCTAACGCGTCCGGTCGGAGCCGCGCTCGACCGCCTGATGCGCCGCCCGCTCGAATCGCTGATTGTCGTGATCGGAATCAACGAGGCGTCCAACGTCTTCGCTGAATGTCTTGCCACGACATTTTTTCTGCTCTGGCTCGGCGACGATATCGGGCCGTACGTGGCCGCGCCGGTGATGCTGGTGCTGGTGCTGATCTTCTGCGACATCACGCCCAAGACTTTCGCGCTTGCCTACCCGGCCGCGGTGGCGCGGCTCACCGCGCGGCCGCTGGCAATCCTTGCCGAGCTGGTGCATCCGATCGCGCGCCATTTCACGCCGCTGGAGGAAGCGCCTCATCCGGGTCCGGTTTCGGAAGCCGAGTTCAAGGCGCTGCTCCGCCTGGGAGAGCATCAGGGCGAAGTCGAGCCGGCGGAGCGCGCGTTTATCCATCGCGTATTCGATTTTGGGACGCGGCGCGCGTCGGAAGTGATGACGCCGGGGGCGAAAATTTTTGCCCTTGATATCGCGGCGGCGCCGGAGCAGTTGATGGCGGAAATTGCGCACGGCCACTTCTCGCGCGTGCCGGTCTATCGCGGCGCGCCCACCAATATCATCGGCATCCTGCACGCCAAGGATCTCGTCGCGCGGCGCCTCGAGAGCGTCTCGCCGCGCGTCGATCGCCTGGTCCGTCCGGCGTATTTCATTCCGCCGGCCAAGGCGCTCGGCGACTTGTTCGATGAAATGCGGCGCGGCCGCTTTCAGATGGCGCTGGTCGTCAACGAGTACGGAAATCTGCTGGGCCTGGTGACGCTCGAAGATCTGCTCGAGGAATTGTTCGGCGAACTCAGAGACGAATTCGACACCGAAGTTCCCGAGCTCGAAAAGATCGGCGACAATGAATGGCTCGCTTCGGGCGCGATCGAGGTCCGAAAGCTCAACCTCGCGCTCGGCGCCGATCCTCCAATCGAGGCGCGCGGCGGCGGTCCCACGCTCAGCGCCGTGATGCTGCGCAAGCTCGGGCGCGTGCCGCCCGCCGGAGAAACCCTGCGCCTGGGCGCGTTCGAGGCCCGCGTCGAGCGGGTCCGCGGCGCGACCGTCGAAATCGTGAGGCTCAAACGATGACGCTGTTGGGGCTGGTTGCGGCGCTCGTTGCGTGCGTGGCGGTGCAGGCGTTTTTTGCCGCCAGCGAGATCGCGGTCGTCTCGGCCGACGAGGTCAAGGTGCGCGCCGAGAGCGAACGCGGCGATTCGCGCTCGCACGCGCTGGGCGCTCTGCTTGCCAGCCGCGATCGGCTGCTTGCGCTGACGCTGACCAGCAACAATATCGCGACCGTTCTGGCCGCCGTCATGCTGACCGCATTCCTGCATCGCGCCTGTCCGGGCTATTCGTACTGGGCGCCATTTATACTCGCGCCGATCACGCTCGTCTTCGGGGAATCGATTCCGAAGATGATCGCGCTCGGCAACCCGCTCGGCTTCGCGCGCTATGTCTCGCGTCCGCTCAGGATCCTTGCCGCGATCCTCGCGCCGGTGCTCGTCGCGGAAACCTGGCTGAGCCGCGGGATGCGCCGGGTGGTGGGTGTCGCGCCGGACGCCGAGAGCGTTTTCATGAGCCGCGAAGACCTTGCCCGGCTGTTGCATCGCCGCGCGTCCGATTCTTTCCCGCAGGACCAGCACGACGCGATCCTGCCGTCGGAGCGCCAGATGATCAGCCGGATCTTCCGCTTCTCACGCGCCGACGCGCGCAAAGCGATGGTGCCGCTGATGCGCGTGGACGCAGTGCCCTACGATGTCACGCTGGCGGCCGCGATCGAGGCGGTGCGCCGGGCCGGCTTCAGCCGCCTGCCGGTGTTCCGCGAGCGGATTACCGATATCGTCGGCGTGGTGCATGTCTTCGATCTTCTGCAAGCGCCCGATCTCTCGCGGCCGATCAGCGAAGTGATGCGCCCGGTCAGCTATTTCCCGGAATCGATGCCGCTGGACGAGGTGCTGGTCGCGCTGCAGCGCACCGGCGAGAACCTGGCGGTGATCGTGGACGAGTACGGCGGCGCGGCCGGAATCATCACCGTCGAGGATCTGCTCGAAGAAGTCGTTGGCGAAATCGACGACGAGCACGACCACGCCGAGGAGATTGCGCGGATTGTCAATCGCGTCACGGTCACCGTTGCCGCGCGCGCGCCGATCGCGGAGTTGAACGAGCGCTTTGCCCTCAACCTGCCCGAGGGTGATGAGTATGCTACGATCGGCGGTCTGGTGCTGGAACGTTTGGGCCATATTCCGCAGCCGGGCGAGCAACTGAATATCCCCGGGATGACGATCACGGTAACCCGCAGCGACGTGCGCGCGGTGCGCGAGCTGCGCCTGGCGCTCGAGCGGCCGCTGCGCGCCGAATTGCTTAAACGCCGATGACCGAAGCGAGAATCCGCGAAATACTCGAGCGCGTCGCCGCGGGCAAAGTGACCGCCGCGGCCGCGATGCGCGATCTGCGCGAGCTGCCGTTTCAGGATCTTGGCTACGCCAAGCTCGACGGGCATCGCGCGCTGCGCCGCGGCGTGCCCGAGGTGGTTTTCGGCGAGGGCAAAACCGCCGCGCAAATTGTCGCGATCGGAAAACGCGTGGTCGCGTCGGGAACCAACCTGATCGTGACCCGGCTTGCGCCCGAGAAAGCGCGCGCGGTGAAAAAGGTTCTGCGCGCGATGACTTATCATCCCGAGGCCAGTCTCGGCGCGGTGGTCAAAGAGCCTGCCCGCGCCATCGGACACGGCGAGATCATGATCGTCAGCGCCGGCACCTCGGACATTCCCGTCGCCGAGGAGGCTGCGATCTGCGCAGAGCTGTTCGGCAATCGCGTCGCCCGGCTGTACGACGTTGGCGTCGCCGGGATTCATCGCCTGACCGCAAATCTAAAGGCCGTGCGCCGCGCGAGCGTGCTGATTGTCGTCGCCGGGATGGAAGGCGCGCTGCCCTCGGTGGTGGCCGGGTTGCTCGACAAGCCGGTCGTCGCGGTGCCGACCAGTGTTGGCTATGGGACGGCGTTTGGCGGAATCGCGGCGCTGCTCGGGATGCTCAATAGCTGTGCGAGCGGAGTGACGGTGGTCAATATCGACAACGGATTCGGCGCGGCGCTCGCGGCGACGCTGATGAACCGGATCGGTATCGATCGCGACGCGGATTAAAGATGGCGCGGCGCACCACAATCACCCAGGGACGCGCGCGGCGCGCGATCAAGATGGGCGGGCTCGCCTCTCAAGTTGGTTCGAGCTACCTGTGGAACTCGCTCCGGCGCCCGTTTCTGTCGCGCGGCGACCAGGAACGCGAGCTGCTCGAGACTCACATCAGGAACGCGCAGCGGATCGTCGAAAGCTCGACGCATCTGCGCGGCGCCTTCATGAAGCTCATCCAGATGCTCTCGATGCGGCAGGATCTTCTGCCGGGCGAGGCGCTCGACGTGCTCAAGGCGACGCAATCGAGCGTGCCGCCGATGAGTTACGCGACGATCGCGGATCAGATTCGGCGCGAGATCGGCAAACGCCCCGAGCAAATCTTCCGCACTTTCGATCAGACCGCGTTCGCCGCCGCCTCGCTCGGGCAGGTGCATCGCGCGACCACTCGCGACGGACGCGAGGTCGCGGTCAAGGTTCAATATCCGGGCGTCGAGAAGACCGTCGAGCAGGATCTCGGCAATGTGAAGATGTTGCTGATGACCTTGCAGGCGATCGGGCGCGACGTGATGCGCCAGAAGATCGATTGCAACGCGGTGTACAAAGAACTCGAAGAACGCCTGCGCGAGGAACTCGATTACGTGCGCGAGGCGCGCAACATGACCGAGTTTGGACGCCTGCTCGCCGACGACCCCGAGGTGATGATCCCGTCGGTCGTGGGAGAACTCAGTTCGCGCCGCGTGCTGACGATGACTTTTCTTGACGGCTATCCGCTCGCCGACGCGATGGGTCCGGAAGTCGATATCGAACTGCGCCGGTGGGTCGCGCGCAAGGCGCACGCGATCGTCTGGCGGCAAATCCTCGAGTTCGGCGTGCTGCACACCGATTTCCATCCCGGCAATTACGTCATCAGCTATCATCCGCGGCTCGGCATTCTCGATTTCGGATCGATCCGCCGCTTCGCGCCGGCGGTGCGCAAATCTTACCTGAAAGTCGCGCGCGGAATTGTCGATCTGGACGACCGTGCGATCGGAACCGGAATGCGGGAACTCGGATGGATCGAGCGCGGACAGAATCCCGCGCCGATGGTCGAGATAATCCGCATTTTGTTCGAGCCGATGATGGTCGAGCGCGAATTCGACCCCGCCGATTACGACTCGGTCGCCAAGGCGACGCGAGTCGGCGAGATCGCATTCGAGCATCGCCTGTACAAATCGCCCGCGCACAGCGTGTTTCTGCTTCGCGCGCTTATCGGCCTGGAGGGAATCATCCGCCGGCTCGGCGTCAAGGCGAACTACCGCGAGATTTTCCGCGAGTGTGTCGAACGCGCCGAACGATGAAGCGCGCGAGCTCCCGCACCCTGCCCCCCGAGGTTCTCGGCGCGCTCGAGCGTCATCGCGATAATCAATTCCGCCGCGTTCCCGCGCGCCGGATAAGCGGCGAAAAAGGCGCGCTCAAGTTTATCGAAGAGGTCGGCTTTTGCGCCGCGTTCGTCGCCGGGATGGGCGTGCCATGCCTGCGCGAGGCGATCGTCGGACAGCGCGAGCCGCGCGTGCCCGAGCATATCCAGCACGACTACGGAATCGGGATGACCTGGCGGATCAAGGACGCGCTGCCGAAAAAACGCCTGGTGTACTACGGCAAGGTGATCGCGGGACGGCCCGGATTTATCGCGCGCGACCTGCTGGGCGCGTTTTTGCGCCTGCGAATCGAGCCGGGCGGTTACCTGAAGCTGTATCAGCGCGGGATGCTCTCGCACTGCGCGAAGCTGGTCATGGACGCGCTCACGCGCAAGGGCGCCGCCGAGACTCGAGTGCTCAAGCTCGCGTCGGGCTACGCGCAGCCGAAATCGCGCGCCGCGTTCGACCGGGCGATGAAAGAGCTGCAGGAAAAGTTTCTCGCGCTCAAGGTCGATGAGCTAGCCGACCCGTTCAGCTATGTGTGGGACACGATGGAGCATCGATGGCCCGACGCGCTGCGCGAGGCGCGCAAGCTTGCGCCGCGCGAGGCGGCTTATCGCATCGTGCGGCGTCATCTCGAGGTCGCCGCATTCGCGAGCGAAAGAAGCATCGCGCGAATTCTCGGTATCGCACCGGAGCTGGTGGACGCCGCCGCGCGCAGGCTCGCGCGCGAGGGGGTGATTGTGCGCGGGGTGCGAATCAAGGATTGCCCCGGCGAACTGGCGATACTGGACGAGTTCGCGCACTAAGCTTCTATACAAGGCGTTGCCGCCCGCGCTGGTCATCACGGCCGAGTTCGATCCGCTGCGCGACGAGGGCGAGGCATACTGCGCCAAGTTAAGCGCCGCCGGAGTGAGTGCAAAATAAAAAGCAATCCACAGATTACACAGATTACACTGATTAAGAGATTTTTCAGAATGACCCGGGCCGCGGCGCCAATGCGCCGCGGCCCGGATTAATCTGTGAAATCTGTGGATTGTTTTCTTGTTCCTGTCACCACTGCTCGTAATGCACGGCGCGGCGCTCGTAGCCCGCCATGCGAAACAGATCGCGCAGCGCGATAACGCCCTTGCCCACTCCGCATATATAGAAATGGCGCGTGCGATTCGCGTCACCGCGGACCCATCGCCGCTCGCCTTCCTCGATAATCCGCCGATACAAGTCGTCCTCGGGTGCGATTATCGTCTCGAAGCGAAAGCCCGCGTCGCGCGCCGCAAGCTGCTCGAACTCCGCCCGGTAGAGGATGCGCTCGGGAGAAGGCGCGGCGGATAGGAGCGTCATCGCCAGATGCGCTCCCGCGGCGGCGCGATGGATCATCGGGCGAATCGGAGCGACTCCGGTCGCGGCCGCGATAAAGATCGTCTCCGCCGCCGGCGCGCGTTCAAGCGTGAACGCGCCGAACGGCCCCGAAAACCCGATCGTGTCGCCCGCCGCGCGCTCGAAGAGCCACGCCGCCCCGCGCCCGTGCGCCACGCGGTTAAAGCAGATCTCGTACGGCGCGCCGTCCTCTTCCCGCGACGCGATCGAGTACGGCCGCGATCGGATTTCATCGCCGAGCGGAATCGACAGCGAAATGAACTGGCCGGGCAGGAAATGGATTTCACCTTTGTCCGCCGGCGCGAGAAACAAGGATCTCGTGTCGGGCGCATGGTCAAAGACGCGCTCGACGATCGCCGTGCGCAGCGGCCTGCCGCCGGGTCCCGTTATCGCGGGCGCGGACTCAGTGCTCATCGGTGGAATCACCAGCGGATTCGCTTACCAGGTTGATCGTGAACTTCGGAATCACGACCGTGATCTCGGCCGCCGGATCCTCGACCACCGCCTGGCATCCCAGGCGCGAGGTCGGCGTCAGCCCGGGCGCCTTGTCGAGCATGTCCTCTTCCTGTTCCTCCGCTTCACTCAAAAGCTTGGCACCCTGTTTGACGATCACATGGCAAGTGGTGCATGCGCAGTTCCCGCCGCAGGCGTGTTCGAGATGAATCTTGTGGCCGAGGAGGATATCGAGAATCGATCCGGGCTTGCCGTCATGATGGAACGGCGCCTTGGCGGGATCGAATTCGATGATCCGCTCCGGATCTCCATTTTCGAAAATGATTCTGAGCTTCGCCATTTAACTTGAGGCCAAGATTATTGTGTGCGGCGTGGCCGTGGAACCGCGACCGATAGAATAGTTGAACGCCTTGCGTCTTCGCCGTCTTTTCGCCATGATTGGCCAAACGAGGTCTGCCGACTTCGGAGGGGACACGAGCATGGCCACGCTGACCAAGCGCCAGAAGCAGATGGTCGATTACCTGGAAAACTATATCAGCCAGAACGGCTACGCGCCTACGCTCGCCGAAGTTGGCGAGTATTTCGGACTGTCGTCGCTGGCGACCGTGCATAAGCATCTGCGCAACCTCGAACAAAAGGGATTCATCCGCCGCCAGCATAACCACAGCCGCGCGCTTGAGATGTCGCCGACCGTCGGCAAGGGCGGCGGCGCGCATCGAATTGTGTTGGCGGGGCAGGTGGCGGCGGGCACGCCGATCGAGGCTATCGAGACTGCGGAGACAATCAGCGTGCCCGAGGAATTCATCCGGCGCGAAGATACCTTCTGCCTGCGGGTGAAGGGCGACTCGATGATCGAAGACGGCATCCGCGACGGCGATTACATAATCGTCGAGTCGCGCGACAGCGCCGAGAACGGCGAGACCGTGGTCGCGCTGGTGGGCAACGAAGCCACGGTCAAAAAGCTATATCGCGAATCCGACGGACGGGTGCGCTTGCAGCCGGCGAATTCGGCAATGCTGCCGATTATGGTCGATCCGGCGGAGCTGGCGATTCGTGGCGTAGTGGTCGGCCTGATGCGCCATTACCGGTGAACGCGGCGCGGACGGCTTCGGACCGCGCGCGCAAACGCCTTGGCGGGCGATGCGCCTGACGCGAGCCGCGCCAGAATAGGAATCCGCACGATAAAGGTTGAGCCCGCCCCGAGCCCGGCTTCGACTTCGAGCGTGGCGCCCAGCGTAAGGAGATTTCGCTGCACCACGGACAGGCCGAGGCCCATCCCCCGATAGCGTCTGCGGCTGCTGCTCGATAACTGGGAGCATCGCGCGAACGCGGCGTCGAGCTTGGAACGATCAATTCCCGAGCCGGTGTCGCGAACGCGCAGTTCGAGTTCCTGGAGATGGCGCAAGTCGGGAATCGCGCGCAATGAGATAGTCACGGATCCCCGCTCGGTGAATTTTATCGCGTTGGTCGCCAGGTTCAGCATGATCGCGCGCAGCGCGTGGCGCCGCATGCAAATCCGCGCGGGCGCGCCCTCGAGATCGACTTCGATGGCGAGATGCTTGTGATGATTGGCGGCATCGAGCGCGGGCTTGATTTCTGTTATCAGGTCGGCGAGCTCGATCTCGTCTTCGAATTCGGCCTCGGCGCGGGCCCCGGCGACTGCGAAGTCGAGCACGTTTTCGACGGTTTGCGCCAATTCGTGGGCGCTGATGTTGAGGCGCTCGATAATTTCGCGCGGAGCCGCGCCGATCTGCCCGGTCAGGTCATCGCGCAGAATATCGAGATAGCCGAGCAGGATTTGGGTCGGGGTGCGCAACTCGTGCGCGAGATTCGCGAGCGACTCAAGCTGAACTCCGTGGTTCCAGCGGCGAGAAACTGCCGGTGCACGGCGGCCGCGTCTGCCAAGTTCGGCGTCGAGCGGCCCAATAGATGAAGAATAGGCCACGATCCCCTTTTCCGGCCTCTGCTCGCCTAATCGTCGATCCTCTAAAGCCGGGCGAGCGTAAACATTCAGTCAACACCGACCGTACGGGAACCCTTGTGGACGCCCAATCGGAAAAGCACCTAGAGAGATAGGAAAAACTACCTAGTTGCAGGGGAGAGATTGCTTAGAAGAGTAGACTCGAACGGCGATTCGTCACGGGCACGCCAATATCTTGGCGCAAGCGCGTGGCGCGTCAAACCGCAACTCAATCGCGATGCGCATAACGCGCATGGGGATGCTCAGACAGGCTTCGCGATCGGACGCGCGGATGCTGTCAGGCAGGCTTGATCGGGTTGTTATCGACCGGAGTGGGAGCGGGCGCGGATTCGGCGGTCTTCTGGACGGGCTTGGGGGCCTCGTCGGAATCGTTCATCGCTTTTTTGAAGTCGCGAATCGCTTTGCCCATCGCGCCGCCGACATCGCCGAGTTTGCTCGGGCCGAATATCACCAGAACGATCAGCAGAATTACCAGCAGATGCCACGGAGCTAAGAGGTCGCCCATATTGATTCTCCGGCGGCCGCCAGCGGCCGCCCTGTGAAAATTCTATATCCGGTGTGCCCGCATTGCTATCGGGGCTAACGCGCTACGCGATACGCGCCGCAGGCTCCGACGCCCCCGGCAATCCGACATCGTCAAGCCGGTAGCGCTGCACCTTGCGATAGAGCGTTGAGAGATGAATCCCGAGCACCTGCGCGGCCTTGGCCTTGTCGCCCTCGGCCTTCTCGAGGACGCGCTTGATATGCTCGCGTTCGAGTTCCTCCAGCGTCAGGCCCGAACTTTCGAGGTTCGCAACGGCGGCGGTCGAGGGGCTGCGCAACTTGTCGGGCAGATCGTGCGAATGGATGACGTCGGTCTCGGCCAGGATCGCCGCGCGTTCGATCGTGTTCTCGAGTTCGCGGACGTTGCCCGGCCACGGATAGTTGATCAGCAGGCGCATCGCGCCTTTCGAGAAGCGCAGCGCGATTCGTCCGAGCGACTTCTCCGACTTGCGCAGGAAGTGATTTGCGAGCAGCGGGATATCGTCCTTGCGATCGCGCAGCGGCGGAAGATTTATGTTGATGACGTTGATTCGGTAGAGCAGTTCCTCGCGAAAGCGGCCGGCCTTGACCTCGGCGTCGAGGTTGCGGTTGGTCGCGCAGAGCACGCGCACGTCGAACGAAATCGGGTCGTTGGATCCAAGCGGGTAGCACTCGCGCTCCTGGAGCGCGCGCAGGAGCTTGACCTGCAGCGACAGCGGCATCTCGCCGATCTCGTCGAAAAAAACCGTGCCCTTGTCCGCCGCCTTGAGCAGCCCGAGCTTGTCCTGACCGGCTCCGGTAAACGCACCCTTCTTGTAGCCGAACAGCTCGCTTTCGAGCAGATTCTCGGGCAGCGCTCCGCAGTTGATTGGCAGGAAGCGGCCCGCACTGCGCTCGGAAGTGAAATGAATCGCGCGCGCGACCAGCTCTTTGCCGGTGCCCGATTCTCCCGTGATCAGAACGCTCGAATCGGTGCGCGCGACTTTTTCCATCATGCGGAAGACCTGCTCGATGGCGTCGCCCTTGCCGATGATATTTTCGAACCGGTATTTTTCGCGCAGTTCCTGGCGCAGGTAGCGGTTCTCGCGGAACAGCGCCTTGGCCTCGAGCGCCTTGCCGACGACCGCCTTCAGATGCTCGTTGGCGAAAGGCTTGGTGATGTAATCGTAGGCGCCTTCGTGCAACGCCTCGACCGCGGATTCGACGCTCGCGTATGCGGTTACGATTATCCCCATCATTTCGGGATCGATCGCCCGCATCCGCTTGAGCAACTCGAGTCCGCTGCCGCCGCTGGTCAGGTTGAGATCGAGAATCGCGAGATCGATCTTCTCTTTCTCGAAAATTCCAAAGGCGGTCTCGGCCGACGCCGCCTCGAACACCTCGTAGCTCTCGCTGCGCGCAAGCTGCACGATAATCGAGCGCATCAGCGGCTCGTCTTCGACGATCAGCACCCGAAACGGACCCGGACGCGGCGCCGAGAATGCGTGTTGCGCGCTCACTGGCCCGCCGCGGCGCTCTGTGCCTGGACCGCGTTCCCGTGCGCGGGCAGCAGGATGGTAATCTTGGTGCCCTTGCCGACTTCGCTATCGACCCGGATGGTGCCCTTGTTGGAAAGAATCAGGCGCTGGCTGAGCGACAGCCCGAGGCCAGCGCCGGCGCCCGCGGGCTTGGTGGTGAAAAACGGGTCGAAAATGCGCTCCAGATGCTCGTGCGGGATGCCGATGCCGTTATCGACCACGCGGATCATGACGCGGCGATGCTCGCCGGTGCTCGCGGTAGTGCGGTTGCTGGTAATGACGCGAATCGCGCCGCCCTGGCTGTGGGTTGCGTCGGCGGCGTTGTAGAGCAGGTTGAGCAGCACCTGCTGGATTTCGTTGTCGTCGGCAAATGCGGGCGCCAAATCGGGGGCGAGTTCAGATTCGACGCTGATCCCGTTGAAGCGCTTGTCGTAGGTGATGATGCGCAGCGTATCGGTGACCATCTGGTTGAGGTCGATTACCTTGTGCTGGGCAGCCGAGGGGCGCGCGAAATTCACCAGGTCCTTAAGGGTTCCCGAGATCCGCGTGATCTGGGAAAGAATCGTGTGCAGAGTCGTGCGGCGCTGCAAGTCGGTCTCGGCGCTGAGCAGCGACTGAACCAGCGACGAGATCGAGGCGAGCGGATTATTGACCTCGTGCGCAACTCCCGCCGCGAAAGTGCCCGCCGCCGCCAGCCGTTCGGTGCGCAACAG